>JAIXYC010000160.1 GCA_027490455.1 Sphingomonadales bacterium
CAGATCTTCGATGCGGCTGTTGGTGCAGCTGCCGATGAAGATATTCTGCACTTCGATGTCGGTCATCCGTGTGCCGGGCGTCAGCCCCATATAATCCAACGATTTGCGTGCGGCTTCCTGCTTGGACGGATCGGCAAAGGCGGACGGATCGGGCACGATGCCTGTAATCGGCAACACATCTTCGGGGCTGGTACCCCATGTGACGCTGGGTGCGATATCGGCGGCATCAATCGATACGACCTTGTCATAAGTTGCACCCGCATCGGTCGCGAGCGTACGCCAATAGGCAACCGCTGCGTCCCAATTTGCACCCGCCGGCGCCATAGGCCGGCCCTTGATATACGCAAAAGTGGTGTCGTCGGGTGCCACCAGGCCCGCACGCGCGCCATGTTCAATGGCCATGTTGGAAATGGTCAGTCGCCCTTCGACGCTGAGCGCGCGGATGACGGATCCGGTATATTCGATCACATGGCCGCTGCCGCCGGCCGCACCAAGCACGCCCGTGATGTGCAGCACCACATCCTTGGCGGAGACACCTGCGCGCAATTCGCCTTCGACGCGGACTTCCATGGACTTTGAACGGGTCAGTTGGAGCGTCTGTGTGGCCAAAACATGCTCGACCTCAGACGTACCAATGCCGAATGCCAACGCGCCAAGGCCGCCATGGCAAGCGGTGTGGCTGTCGCCGCACACAATCGTCGTGCCTGGAAGGGAAAAGCCCTGTTCCGGCCCGACAACATGGACGATACCCTGCTTGGCATCGGTGGCATTGATATAGTCGATGCCGAACTCCGGTGCGTTTCGCTCCAGCGCTTCCAATTGCTGGGCGCTTTCGGGGTCTGCAATCGGGATCGGTTGTCCGTGGCTATCCAGACGCGCGGTGGTGGGCAGGTTGTGGTCAGGCACAGCCAATGTCAAATCGGGCCGGCGGACACGGCGCCCTGCCGCCCTTAGGCCTTCAAAAGCCTGCGGACTGGTCACTTCGTGCACAAGGTGGCGGTCAATGAAGATCAGGCACGTACCATCGTCGCGTTGTTCGACAACATGGGCGTTCCAGATTTTTTCGTACAGTGTTTGCGGTGTGGACATAATAAAAGTGCCATAGAACTGATTGCAACGAAATCAAGTGAGGTGACAATCGTTGCACTTCAATATTCCGTTGTTTGCGTCTAATGGGAACATCATGAGCGTTATCAGCATCATCCTCATTGTGCTTGGCACCGTCTTCGTCATGGAATGGGTGGCGTGGTCGAGCCATAAATATATCATGCACGGCTGGGGCTGGGGCTGGCACCGTGACCATCACGAACCACATGACAACACGCTGGAAAAGAACGATCTTTACGGGATTGTTGGCGCGGTTACGAGCATCTCCTTATTTGCGATTGGTAGCCCTTTGTTGCTTGGCGAGAAAGCTTGGGAGCCTGCGACTTGGATTGGCCTTGGCGTGCTATTTTACGGCATCATCTACACTGTGGTGCATGATGGCCTCGTGCATCAGCGTTACTTCAAATATGTGCCGCGCAGTGGTTATGCCAAGCGGCTGGTTCAGGCGCATAAATTGCACCATGCCACCATCGGCAAGGAGGGCGGCGTCAGCTTTGGTTTCGTGTTTGCGCGTGATCCCGCCAAGTTGAAGGCGGATCTCAAGAAACAACGCGAGGCGGGGATCGCGATCGTCCGCGACGCAGCGATTTAGGCTTCGGGCTGTCGCCAAATCCAACCAAGACACAATATTGCAACGCCAAGTGGTATTAACGACCAAGGCAATGCCAATGTGATCAAGCCAATGGCTATGCTGAGGCCAAAGGCGGCCGTTGCCGACCATTTGCCGCGTCTGCTCACCACCCCTTTTTCGCGCCAGGCAACAAGATGATGCCCGAACGCGGGATGATTCATCAACCGGGCTTCAAGCGCCGGGCTGCTGCGCGCAAAGCAAAACGCCGCCAATATCATAAAGGGTACGGTCGGCAGCAACGGCAGAGCTATACCAACGGTGCCAAGCGCCAGAGCGCACAGCCCACCAATCAGCCAGAGCTGCCGCCGTATCAATATTGATGGACCGCTTTGGTCACATAATAGCTGTCGAGACCTTCGGGGCCGCCTTCGCTGCCAAAGCCGGATTCCTTCACCCCGCCAAAGGGCGCGTCAGGCATGGAAATCACAAAGCTGTTCAGGCCGACCATGCCGGTATCTAAAGCATCAGCCACAAGGTTCGCCTGCCGCGCGTTTTCGGTGAAGGCATAAGCCGCAAGGCCAAAGGGCAAGCGGTTTGCCTGTTCAATGGCTTCGTCCAACGTCTTAAATGGCCGCATTAGTGCAACGGGGCCAAATGGTTCATTGTCCATGACGTCTGCCGACATGGGAACGTCCGCGAGCACTGTGGGCTGAAAGAAATAGCCCGGTTCCTCGCGCGTGCCGCCCGCCAACAGCTTCGCGCCTTTCGAGGTTGCATCTTCCACCAGGGCCGCGATAGCCGAGGGCCGCCGCGCATTGGCCAATGGCCCCATGACGGTGCCAGCGTCCAATCCGTTGCCAACCTGCACAGTCTTCGTATGCGCGGCAAAGCCAGCGACAAAGCGGTCGTAGACGCCTTCCTGCACATAGAAACGCGTTGGAGAAATGCACACTTGTCCGGCGTTCCGGAACTTGGTGGTCGCCGACAAAGTGATGGCCTTTTCAAGGTCACAATCATCGAAAATGAGCACAGGCGCATGGCCGCCCAATTCCATCGTGGTGCGCTTGACGCCGTCCGCCGCAAGCTTCAGCAAATGTTTGCCCACGGGCACGGAACCCGTGAAGCTGACCTTGCGGATGATCGGTGATGCGATCAGGTGACGGCTCACCATATCGGGAACGCCATAGACCAGCTGGGCAACACTGCCCGGAACGCCGCCGTCGATGACGCACTGCATGATGCCGCTTGTGCTTGCGGGCGTTTCTTCCGGTGGCTTGGCGATGATCGAGCAGCCCGCAGCGAGCGCCGCAGCCATTTTTTGCACATCAAATTGACCGGGAAATTCCACGGTGAAAACGCGGCAACGGGTCCGACGGGCTGTTTCAGAACGATGGCGCGCTGTCCTGTTGGTCGGACGAGAACGCGGCCATAGCTGCGCTTGGCCTCTTCGG
>JAIXYC010000037.1 GCA_027490455.1 Sphingomonadales bacterium
ACCTGAATTAAAACGCATCCGTATCGACACGCTGACGGGCATGGCGTTCAGCTCGATCGTCTCGCTGGCCATTGTATTTGCAACCGCCGCGACGCTGCATGCCAATGGCATTCGCGATATCGAAACGTCGGCACAGGCGGCCGAAGCATTGCGGCCCATTGCGGGAAATTTCGCCTTTGCATTATTCGCGCTGGGTATCATCGGAACGGGCCTGCTTGCGGTGCCTGTGCTTGCCGGTTCAGCCGCTTATGCGGTGACGGAAATGTTCGGCATGGCAGGAAGCCTTGATGCCAAGCCAACGAAGGCACGCCTGTTTTACGGAACAATAGCTGTAACAACCTTGCTTGGCGTGTCGTTGCAATATGTCGGCATCGACCCCGCGCGTGCGTTATATTGGGCCGCTGTCGTCAATGGTGTGCTTGCCGCGCCGTTGATGGTGATGATGATGCTCATCGTGCGCAACCCGCGCGCGATGGGGCGGCTGACATTGGGACGCCGCGCGACCATTACCGGATGGATCGCAACGGGGGTGATGGCCGTTGCAACGATTGTGTTTTTCGCCACGCTTTAGAGTAATGATGCCGTGGCGTTTGTTATTGGGATTTTGGAGCAGGCGGCTGTTTGGTTGGCGCTGGTAAAGAATCCAGAAACTCTAATTCGTTGAGGTCTATATTGGCGTCGGCTCTTTTGCCTTTCAGAACATCAATCTCTGCCCGGCGTTTCATCAGATAATATTCGCGCATTGCCGCATACGGATTTCCGCTTTCCTGCACCCGGGTCAAAATCACATCATTTTCGACACGGTCGTCAATCGAGGAGAGCGCGCCTTTGGTTGCCGAGACAATGGGATTGCTAAATGGCTTACCAACCGCTGCTGGTAAAAGCGAAAGATCCACGACGCGCCCGAGAACATCACGAACGGTGGTCGACCCAATTAAAGGTAGATATAAATAGGGTCCAGGGCCAACGCCATAATATCCTAATGTGTCTGCGAGGCCGTTTGAGCGGCGTGGCAGGTTGATGGGATGCTTTTTAGCGAAATCAAAAAGCCCAGCAACGCCGATGGTTGAGTTGATGGCAAATCGACCGACGGTTTCAGCGGCTTTCCCAATCTTGAGCTGCAGCAGAAAATTCACAAAGACGATGGGTTCGTCCAAGTTGTTTAGAACATTATGCAAGCCGTCGCGGATCGGGGCGGGTAATCCATCTCGATACCCGTACGCGATCGGCGCGATAATGGCTTTATCGACCGACTGTACCGCGCCGAACGAGACTTCGTTCACGACCGCAATCGGGTCGCCTTTCGGGGGTCCCTGATTTGCGGTGACAACGATCGTGTCCTTTTCGGCAGCAACCGGTGTAACGGGTCCGACGGTCGTTTGTGTATTCGGAGATTGCGACGGAACCTCCGTCCCATCTGTGGATGGCGGCACCGTGGCTGTGGTACCTTGCTCGGGCGCAGGTGTGGGGGCGGCAGCAGTTTCCAATGCAATAACTGGCTCTACCACAGGCGGAAGCTGCGGGGTCCCCGATAAAAGAGCGACTGCGACGATATTGGTGATGCTCAACGTTGGAACTTTCCGGTCATAACCGCTTGCAAACGACATCCTAAGGGCTGGCTGCCAAGCTGACAACTGCCATTCAAGGATTTCAGTTTGCGCTTAATAGCGGGCTAAATTAAGCAATTCCCGATAGCATCCGTAGCTATTGGGTGCTTTCGGGGCGGCATTATTGCCCCTGTTGGGCCCGCATCTGTGCATCAATTTGTGCCTGAATTTCGGGCGGTAGGCCCTGCGGTGCGCCGCTGTCCTGTCCACCTTGCTGCTGTTGCATTTCCTGCATTTGCTTTTGCATGGCTTCGATTTCTGCGCGTGATTTGAACTCTAACAGTTCGACATCAAAGGTTAGCTCGCTACCACCGGGGATGGCGACTTGGCCGGTTTGCGGATTACGCTGATCTTCTGGGCCATAGCCAAGCTCGGCCGGGATCCACAGGCGATACTTGCCGCCGCGCTGCATGATTTTAAGGCCTTCTGAAAAGCCGGGCACAACGCCAGTGACTGGAAAGCCGGCCTGAGGATTTTGGTCGAAAACCGTGCCGTCTTTCAACATGCCTGTGTAGCTGACGAGCACAACATCATTGTCCGTTGGCGACTTGCCTTCGCCGGTTTGGATAATCTTGTAACGCAATCCTGTCGGCGTGGTGACGATATCGCCATATTCCTGCCGCACGTCGCTTGTGCCCCAATATGCCAAACTGCCACCGGCAGCGAGCACGAGCGCAATCGCTGCCCAATATTTGGTCATCGTGCCTTTTTTGAGCGGAAGAATCGGGACGGCAGTTACGGACATACACATTTCCTGTTGGCTAAGTTGCGCGCTGACTAGCAGAAACTAGCAGGGATTCCAGACACAAAAAAAGCGCCATAAAAGGCGCCTTCCTTGTTGCGGGTCGCAGGCGCTTATTTCGCGCCGTCACGTTCCTGCTGCTTGCGCTCCATCTTGCGGGCACGACGAACAGCAGCTGCCTTTTCACGCGCGCGCTTTTCCGATGGCTTTTCGAAGTGACGACGCAGCTTCATTTCGCGATACACGCCTTCACGCTGCAGCTTCTTCTTAAGCGCGCGTAGGGCTTGATCAACATTATTGTCGCGAACCATGATCTGCATAAAAAACTCAACTCCGGATCGAATCGGCAAAATGGCTTAAAACGGCCACTTTGAAAGGCTAAAAACGAAAATCGCCGCGTTCACAGGCGGCGTGTTGAGGTGGCCCCTAACTAGGTCGCCCTTAAATATCAAGCGAAAATGGCGCTTTTAACCATGAGGGCAGAGAAAATCCGTCGGCCTTTTTGCTGCGCCCAGCCCCTTGCCCTCGTGCAATGTTCGTTTCATAAAGCAACGCAACGAATGATAGGAGAGTGCGCATGGCAACCCAATTGAAGTCGAACAGCAAATATAGCGAAGCTGAATGGACCGCCCGTCAGGAGCTTGCGGCCTGCTATCGGATATTTTCGATGTTCGGTTGGGACGAACTGGTGTTTAACCACATTACGGTGAAGGTGCCTGACGAAGACGGCGCTTTTTTGATCAACCCTTATGGCATGCACTTTGGTGAGATCACCGCTTCCAGCCTGATTAAGATCGACATTGATGGCAACAAGATCGATGCCGATAACCCATGGCATGTCAATAAGGCGGGCTTTGTCCAGCATAGCCTGTTCCATCGCACCTTGCCCGATGCCCATGCCATTATCCATACCCACACAACTGCCACGGTTGCTGTGTGCAGCCTTGAGGGCGGATTGCAGCCAGTCAATTTCTATGCCTGCAACTTTATGGGCCAGCTGGCTTATCATGATTTCGAGGGCGTAACGGTGCGTGAGGAAGAAGGCACGCGATTGGTCCAAAATCTGGGCGACAAGCGGATATTGATGCTCAAAAATCACGGTCCTGTCGTGATGGGCAAGACATTGCCCGATGCGTTTATAAAATATTGGGCGCTCCAGCGGGCGTGCGAGCAACAGATTGCAACGATGCAAATGGGCAAGGCCATTACAGTGCCGCCTGAGGTCATCGCCGTGCACCAGCGCGACCTGTATATGGCATCACCTCCGGGCGGTTCGGGCCGCGTTGAATTTGATGCAATGGTGCGCAAGGTTGACCAGATCGATAAAAGCTGGCGGGATTAATCACTCCGCCCCCTGAATGCTGTTCTCCGTTGGTGACTGTGTTTCGGGGTCTCAAATAAGATGCTGAAACGCGTTCCGCATGGCTATAATGGGGCTGCATGACCAAATTCACCGTCAATGATCGCCCGGTCCAGTATAAAATGGACCCGCAAACCCCGCTTTTGTGGGCTTTGCGTGATGCGTCGAACTTGACCGGAACCAGATATGGTTGCGGCAATGGCGATTGCGGCGCGTGCATTGTGGAAGTCGACGGGGAGGCGATACGGTCTTGCCTGGTCACGATTGCCGAAGCCGAAGGACGTTTTGTCACGACCATCGAAGGCCTCAGCCGTGACCGCAGCCATCCGCTGCAACAGGCGTTTGTCGCCAGCAACGTGCCGCAATGCGGCTTTTGCATTCCGGGTATCATCATGGCGGGCGCGGTGTTGCTTAAGAAAAGCAGCAACCCAACGGATGAAGAAATAGACGCGGCCATCACGAATTTGTGCCGTTGCGGCGTGTATCCACGGCTACGCGATGCTATCAAACGGGCCGGACGCGTTATGCGCGGTGAAGAACGTATCGCTGCTGCACCTCCGCCGGGAATTACGCCTGAAGATGCGGCGCGGGCGGTGCCGGCGTTGACGGTTACCGATTAAGCTTAACCCTGCAGCTCAATATCCCAATATAACCAGTCGTGCCATGTTTCGTGCAGATGGTTTGGCGGGAAAGCACGGCCCCTGTCTTGCAATTGCCAGCTGGTGGGGCGGATTGCGGCCATGTTCAGCTGCATATGCGCTTGCTTTGGCGTGCGGCCACCTTTTTTCAGGTTGCAGTGTAGGCAAGCTGTTGTGACATTTTCCCAGCTCGTTATGCCGCCCAAACGGCGCGGAACGATATGGTCAAAAGTCAGATTGTCGCCCGATCCGCAATATTGGCATTCAAACTTGTCACGCAGGAATAGGTTGAATCGGGTGAATGCAGGATATTCCGACGGCTTCACATATTGCCGCAGCGCGATAACCGACGGGATTTTCATATCCAGTCTTGGGCTATGGACATGCCGATCATAGTTGGAAACGATGTCGACCTTGTCGAGGAACACCGCCTTAATGGCGGCTTGCCATGGCCATAGGCTCAATGGATAATAGCTCAACGGCGTGTAATCGGCGTTGAGTACCAATGCCGGGCAGTTCTCCGGGTGCCTTGCGCGGCCCGCTGCTTCGAAAGTTCCGGTATGCAACATAAGTCGAACCCTACTCCCTTTATGTCATACATGCTTTAAGCGTATCAACGTTACAGCAATCTGACAGTCATCAACCTATTTGCACATATGGTGACGTCAAGAGGGCAAAGGCACCGGATATGGTATTTTTTGGGGATATGTTTTTTGAGCGCGGATGACTTTTTGAAGCAATATCTGCCTGCGCTGCCGCAATATGATGGCGCAGTGGTGACGCGGTTCGCGCCGAGTCCCAATGGGCGCTTGCATCTGGGGCATGCCTTTTCGGCATTATGCGCGCATGATTTTGCGCGTACTTTGGATGGTCAGTTCCATCTGCGGATTGAAGATATTGACGGCACACGCAGCCGTGCCGATCATGTCGCGGCGATACTGTCGGATATGGACTGGCTTGGGCTTCATCATGACGGCGCTGTGCAATTTCAATCGCAGAACATTGCAAGATATGAAGCGGCGCGTGACCAGTTGATCGCGGACGGGCTGCTGTACCGCTGCGTCTGTACGCGAAGCGATATTGCCCATGCGCTGAAACATAAGCCGGTGCCGCATGGTCCAGATGGCCCCCATTATCCCGGAACGTGCCGGGACAGCGACATTGACCCGGCCATACCTCATAGCTTGCGGATTGATATGGCCAAAGCATTGGCGCGGTCGGGGCTGTTGCATTGGATGGATTTGGCGGCTGGACCGCAATTTGCGGACCCCATGGCATTTGGCGACGTTGTTCTGTGGCGCAAAGATGCGCCGGCATCATACCATCTGGCCGCGACGATAGATGATGCCGCCGATGGCGTGTCGCATGTCGTGCGAGGCCAAGACCTTTTCGGATATACCGCGATCCACAGGCTGCTGCAGAAACTGTTGGATTTGCCTGAACCCACATATTGGCACCATCCGCTGTTGTTGGACGCGAGCGGTGAAAAACTGGCGAAGAGCAAATCCTCACCTGCGCTGTCGGACCGGCGGTTGGCGGGCGAATGCGGCGATGGACTTATTAATAATTTGCGTCAGGGAACGCTACCGCTTGGAATCTTGCTATTTCACGCCTAAATAGGCGCAGCGGGGTATTGGCCCCGGACAAGGATTTCTCCCGATGACTATTTTGTTGGTTCTCCTCACCATTGGCGCTGCTGGTGCTGTGGCATTTGCACTTATCCGTGGCCTTCATGCGTTCGCCAATTTGCGACCAGCAGATGTTGACGAAGCGGGCCTGCCCAAATCGCTTACCGTGCAGAACAAGATGATGTTTGCCCGCGTCAAATGGCAGGCAATTACGATCGTTTTGCTTGCTGTGCTCGTCGTGGTCGCCGGCTCGCAATAAGCGGGCGGCATCCGACATGGTCAAGCTCAACAAGATTTACAC
>JAIXYC010000121.1 GCA_027490455.1 Sphingomonadales bacterium
CGCCTTGTTCCCCGGCGACGGGTTGTTGTCGAGGCTAGCGCCATCGCGCGCTGCATATTCCTCCCACCAGACAAGCCGATCGGCGAGCGTATCCGCAACGTCTGGCGACATAGCCCGGCGCACGAGCAGATGCTCAGCACCATAAATTTCGGGCGTTTCGGACAAGATGGCGCGGCCACCTGCGGCCACCAGCCGATCGACTGCTGCGCCCAGCGCCGGGTTTGCGGTAATCGCGGAATAGCCGTCGGACGCACCGCATTGCAGACCGATGGTGAGGTTAGCAGCGGAGACCGATTGGCGGCGACATAAGTTGGCGCTGCGGACAAGGCGCTCCGCAATCTCTATGCCTGCGCTGATCGCCGCAGCAGTGCCGCCCGCGTCTTGAATATTCAGCGCATCCCCGCGAAAGCCGGGTATGTCCTGAATTTGGTTCACTTCGCAGCCAAGCCCCACCAAAAGGACGCCGGCGAAGTTGGGGTTCGTGGCGTATCCCGTGATGGTGTGACGCAGATTTTCAATGCCGCGGCCGTCCTTCGCCATGCCGCATCCCGAATGGTGGGTGAAGGCGACGACGCCGTCGACATAAGGAAAGGCGGCCAGACGCTCCGGCGTGAAATGGGCCGCAATACGGCGCGCCACCGTCGCAGAACAGTTCACCGACGTCAAAATGCCGATGAAGTTGCGTGTGCCAATTTGACCATCGGCACGAACAAACCCGTCGAAGCTGGCCGCGATCGGTTCGGGGGTGCGCAGGTCGACCCCCGTCTCGCTGCCCGCCGCTGTGCGTGCGAAATGCAAATTGTGGCTATGCACATGTGCACCTGCCGCAATGGCTTCGGACGCAAGGCCGATGGGTTGGCCAAGCTTGATAACCGCGTCGCCGCTGGCAATCGCGGTCAAGGCAACCTTATGACCGGCCGATATGGGTTCGACGACAACGCACCCGTTTGTCAGGACATCGCCGGCGGCAAGGTCAGCAATGGCTATCGCAACATTATCGCGCGCATTGGCAATGATGAAGCGTGGCGTCATAGCCTATTGCACTTCAACCTTTGCAAGGCGCGGCGACAGCAAATGGATGGCCGCAACCGCGAGGAAATACACCGTGGTGCACATCGCAAAGATGATGGTGTAATTGCCTTGGGTCGCGTCCAGAACCAAGCCCGTCGACTTCGCCATAATCATGCCGCCAATGCCTCCGGCAAATCCGCCAAGACCAATCACGCTGCCCACGGCCCGTTTCGGGAACATGTCTGGCGGAATGGACAGCAGGTTGGTGGAGAACGCCTGATGCCCGGCCAGTGCGATGCCGATGAGCAGAACTGCGAGCCACATGTTGCTCACGCCCGTGACAAAGAGCAAGGGGAGCACACAGAGGCCGGCAATAATCATGGTGACCTTGCGCGCGAAATTTGGTGTCCGCCCGCGTTGAATAAGCCGTGATGAGAACCATCCGCCCGCAATGCTGCCCACATCGGACAGAAGATACATCAGGATCATCGGCAACAGCACGATCTTAAGGTCAACGTCATAGGTCGTGCTGAAATATTTCGGCAGCCAGAACAGCATGAGGAACCAAACCGGGTCGGTCAGAAACTTTGCGGTCGCAAAGGCCCATGCTTCGCGCTTGCGGACAATTCGGCTCCAGCCAATCTTTTCGATTTTTTCGGGCGGATCATGTTCAATCCACTTCAGTTCGCCTTCGCTGACTTTGCCGCTTTCGCGCGGGTTGCTGTATAGCCACAGCCAAAGCCCAAGCAGTACAACGCCGAACAGGCCCGAGTAAATAAATGTCTCGCGCCAGCCGAGCCCAAAGGCCTGCATAAACAGCCATAAGGTCGGCGCGGTTAGGATGACGCCAATGGTTGTACCGGAGTTGACCCAGCCAATGGCATAAGCGCGTTCCTTTTGCGGGAACCACTCGCTGCTGGCACGCACGACGGCCGGAAAATGGCCTGCCTCACCGATACCCAGAACCGCACGGGCGGCCATGAATGATGCGACCGAGCCGCCAAAGCCATGGGCGACATGGCCAACCGTCCAGATCGTAATGGCAATCGAATACCCAATCTTCGGGCCAAATCTGTCGATGACATAGCCCATGAACAAAAATCCAAGCGCATATGCCGCCTGAAATGCGGTGACGATATTTCCGTAATCGTCCTCGTTCCAATTTAATTCGGTCTGCAGCGTGGGCGCGAGCAGCCCGAGCATGGTGCGGTCAATATAATTGACCGTCGTTGCGAAGAATAAGAGGGCTATGATCGCCCAGCGATATCGGCCAGTTCGTTCCGGAATTGAAGCGGTCTCCATAAATCCTCCTCTCATAGATGTATTCAAACGATTGGCGCGGCCTCGATTGTGCAGCTTACCAGCAATGATGTGTCAAAAAATGCCTGTACCGATTGACCAGGCGTAACCTGATGCACGCCCGTCACGGCGCCCGACGAAATCCATGTGCCCGCTTTGATGGCTATGCCGCGTTCACCCAAATTGTTGAGCAGAAAGCGCACAGCGCCGAGCGGGCCATCGGGGAAGGCGTTGGCCGAGCCACTTCCGGCGACGTTGCCATCAATTTCCAACCGAACGTCCCAGTCGGCAAAGTTGCTGTTCTGCCAATCGGGTATCGCTTGGCCAATGATCAAGCCGTTATTGTTGCCGAAATCCGAAACGGTCACGGCTGGTCCCAACTCGTTGATGGTGGGCAAGGGCGAGCTTGCAATTTCGATGCCGACATGAACCGCCGCGATCTGGCGTTCGGCGTCTTCCAGCGTGTAATCCTGCTTACCAAGCGGCAGGTCGGAGCCGATCTTGATCAGAAACTCGGCCTCGGCCGCGCCAAATCCGCCGGTGAATATGTTGCCAGACGCCACGGCATCCGCCGACAAAGTGTGCGCGGTAAAGATAGGGCCGGCCAGACGGTTCGCGCCAAATTTTTCAGACAGCGGCGGAAAAATACGCCCGACTTTCCATCCAATGACAGACTGGCCAGTCGCATGAATCGCTGCGTCCTGAACCGCGTAAGCAGCCGACAAGCTTTGAGGAATGGGGCCCGGATATTCCGGCAGATGACGGCCGTGACGCCGCGCTGCAACAAATTGGTTGGCAATTTCTGTTGGCATCATCGACGACCGTTTGCGCAGATATAATCTGCGTCCCTCATTGAAAATCTCATTATCGCCACTGTTATGGGAAACCGGTGTCATTTGCAAGGATGCGCCAAATATTGTTCGCAACTTTTGCTGTATCGACATGCAATTCTTGCTATGCAGTCAATATGAAGAGCGTCCCAAAACCTCGGAACATGGCGGTGTCAAAGCCGACGATCAACGATATCGCACGGCTTGCCGGGGTGTCGAAAAAGACCGTTAGCCGCGTCATAAACCGTTCTGGCTCCTTGCATGATGATACGCGGGAAAAGATTGAGGCGGTTATTCGGGAGACCGGATATGTCCCCAATCCACAGGCGCGTGCGCTGGCGTTGGGCCGCAATTTCCTGATTGGCCTTGTCCACGACAACCCGAATGCGCAGATGATACTCAATATGCAGCAAGGCATATTGGAGGCGCTGCGAGACACCGACTTTGAACTTGTTGTCCGTCCGGTGGACAGGAGTTCGCCGGACATGCTTGACGATGTGCGCAGCTTTTTGGTGCGACAACGGCTGTATGGCGTCGTTTTATTGCCGCCTATTTCGGAAATAGATGCCCTCGCGCGCTTGTGTGAAGAGGTGAACTGCAAATATGTCCGCATGGGATCGTCCGTGTTGGATGATCCGGATCATATGGTTGCGTCCAATGACAGGGATGCGGTGATTGAGGCGACTCGTCACCTCATCGCGCAGGGACATCGCCGCATTGGGCTGATTTCCGGGCCGCATGGTTTTAACTCGGCGCAAGTCAGGCGCGACGGGTTTGAATTCGCATTGGCCGAAGCGGGTATAAAGCTGCCCCGCAGCTTGATCGCCGATGGGCAATATACGTTCGAATCGGGCATTGCTGCGGCCGAAAGCCTGTTTGATTTGCAGCCGCGGCCGACGGCGATTTTCGCGTGCAACGACGAAATGGCCGCAGGCGTTCTGTTCGCGGCGCGGTCACGCGGCATCGCCGTGCCGGAAGAATTATCGATCATCGGATTCGACGACACGCCCATTGCCGCACGGGTTTGGCCGCCGCTGACAACGGTGCGTTGGCCCATTGTTGCCATGGGCCGGTCGGCAGCGCTTAAGATCATCGGCGATGCGACGTCTGTCTCGCCAGAGGATCAAGAGCCATCGACCTTCGTGTCGACGCTGGTACGGCGCGGTTCGGTCGCTCCGCCAATGAAATGACGATATTGCACTTGCAGATGACACCGGTTACCTTCATTGCAGATTTTGATAACAAACCATCGGGTTTGACGGGAAAGGACATTTTATGAAGATCGCGCTGATCACCGAAAATAGCCAAGCGGCTAAGAACAGCATCATTAACGATGCACTGATTGCAGTCGCAGAGCCATTGGGCCATCAGGTCTTTAACTATGGCATGTATACCGCAGAGGATAGCGCTTCGCTGACCTATGTCATGAACGGTTTGCTTGCCGGAATTTTGCTGAACTCCAAAGCGGCTGATTTTGTCGTGACGGGTTGCGGCACTGGCATGGGTTCCATGTTGGCATGCAACGCAATGCCTGGCGTGTTCTGTGGCCTTGTGATCGACCCGACCGATGCGTTTTTGTTCAGCCAGATCAACGACGGCAACGCGATGTCGATGCCTTATGCAAAAGGGTTTGGCTGGGCAGCCGAACTGAACCTGCAAGATTGCTACCGCAAGATTTTCGAAAATGAAGGCGGCGCGGGTTACCCCAAAGAGCGCGCGCACTTCATGGCTGCCAACCGGGGCATATTGAAGGATGTAAAGGCGGCTTCTTGCCGCGACATGCTGACCGTCCTCAAAACGGTTGATCAGGATCTGCTGAAGGCTGCGATTGCCGGTGAACGCTTCGCCGAATATTTCTACGCCAATTCGCAGGATGAAGAAATGTCCGCCTATCTGCGGAGCGTGGCAGCCTGATATGACCGCGCCATTTGATCTTTCGGGCAAAACGGCGCTGGTCACTGGCGCCAATACGGGCATTGGTCAGGCAATCGCCGTCGCCTTGTCAAAAGCGGGCGCTGATGTTGCCGTCGCGGGTCGCTCCGCGCCAACAGAAACGCTGGCCTTGATCGAAGCAAATGGACGCAAGTCGGTGAACATTACCGCTGACCTGTCTTCTATTGAGCCCGTCGCGCGCGTCGTTGATGAAACACAGGCGGCATTCGGGCGGTTGGATATCTTGGTGAATAACGCCGGGATCATCCGCCGGAATGATGCGGTGGATTTTACCGAAGAAGATTGGGATGCGGTCATCGACACCAATCTTAAAACCTTGTTCTTCCTGTCGCAGGCTGCGGCCAAAGGCATGATATCGCAAGGTTCTGGTAAGATCATCAACATCGCGTCGATGCTGACCTTTCAGGGTGGCATTCGCGTGCCGAGCTACACCGCGTCAAAATCTGGCGTGGGCGGTTTGACCAAGGCGATGGCCAATGAATGGGCGGCAAAGGGCATTAATGTAAACGCGATTGCACCGGGCTATATCGAAACCAATAATACGGCAGCCCTGCAAGCCGATGAAAACCGTAACCGTCAAATCGTTGAGCGCATTCCGGCTGGACGTTGGGGTAAGGCCGAAGATATTGGCGGTGCCGCCGTGTTTTTGGCGTCGTCTGCTGCCGACTATGTCAATGGCCACATTCTGGCCGTTGATGGCGGCTGGTTGGCGCGCTAACGTCCGGTAATGTCAAAGCCAGTCGTTTTCTTCGGTGAATTGCTTATTCGGCTAACGGCCCCCGGGCGGGAGCTGCTGATGCAGTCGCCATCCTTTGATATCCAAGTGGGTGGTGCTGAGGCAAATGTTGCCGTTGGCCTTGTACATTTGGGGCATGCGACGACAATGATCAGCGCGGTTCCCGACAATGCGTTGGGACGCGGCGCGGTGTCATCGATCCGCGCGCATGGTGTCGACTGCAAAAAGGTTCAGATTCGCGACGGACGCATGGGTCTGTATTTTCTGGCGCAGGGCGCGGGGCTTCGTGCTTCTGAAATCGTCTATGACCGCTTGGGTTCAAGCTTCGCGCAGGCGACCGCAGCGGACTTTGATTGGGATGAACTGCTCGCACATGCACAGATGCTGCATTTGTCGGGCATTACGCCGGCACTCGGGCCGCAATCTGCCGAGGCCGCATTAGCGGCGGCAAAAGCGGCGGTGCGCCTGGGCGTGCCGATTTCATTCGATGGCAATTATCGCGCGATGTTGTGGGAACGTTGGGACAGCAACCCGCGCGCGATATTGAGCGACTTGATTGGCATGGCGGATATATTGTTCGGCAATCACCGCGATATATCTTTGGTCCTCGGTAAGGATTTCTCCGGCGACGGCGCCGACCGCAGGCGGGAAGCGGCACAGGCTGCTTTTGATGCATTCCCATCGTTAAAACTGATTGCGTCGACCGCGCGGCATCTCGTCAGCGCGGATCATCACCAATTGTCCGCGCGTGTCGATTTGCGCGACAGCTTTGCGCAAACGGACGAGGTTGATGTCACCGGCATTATCGACCGCATTGGCGCAGGCGATGCTTTTGCCGCCGGTGTGCTGCATGCGTATTTTGCAGGCGGTGATGCGGACGCTTTGGCGAAGACGGGCCTTGCGCTGACATGCCTCAAACATTCCTTGCCGGGTGATGCGAGTTTGTTTGGGCAGGCTGACATCGACGCGTTTGTCGACGGAAATCTTGACGTCCGGCGCTAACCATTTCAGCCGCCGGGCTGTCTTGGGCGGGGCAATGGCCATCGCTGCGGTGCCGACATATGCGTCCAAAGCGCAATCACATCTCCGCATTTCAAAAGGCATCAGATACGGCGTCGCCGAACGCTTCGCTGCGCCGCGTGCGGTGCCATTTGTTGCACCGTCGGTTGGCAATTTTGCGTCATTCGGACCGGCCTGTCCGCAGCCCGGCAACCGCTACCTTCCGGCAAGCGAGGATTGCCTGTTCCTCAATCTGTGGGCGCCGAAGGCAAAGGCAAAGCAGCCCCGACCGGTCATGGTCTATTTCCATGGCGGAGCCTATTCAACGGGAAGCGTCACGGACCCTGTAAATGACGGCGCGGCGCTGGCAACGCATGGCGATGTTGTTGTCGTGACCGTCAACCATCGGCTCAATGCCTTTGGCTATTTATATGTGCCCGAACGTTTTCCCGACAGCGGCAATGTGGGGCAATTGGACCTGATCCTCGCGCTGCAATGGATTCAGGCGCATATTGCCGAATTTGGCGGTGACCCCAAAAATGTGACGGTCTTTGGCCAATCGGGCGGCGGCGCGAAAATTGCGACTTTGATGGCAATGCCTGCAGCCAAAGGCCTGTTCCACAAGGCTATTACCATGAGCGGCCAGCAGGTAACCGCGACAGGCCCCTTGAACGCAGAAAAGCGCGCGGCCGCGCTTCAGGCCGCACTGAACGGACAAGATCCCGCAACAGCGTCGGTCGAACAGTTGGTCGCGGCCTTGTCGGCGCAAGATCCCATATTGGGCGGCGGCGTGTATATGGGGCCAGTGCTCGATATGCGCCATTTGCACCGCCATCCATTCTGGCCAGACGCAGCGCCGCAATCATTGGACGTCCCCATGATGTTGGGGAATACGGTGCTGGAATCGCGGGCATTTTACGCGCCGAATGCCAAGCAATTGGCCGGGCTTGATTTCGATAATCTGGCGCGCCGCATTGCCCCGGAAATGCGGATTGATGCGCAGCCCGAATGGGTGGTTCGGCAATTCCGATTGCAATATCCGGATGCGTCGCCTTTAGATTTATTCCACCGCATCGTGACAACAGCGCGCAGTTGGCGTGGGCAGGTTATCGAGGCAGAGGAACGTGCAAAAGCAGGCGCCCCTGCCTTTGTGTATCAACTCGATTTTGAACAGGCCAAACACACCGACGATATCGGGCTCTCGTTCGGCACCGTTCCCGAACCCTCAATTGATCAACGGGCTATGAGCGTGCGGATCATGGATGCGTTTGTGCGCTTTGCACGCACCGGCAATCCGGGCTGGCAGCCCTATAGTTTGGCGC
>JAIXYC010000023.1 GCA_027490455.1 Sphingomonadales bacterium
ACGGCGCATTTACGCCGATACAGGCTGCGGCGTGCGCTGCATTAAATGGCCCGCAAGACATTGTTGAACAAAATCGCCAGCTCTATCACAAGCGCCGCGATATCCTTGTTGAGGCATTTGGCCGTGCAGGCTGGGACATTCCTCCACCAAAGGCGTCGATGTTCGCATGGGCACCCTTGCCACCGGCGCTTGCGCATTTGGGCAGCCTTGAGTTCTCCAAACAGTTGCTGACCGAAGCGAAGGTCGCGGTCGCGCCGGGTGTTGGATATGGCGAGGACGGCGAAGGCTATGTCCGCATCGCTATGGTTGAAAATGAGCATCGCCTGCGTCAGGCCGCACGGAACGTGAAACGGTATCTGCAATCAATGGGGGTCAACACCCCTGGCCAATCAAAGGCAATCTGACATGGCGCGTACCGAGTTTGCTTTCCATCACCGTTTCCGCGTGCGCTGGTCAGAGACGGACGCGCAAGGCGTTGTCTTTAACGCGCGCTATCTCGATTATGCCGATGTCGCGGTTACCGAATATTGGCGCGCAGCGAAATTCCGCGATTATGCCGATGGCGCGCCTTTGGAGTTCCATGTCAAAAAGGCGACCGTCACATGGTTTGCGCCGATCAAGCCGGACGAGCTTATTGATGTTATGGCGCGCACGGTTGCGACTGGTCGGACCAGCATGACTCAAATCGTCGAAATCCACGGCATTACCGAAGATGGCTCAGACGATTTGCGCGCCACAGTTGACCTCGTCAGCGTGCATGTCGACCTCGATACGCATCGCCCCATTCCCTTGCCACATTGGGTGAAGGACGTTTTCCTGAACTTCGATCAACAGGCTGCGACCCCTGCGGCTGTAATGGCCGACGCGTAAGACGGTTTGAGGATGCGCACGAACGCCCGTTTGCGCTTGCTGAGCATCATCGCGGTCCCGCTGCTATTTGCGAGCGGCTGCACACCAGAAGAGAAGGCAGACGAACGCAGCGAGAGCGCCGCAGCATTTCCGCGCGCGGAACGTCTGGTGTCCACAGCGGGCGATACCGAATTTTCGACTGAGGCAGCGCGTGATGAAGCCGGAGAGGCCGAATTCGTGATGGATTGGGCGGGGATCCAGCTTGGGACCACTGTGGCCGATATCGGGGCAGGTGAAGGCTATTACACCATCCGCCTTGCGGACCGCGTTGGGCCAAAAGGGCGCGTGCTTGCGCAGGATATCAATCGCGATGCGCTTGACCGACTTGGTGACCGCGTTGCACGCGAACAGCTCGATAATGTTGCGATCAAGGAAGGCGCTCTGGATGATCCCCGGTTGCCAGAAAACAGCTTTGACCGCGTTTTCATGGTGCATATGTATCATGAAATAGGGGAGCCCTATGCGTTCCTATGGCGCATGCGGCCCGCGCTCGCCAAGGGCGGAGAGGTCATTGTCGTTGACCGCGATCGACCCACCGCCCAACACGGTATTCCGCCAAAGCTATTGTTCTGCGAATTTGATGCCGTGGGCTATCGTTTGACCGGTTTTACCGAACAATTGAAATTGGGTGGATATATCGCCCGTTTTGAAGTCAGTGGGACGCGGCCTGAGCCATCAAAAATTAAGACATGCGCTGCACGTTATCCGCAAGGTTAAACGGAATATTGTGGCGCGCTTAATCGCCGTCAAAACCAATCAGCGATGCCACCCGCACACCTTGGGCGCGCAACTTGGCCGCGCCGCCGAGGTCAGGCAGGTCAACGATGAACAATGCCTGTTCAACCCTGCCGCCGCCTTGCTGGATTAAGTCGACGCCCGCCAATGCCGTGCCGCCCGTGGCAATCAAATCGTCAACCAGCAGGACTTTCTGGTCAGGCTGCACATGGCCGACATGCATTTCAATGCGGTCGGTGCCATATTCGAGCGTGTAATCCGTGCCGATTTTTTCGCCGGGCAGCTTCCCGGGCTTGCGCAGCATCAATTGGCCAAGGCCCAGCACATAAGCCAGAGCAGACGCCACGATAAAGCCGCGTGCCTCAATACCCGCGACAAGCTGCGTATCCGGGTCCACCAGCGCCGCTAACCGATCAATGGTCATGTGATAGCCGTCGGCGTCGAGCAGCAGGCTGGAGACGTCGCGGAACATGATGCCCGGTTTGGGATAGTCCGGAATGTTGCGAATCAAGGCGGCGAGGTCGGCGTTGCTATTCATGCGCCATGACTGCCCGCAACCTGCAGAATTTTCAAAAGAAAAGGGGCCGGAACATGTGTGTTTATTGATGCCGAACGCGCGGCAATAAAAAAGGGGCAGCCTATCGCTAGGCCGCCCCATTTTATATCCCGTAAGGGAAACCGAATTACTTCAGTTCGACGGTTCCGCCGGCTGCAAGGATCTTCGCCTTGATGTCTTCGGCTTCTGCCTTGTTTACGCCTTCCTTGATCGCCTTTGGCGCGGACTCAACAAGAGCCTTTGCTTCGGTCAGACCAAGGTTGGTGATCGCACGGACTTCCTTGATGACTGCAATCTTGTTGCCGCCGTCGCCGGTCAAGATAACGTCAAATTCAGTCTGCTCTTCAGCAGCTGGTGCAGCAGCGGCAGCAGGGCCAGCAACAGCAACAGCAGCAGCGGCGCTAACGCCCCACTTTTCTTCCAAAGCCTTAGCAAGTTCAGCCGCTTCAAGAACGGTCAATGCCGAAAGTTGGTCTACGAGCTTTTCAATATCAGCCATTTAAATAACACTCCGATTTTCTGTCATATCTGTAGGGCCCGCCCAGCCGGTTAAAACCATGGGACGCAGCCGGTTTAATTCAAAAAAGTTATGCTGCCTTTTGGTCAGCATAGGCACCAAAAACGCGTGCCAATTTCGCAGCAGGTGCGGTCGACAGCTGTGCAAGCTTCGTTGCCGGTGCTTGGAGAAGCCCGATAAGCGTGCCGCGCAGTTCGTCGAGCGATGGCAACGAAGCCAGCGCCTTTACACCGTTTACATCAAGGAACGTGCCACCCATCGCGCCGCCGACAATTTCAAGTTTGTCATTGGTCTTTGCGAACTCGACAGCAATCTTTGCAGCTGCAACCGGGTCCGACGATGTGGCGAGCGCTGTAGGGCCGGTAAGCAATTCAGCTACCGATCCATATTGCGTTCCTTCAAGAGCGATTTTGGCAAGACGGTTCTTGGCAACCTTATAGCTTGCGCCAGCGTCCCGCATCTTCAAACGAAGGTCGGTCGATTGTGCAACCGTCAGCCCGAGATTACGGGTGACGACGACAACCGCCGCTTCATTGAAAGTGGCGTTCAGCGATGCAACTGTTTCGGTCTTTTCAGAACGGTTCATGCATTACTCCTTTTTCAGACTTCGCCGGCAAGCCGACAAAATCCAACACGAAAAGCGAAACACCCGGCTGGGCGATCCGCTGACTTCAGTCCGTGGGGAAGTTTCATGCCGAACTCACACGATCTAAAATCGGGAGCGGTGGCGAAGGATGGCAAAAGCCAGTCCTGAAATCTCTATCCCCGTCTAGGCTGGAAATTAAGAACGGCAAATTCCGTTCACCAACTGTCTCGGACGGTTGCCGGTGGAGCCGTCGCCCCACCGAACGAGGCGGGCATTAGCAGGGTTGGGCGCAGAGTCAAGGGCGGCCGCCGCTTTGATCGCTGTCGGCCGGGATCGCGTTTCAAAATCCTATGAAAGTCTGGACAATTTATCTTACTGGACATTCCTTGCCTCGCTGACTTAATCAAAATGCAATTCATCAGGTTAAAGGACACAATGATACATGCCCGACACGCGTGAAAAAACGGCGGCGCTGATTGGCGCATATTATGCTGCATTCAATGCCATGGATGTTGAAGCTATCTTGGCATGTCTGGATGACAATGTGGCGCATGATATCAATCAAGGGGACCGTGAAACCGGCAAGCTGGCCTTTCGCGCCTTTCTTGGCCGGATGGATCATGCCTATAGTGAACAGCTGCGTGACATTGTCATTATGACCAGCGAAGATGGCCGGCGCGCGGCGGCGGAATTTATCGTCGACGGGATTTACAAGGTTGCAGATGAAGGATTTCCTGCAGCGCATGGCCAGAGCTACAGCTTGCCAGCGGGCGGTTTCTTTGAGGTTGCAGACGGAAAAATCACACGCGTTTCGGTTTACTATAATCTTGCCGACTGGATCGCGCAGGTTTCATGATCGTAGACGTCCGTTCCTTGACGGATCCCGAGGAGCGCTGGGCCGCCATTCCGGCGCTGTCTGATTTGCGGATCCGGGTTTTTCGCAGCTGGCCCTATCTGTATGACGGCAGCGCAGAGTATGAAGCCAGTTATCTGGCCGAATTTGTGCGCGAACCGGGATCGGTGCTTGTCGTCGCCCGGGACGGGGACGCAATCATCGGGGCCGCTACGGCGTCTCCATTGGAGGGACAGAAGCCGGACATCCAGAATCCCTTCCGCGAACAAGGGCTGGATGTTGCGCAGATATTCTATTTCGGGGAATCCGTTCTGCTGCCGCAATATCAGGGGCAAGGCATTGGGCACCAGTTTTTCGATGCGCGTGAAGAGGCTGCACGTGCTGCGGGGGCGAGGCAGACCGCCTTTTGCGCGGTGATCCGCCCTGACGATCATCCGATGCGGCCCGCAGCACCACGCGATCTGCATCCATTCTGGCGTGCCCGTGGCTATGCCGCGGTCGAAGGGTTGACCGGAACGCTCGAATGGCAGGATCTGGGCGATGATTTCGAAAGCCCACATACCATGCAATTTTGGATGCGCGACCTGTGACCGCGTCGGTCCGTATTGCGGCAGCCCAATATCCCATCGGGGAACCCGATAGCTTTGCCAGTTGGCAAGCGAAAGTCGGGCAGTGGGTGGGCGATGCCGCGACGCAAGGCGCACAGATTTTGGTGTTTCCCGAATATGCCGCGATGGAATTGGCCGCAATCGACAAGGCGACAGCGAGCGATCTGCATGCTTCGTTGCGGGCAGTGGTTGCTTTGGGACCAAGGATTGACGCCCATTATGCGGATCTCGCCCGGCAATTTGGGGTCGTTCTGCTCGGCGGAACCCGTCCCTTTGGCCAAGAAGATGGGCAGGTTGTAAACAGGGCGACGCTGTATATGCCGGACGGGCAAACGGCGTATCAGGACAAGATTATGATGACCCGGTTCGAACGTGAATCCTGGGACATTAAGGGCGGAAAAAGCCTGCGGATTTTTCGCACATCTTTGGGAATGCTGGGCATTTCTACCTGCTATGACATCGAATTCCCGATGATCGCGCGGGCGCAGGCACTAGCTGGCGCACAGGCCATCCTCTGCCCGTCGTGCACAGACAGCTTGCAAGGCTATCACCGCGTTCGGATTGGGGCACAGGCGCGGGCATTGGAAAACCAAATTTTTGTGGCGCAGGCACCGACCGTTGGCATGGCCCCGTGGTCGCCGGCGCTGGACGAAAATTACGGTGCGGCAGGGCTGTTCGTTCCGCCAGATGGCGATAGTCCGGACGACGGCGTTGTGGCGATAGGGACCGAGGGACAGGGGGCGTGGGTCATGGCAGACGCTGATCTGGCGCGCGTGAACCGCTGGCGCACTGAAGGGGCCGTGCGTCCCTTTGCGCATTGGCCCGAACAATATTGCGGCGCAATTGGCAGCGATCTGCCAGTGGAAGTTGTGCCGCTGGATTAACTGTTCGCAAAAACGGGCGGAGCGGTTAGGGGACTTCTATGCCACAAAATGCCGCCTTACCACGCCTGCACCTTCTGCTCGCGATCGCAGTGATGGCGGTGTGGGGAACGAATTTCGTTGTCATCAAATTGGCGCTCGCCCATTTGCCGCCTTTGTGGCTTGCGACGCTGCGTTTTACCTGCGCATTTCTGCCCGCGGCATTTTTCCTAAAACGGCCAACGGTGCCTTTGTCCAATCTTGCGGCGTACGGCGTATTGATCGGGGCCGGGCAGTTCGGCCTGCTGTTTTTGGCGATGAAAGGCGATATCACACCGGGGCTCGCCTCACTGGTCGTCCAGATTCAGGTCTTCTTCACCATTGCCCTATCCATGCGGCTGACGGGGGAGAGGGTGCGAAAATTCCAATGGGCTGCACTGGCGTTAGCGACAAGCGGGCTGGCCGTTATTCTGACCCATTCGGACGGCAGCGCGACACCATTGGGATTGATGCTCGTCGTAACGGCGGCCTTTTGCTGGTCGAGTGGCAATATGGTCTCGCGCGCCGCGGGTAAGGTCGACATGCTTGCTTATGTGGTCTGGGCCAGCATCTTTGCCGTGCCGCCACTGTTGACCCTCGCCTTGATATTTGAAGGCCCGTCGGCCTTGATTACGGGCGTGCATGCAGCAACAGCGACGACCTGGGCGGCGGTGGTCTGGCAAGCGGTTGGCAACACGATGTTCGGCTATGGGATTTGGGGATGGCTGCTGGCGCGGCATCCTGCGGCAACGGTTGCGCCTATGGCGTTGCTGGTGCCGGTATTCGGAATGGGAGCGTCCGCATTGTTCTTGAACGAGCCATTACAGAGCTGGAAATTGCTGGCCGCTGTGCTGGTCATGGGCGGATTGGCGTTAAGCCTTTTATGGCCGCGATTTTTTCAACCCACTTCGAAAATCGAATAGACCGGACCCGCAGCGGTCTGTTCGCCGGTGCCGACGGCGATGACATTGTTTAGCCAGCTATAGCGGCTGTCACCACATTCGAATTTTGCAACGATTGCCAGTGAATATTCGTGGCGCTCCAGCAATGCGCCTTTCCGGAACCGAGCCATTGCTTCGGCTTCGGCCAGAAAACGCCCTTGATAATTGAGGTAAACCATCGCCCCATCGTCGGTTTGCAGCGTTAGGCGGACGTCGATTACCATCACGCCATCTTCGCGGTTGACTACCCAATCATTTCCGCCTGGCAGCACGATGCCGTTCAGCCGCTCGCCAGCAAAGTGGCCGCCGGTGACGGGGGCGATGCGGCGCAGGCCGGCGGGGGTCTGACCGATGCTGATCATCCTTGCAAAATCAACGGTCAGCGTCATGGTAATGAGGTGGCGGTGCGGTAAATTGTTCATTGCACAGTTGCTACCATGACGGCAGGATGGCGCAAGAGTTATCAGGGAGAGAGTTTTGGACAACATAATTGCGCGCCGTCCTGGTCCATCGGTTCAGCAAGTGTTCGACGGCGACCGTAATCCAGCGCCTGCGGTCATGCGCGTGGAATCACCCGCCATTGGGCAAAGCAGTGATGATGTTTCTATTGCGCGTTACTTCGCCAAAGAATGGCATGACCGGGAGGTTGAGCAGGTTTGGCGCAAGACATGGCAACTGGCGTGCAGGCTGGAGCATATCCCGAATATTGGCGACCATATTGTGTATGACATCGTGCATGACTCGCTCATCGTTGTGCGGACCGGCCCCGACGAGATCAAAGCCTATATCAATTCGTGCCTGCATCGCGGAACGATGCTCCGCACCGAAGGCGGGTGCGTTAAGCAGTTTCGTTGCCCCTTCCACGGCTGGACTTGGAAGCTGGA
>JAIXYC010000095.1 GCA_027490455.1 Sphingomonadales bacterium
CGCATTGGGATAGGCCATAACAAGCGTATCGGCTTGCTTTGCCAAAGCCGCCAAATGCGGACGCAACAGATCGGCCCCGAACGAGCAATTCAACCCGATGGTTAGCGGTTTGACATGGCGGATGGCGGCCCAAAATGCCTCAACGGTATGTCCCGACAGATTGCGACCGGCCATATCGGTGATTGTCATCGATATCATCAAGGGCACATCCCTGCCCGATGCCAGCGCCGCTTCCTGCGCTGCCATGGCTGCACATTTGGCGTTCAGCGTGTCGAAAATCGTTTCGATCAGCAGGAAATCCACGCCGCCTTCGATCAGCGCGTCGCATTGTTCGCGATAGACGCCTTTGAGATAATCAAAGTCGATTTCGCGATAGCCGGGGTCGTTGACGTCTGGCGACAATGACAATGTCTTGTTCGTTGGCCCGATTGAGCCCGCAACAAAGCGCCGCTTGCCGTCTTCGGCTTCCGCTGCGTCACAACAGGCGCGCGCAAGTTTTGCCGAATCGATGTTCAATTGCTGGACCAAATGTTCGCAGCCATAATCAGCCATGCTGATCTTCGTGGCGCTAAAAGTGTTGGTTTCAATCATGTCCGCGCCAGCGCTGAGATAGGCGCTGTGAATGGCGCCAACCACGTCAGGCCGCGTGATGGACAATAGGTCGTTATTGCCCTTTTGATCGTGCGTCAGTTCCAATGACCCGCGATAGTCCGCCTCGGATAATTTATACCCCTGAATGGCCGTCCCATAACCGCCGTCGAAGACCAAAATTTGCTTGGCCGCTCTTGCAACAAATGCCTCACGCGGGGTCATGCCGCTTGCTCCTGCGCAGCGCCAGAGGGCCGTTTTCCAAGCAAATGGCAAATGGCATAAGACAGCTCGGCCCGGTTGAGCGTGTAGAAATGGAAATCACGCACACCACCCGCATATAATCTTCGGCACATTTCGGCTGCGACGGTGGCTGCGACCAGTTGCCGGGCAGGCGGATGGTCATCCAACCCTTCAAACAAATGCCCCATCCACGCAGGAATCGCGGTGCCGGTCATGGCCGACATGCGTGTGATGGCGCCAAAATTTGACACCGGCATGATGCCCGGCACGATTTCGGCATCGATACCTGCGGCGGCCACAGCATCACGAAAACGGAAGAATGTTTCAGGTTCAAAGAAAAATTGTGTGATTGCCCGGCTCGCGCCGGAATCCAGCTTGCGCTTCAGAAAGTCGATATCGCTGGCAGCGGACAAAGCTTCCGGATGGGTTTCGGGATAGGCGCTCACCGATATCTCGAACGGATGGAGCTTGCGTAGCCCTTCGACCAATTCGGCAGCGCTGGCATAGCCGTCGGGATGCGGGACAAATTTTCCGTCCGATCCTGGTGCATCTCCGCGCAGTGCAACGATGTGCCGGACGCCCGCTTCCCAATAGGCATTGGCCACGTCGGCAATTTCGCCCTTTGATGCTTCGACGCAGGTTAAATGCGCCGCAGCTGGAATATTGGTTTCGCGCGCAATGCGGGCAACGGTGTTGTGTGTCCGTTCACGCGTTGTACCGCCGGCACCATAAGTGACCGATACAAAGCGCGGCGCGAGCGGGGCAAGCGTAACAACCGAATCCCAAAGCTGTTCTTCCATCCTTTCGGTTTTGGGCGGGAAGAATTCAAAGCTGATTTCGCAATCACCGGCAAGGCCAGCAAAAAGGGGCGCGGCCAGCGCCCGGCTGGCTTCCTGCATCTGGTCGAACGGGAGAATCATGCAACAATCCTTAAATTATCTTTTGGACGCGGGGTGGCGAACGACAGCTTCTGCCCCATCCACACTTTTACAATGAGCGCACCGGCCTCAAGTGCGACCTGATGCACCATCTGCAAGCCATGTGCCGAGAACGCATTCCGCATAAATTCGTCCGTAAAGCCAAGCCGGGCATGGGCATGCACGGTGCGGAGTTCTTCATGGTCGTGGGCGGCGAAATCGACGATCACGAGCCGCCCATCGTCCGCGACTGTCCGGATGGCTTCTGCGATGACGGCCTCGGGGTCTTGGGCGTAATGCAGCACTTGGTGGAAAATGACGGTGTCAAACTCTCCATCGCCCACGGGGAGCATGTTGAAGTCACCCAATTTGATTTCAACCTTGCTGGCAATATCGGCGCTGAAATTCGCTATCTTTGCGCGGGCAAGCCGCAGCATTTCGGGGCTATTGTCCACAGCGACAAAGTGGCTTGCGCTCTCCGCGAACAATTCAACAATGCGGCCGGTCCCTGTGCCCACATCCAATACACGCCCGAGCGGCGCGCTATGCAAAATCTGCGCAATCTTCGCCTCAACTTCTGAATCAGCAACATGCAGCGATCGCAGGAAATCCCATTCTTCTGCATGTGCCGCAAAATAGGCTGCGGCCATATGTGTACGCGCGTTGCGGACCTCGTCCAGCCTGGCCAGATCCTTTTGAAATGCCTTCGCCTGGGTAACATCCGCTTCTTTCAGCAACGACGTCATGCGTCCGTCCTCCAAAACAGCGCCCGGTCGCAGGAAAACCCAACTTCCCTCTTTGCGTCGCTCCAATAATCCAGCTTCGTCCAATATACGGATATGGCGGGAAACGCGGGGCTGGCTTTGGTCCAATATCTGCACCAGCTCGCCCACCGACAGTTCAAGCCGAAGCACGAGAAATACGATTCGAAGCCGGGTCGGGTCGGCCAGAGCGCGCATGATGGTGAGCAAATTGATCATCTTGGCGTCATATAAAGAAATCTTTATATCAAGTCAATCCGCTCAAATCTCCCGCATTTTCTACCGTTCTGGTAGAGTTAAGTGCAATTTTGAGGCTTATCAGCTTGCCGGAATAAAAAAGCGCATTGCCACCGAATTGTGAACGGGCTAGAGGGCTGTCCGCAGACATTACTGCATTCGTTGTGGTGTGCCTGTCAGGTTTTCATAAGTTTTGCTAGGGGGTTTCCCATATGAAGAAAATTGCTGTATCTCTCGTTCTTGCCGCTTCGCTCGGTTTGGCTGCTTGCTCAGGTGCTGAAGAAGCAA
>JAIXYC010000027.1 GCA_027490455.1 Sphingomonadales bacterium
CGTGCCACGCGGGCCGAAGGGTCTCGAGGCCAAATAGACCCTGAAACAAGTTCAGGGTGACGAAGTTGTGGGTGGGCAAAAGAAACGTTCGGAGCGAACCGCCCCCTAAACCGTCGCAACCTCCACCTGATTAACCGGCACGGGTTTGGCCCGCGCCGCAATCAGGCTTCCGCCCACAATCAAGGCTGTGCCCAAAAGCACAGGCCAAGTGACGGGTTCAGCGAAAAACAGCCAACCGAAAAACGCTGCCCAGACAAAGGCGGTATATTCGACCGGAATCAAAATCTGCGCCTCCGCGCGCGCATAAGCCCAGCTTAAAAGTAATAGCGAGATAACCGCCAGCGCAGCAGATGCGCCGACCATTGGGGCATCAGACATGCCGATCGGTTGCAAAAACCACGGCGCAGCAAGGCCAAGCGTTAACGCCACAAACAGATTCTGGAAAAAAGCGATTTCGATTGGACCAGAGACCTGCGCCTGCCGCCGCGCGAGGATGAGATTATAAGCAAACACCACAGCCGAAAATAAAACCGCAGCAGCGCCCCAGATATGGTCCATCGTATAATGTCCGCTCAACCGGCCCGCCATGATGATGGCAACGCCGCCCAAGCCCGCGAGAGACGCCCATATCGCCTCTTTACCAATGGTTTCTTTCAACATCACGGCGGCAAGATACAGCGCGATGACCGGCGCGATAAAGCTGAGGCCGATGGCTTCGGCCAAGGGCAATTTCGTGAGCGACCAGAAAAAGCTGACCGCCATCACCGCGACGACGATGCTGCGCCAAAGATGCATTTTCAGCAGATGTGCAGGCGGCCATTTCTGCCGCGTGCCGACGAACAACACGCCCATCAACAATGCGCCCACGCTGTTACGCCACATCACCGCATTATACGCGCCGATGGAGAGCGCCAGATCCTTCATCGCCGCATCCATCAGCGAAAATGTGCCGATACCAACCGCCGCCACCATGAACGGGACAAAGGGGCGCGGGTGCAATTCAGCCATGGCTAAATGCTATGCGCCGCAAGGCCCGTCAGGGCATCGCCATCGACGCGGTACACCGTCCATTCGTCCATCGGACGTGCGCCAAGCGCCTTGTAAAAATCAATCGCGGGCGTGTTCCAATCGAGCACCGACCATTCGAGCCGCGCGCAATCACGTTCCACCGCAAGCGCCGCAAGCTTAGCCAGCAATGCCTTGCCAAGCCCAGACCCGCGCGCGTCGGGCCGGACAAACAGATCCTCCAGATAAATCCCCGGACGCCCTTCAAAGGTAGAGAAATTGTGGAAGAACAAGGCAAATCCCTGCGGCGTTCCGTCGATCTCGCCGATCAACACCTCAGCAAAGGGGCGCGGTCCAAACAGCTTTTGCGCCATCACCGCTTCATCAAAACGCACTTCATGGGCAAGCTTTTCATATTCCGCGAGGTCGCGGATGAACTGGCCAATGAGCGAAATATCGGCGGGTGTCGCCGAACGGATCGAGAGGCTCAAGCCGCTTTCCCGTGCAGCGTGTCCATGCTGACACTGGTGCCGGCGTCGATTTCCGCTGCTTTCGCTTCGACCAATTTGACGATGTGGCTGACCATGTCGTCATTTTCGACATGGTGATCGGTCACACCCGACAGATAGACCATGTGCTTGCCATTGCCGCCGCCGGTGATGCCGATATCGGTTTCGCGGGCTTCGCCGGGGCCGTTGACGACGCAGCCAAGCACCGAAAGCGACATGGGCGTCTTGATATGGCTCAGCGCGTCTTCCAGCTTTTGCACGGTGCGGATGACGTCGAAGCCTTGGCGGGCGCAGCTGGGGCAGCTGACCACGCGGACACCGCGGGTGCGCAGGCCCAATGCTTTGAGGATTTCATAGCCGACGCGGACTTCCTCTTCGGGTTCGGCAGACAGGCTGACGCGGATGGTGTCGCCAATTCCGGCCCAGAGCATATTGCCCATGCCGATCGATGATTTGACTGTGCCGCCAATCAATCCGCCCGCCTCAGTAATCCCAAGATGCAGCGGGCAATCAACCGCCTCGGCCAGCCCCATATAGGCCGCAACCGCAAGGAATACGTCGGATGCTTTTACCGCGACCTTATATTCGTGGAAATCATGGTCCTGCAGCAGCTTGATATGGTCCAGCGCGCTTTCGATCAGCGCCTCCGGGCACGGTTCGCCATATTTTTCGAGCAGGTCCTTTTCCAAGGATCCGGCGTTCACACCGATACGGATCGCACAGCCATTGGCCTTGGCGGCGTTGACGACCTCTTTCACGCGCTCTGACGAACCGATATTGCCCGGGTTAATCCGCAAGCACGCAGCGCCAGCATCCGCCGCCTCCAGCGCGCGTTTATAATGGAAATGAATATCGGCGACGATGGGCACATTGGCGGCGCGCACGATCTGTTTGAGCGCAGCGGTGCTTTCGACATCGGGACAGGACACGCGAATGATATCAACCCCGGCATCTTCACAGCGGCGGATTTGGGCGATGGTCGCCGCGGCATCGCTGGTCAGCGTATTGGTCATCGTTTGCACCGAAATCGGGGCATTTCCCCCAACAGGGACATTACCCACCATGATTTGGCGGGACTGACGACGCGCGATATCGCGCCAAGGGCGAATGGAAGACATTGGGGGGATATAGGCGGCTTGGAATATTCCCGCAATCACCATCCTGTAGGTACGACACGCGATTGCTACTTTGATTTACACGCCGTTACAAACTATGGCACGCGCATGAAACGCTTGCTTATCGCTCTTCTCGCCCTTGTCGCACCGCTTGCCCCTGCCCAGGCCTATTGGGAATATGGGCATGAAACCGTGGCGCACATTGCGCAGGCCAATATGTCACCTAAAGCGCGCGCAAATATGCAGCGTCTGTTGCGCGCGGCGCCGATGCTCGGCACACCCAAATGCGCCATGCGCAACATTGCTGACGTCAGCGTCTGGGCCGATTGCATCAAAGGCGATCGCCGCCGCTGGGGCTATACCAACAGCTGGCATTATCAGAATGTCGACATCTGCAAGCCGTTCGACCTGAAAAGCGCGTGCGCCGACGGAAACTGCGTGTCGGCGCAAATCGACCGCAACTTTGCGTTACTTTCGGACAAAGCGCTGCCTGCGCATCTCCGTTTGCAGGCGCTGGCCTTTCTCGTGCATTTTGTGGGGGACATTCACCAGCCATTGCACGCCGGTGACCGTGCAGACCGCGGCGGCAACGACCTAAAGGTCATTTATGGCACCCTGCGGGGATATAATTTGCATATGGTGTGGGATGGCTTGCTGGCCGACCGCGCGCTGTCTGCCGCACCGGCGATTGTGCGCGCGTTTACGCCCGCGGAGAAAGCGGCGATCAAACAGGGCAATGCCCAGCTGTGGAGCCAAGAGAATTGGGTGATATCGAAAGAAATCGTGTATCCGCGCGCGGTCGATGGTGACCCATGTGGCGCAAAGCCAACCGCGCCTTTGGTGATTGATGAAGCCGACGTCGCTGCGTCACGCGCCGCCCTGCGGCAACAGGTTGAACGCGGCGGGATCAGGCTCGCGCGCTTGTTGGACCAAGCGCTGCGTTAAGCGTTAAAGCCCGCGCCATTTCCAGCCGCCCTCGGTGTGGTTGCGGACGATGATGGTGAAAATGCCGGTAACGATCAGCATGAGCGCGACCGTCACAAATGTGGGTATCGCTTTATCATTGTCCGCGAGCAGCCCCAAGCCAGTCATCGCCAAAGCATAAAAGCCGAGCACGACCCATCCTTGCCATTTGAACGGTAGGCCAGCGCCATAGCCGAAACGTTTCGCCCGAAACCAAGGGCCCTCTTCCAGAAACAGATGCAGCATATTACGCTCCTCCGTCTTCAACGCCGCTTCCGTTGATCGGCGCGGTCAATGTCACGCTTAATTTGCAACAGGCTGTCTACGTCGACAATCTCGCTACGGGCCTTCATGTATCGAAACATCGCCAGCGCCCAGACGCCCGTGACAAGCAGAAACGGTAATGTCAGAAACAACAGGACACTGCTGTCATCCCATCCCGCTTCATCCGCAATGATGGTCACCCAGACAAAGACGCCCGTCGCGCAGAATAAGGCGAGCATCCAAACGGCAAAGGCCCGCCAGCCCGCAGCGTTGCGCGGAGATATTTTAACGCCTGATCCCGACTTATAATAGACAAAGGGTTTTTCGTCATCGCGCATCTCAAATCTCCTTTGGCGGTCGCCCGCGTTTTGGCGTTTTGCTGACGCCAACCTTCACGCCGCGCTTGGCGAGTGCCTCGCGCAGCAATACCTCAATTTCGGCATTTGCGCTC
>JAIXYC010000107.1 GCA_027490455.1 Sphingomonadales bacterium
GATAGCCATGAAGGTCCTGCGAACTCCTGAAGCCGCTTTCGCCGACCTTCCGGACTATCCCTTCGCGGCACATTATGTTGAGGTTGAAGCGCGAGACGCATCACCCTTGCGGCTGCATTATGTCGATGAAGGCCCAAGCGAGGCTGCGCCGATCCTTCTGCTTCATGGGGAGCCGACCTGGTCCTATCTCTATCGCAAATTTGTGCCGCCGCTCGCCGCCGCCGGGCACCGGGTGCTGGCACCGGATTTGATTGGCTTTGGCAAGTCTGACAAACCGGCCAGCCGTGACGATTATAGCTATGAACGCCATGTCGCGTGGATGAGCGACTGGCTGACACAGCTTGATCTCAACAACATCACATTATTCTGTCAGGATTGGGGCGGGTTGATCGGGCTGCGGCTGGTCGCTGCTTTCCCGGATCGTTTTGCACGGCTGGTGATTTCAAACACCTATATGCCCGTTGGCGAGAATATTGGTCCGGGTTTTGATGGCTGGCGCGCATTCAGCCAGGCCACGCCCGAATTCAAAAGCGGCCGGATCGTTGATGGCGGCTGTAACCGCGCACTGAGCAGCGCGGAGATTGCTGCCTATGATGCGCCATTCCCTGATGAGAATTTCAAGGCCGGCGCGCGCCAGTTTCCTGTGCTCGTGCCCGTGACCCCTGATCATCTGTCGGTGGCGGAAAATGTCGCCGCTTGGGCACAGCTTGAACGCTTCGACAAACCGGTGCTCACTTGCTTTGGCAATCAGGACAAGGTGCTCGGTCACCTCGATACAGAAATTCAACGCCGCATTCCCGGCGCAAAGGGGCAGCCGCATTGCCGGATCGACGCCAGCCATTTCTGTCAGGAAGATCAGCCCGAGCAACTGGTCGCGTTGATCCACAATTTCATCGCTGCGTAGGCGTAAGATCGGCGGTTAAGCCGCCCTCCGCCGCCGTCTACGCCACCAGAGCAGGGCCGCTGTTGCTATCAACAATAGCCCGCCCACCGGCCATAACGCGATAATCCGCGGGATCAGCAAGGTGCGGAGCGCATTTGCGAGTATCTGTTTGGGCGCAGTGTAACCGTCGGGCATGGGAAGCACGTTGTTTGCCTTGGCAAAGGCGGCGTAATCGGATTGCATAGTCGCAAAACGTTCGGGGTCGGAACCGGACAGATCGATGGTCTCGCCGGGGTCGGTGGTAATGTTGTAAAGCCGCCAGCGGCCATAGCCATAAGGCGGCAGGTTTTTGACGAGCTTGTAATCGCCTTTGAACAACACGGCGTTGCCCGACAATTCATACCCCAATGGCTTGTCGGCCGGATGGACGGACGATGCAGCCCCTGTGAGCATCGGTGTCAGGTCCGCCCCAATCATGGGTTCGACGCGGCGTCCCGAAAAACGGCCTTGCTGCGGCGCGACGCCTGCGAGTTTCAGTAAAGTCAGCGGCATATCGGTGACATGGGCAAAGCCCGATGCAATGCGGCCACCCTTGATTGCCGGGTTGCCCGGCCATGATATGATCATCGGGACACGCAGGCCGCCTTCGTTCGCGGTAAACTTATATCCACGCAGCGGCGATGCTGATGCACTGGCAAAGCCAGCACCTTGTGCGGTCAGCGAACCCGGGCGTCCCTGTTGGGCGATGCTTTGATCATAGAGAAGATTGGCGTTCCAACGCGCAAATGCACCCATGTTCATTGGGTCAGTCGCTTCTGCGCCATTGTCCGACAGAAACACGAAGATGGTGTTTTCATATGCACCGATCGCCTTCAGATGCGCAATCAACCGGCCGATTTCGCGGTCCATGGCCGTGCCCATGGCAGCATAGGCAGCCATTGCACCCGCACGTTGCCGCTGTTGCTGTCCCGATAATTTTGACCAGTCACCACTGGTGCCCATGGTCACCATCGCAACGTCCGCGGGCATCACGCCTTTGGCAATCGCTGCGGCACGGCGCTCTTTGCGTAGCACAGTCCAGCCAGCATTGTAGCGCCCGGCATAAGCCGCAATGTCGGCATCGCGTGCCTGCACCGGAATATGGTTCGCGATGAAATTGACCGATGCCAGAAACGGTTTTCCGCTGGCCCTGCCGCGGTTGATATAGCCGATCATCTTGTCGACAATCAGCGTTGAGGAGTAAAAGCGCTTCGGCAATTTGGCCGGCTTTCCATCGTCACTCCACTCGGTCTTGTCATAAATCAGCAGATTGGGCTTATTTTCAAAATTGTCCGCGCCCGATTGCGCCAGCGCGAGCGCGTGGTCATAGCCGCGTGCCGTCGGCAAAGTATCGGGCGTGTGGCCCAGATGCCATTTGCCGGTCAGATAGGTGCGGTAACCACCCGCGCGCAGCTGGTCCGCAATGGTCACGACGCGGTTGTTCAGATGCGCCTCATAACCAGGCTTGCCGAGATGTTCCGGCGGAATGGTCTCTGGCATATTGCCCAGACCAGCGCGGTGGTTGATCACGCCGGTTTGCAGCATCGCGCGCGTTGGTGAGCATGACCCTGCCACATGGAAGTTCGAAAAACGCACGCCCTTGGCGGCAATCGCGTCGATATTGGGTGTTGCAATCTCTCCGCCGAAGGCCCCGACATCGCTAAAGCCCCAATCATCCGCTAATAGGATGACGATATTGGGGGCCTTTGCTGGCGCGGACTTTGCGCCAAGTGTGGCCGGGCTGAGCAACGCCAGCGCCATCAATAGGGTTGCGGGTCCTTTCAGCTTCATTGGTTCAGCAAAGCCTCAAGACAGCCCGTCTGCGCAAGCAGCGGATCAATGCGCGCCTGCGCCTTTGCATCCAACGCGGCATAGCGCGCGCGCAAATCAGCAAGGCACTTCACCTGATATTTGAAAACACCCTGTGTGTAGGGCAGGCCCATCGCGGTGATGTGGAAGCTATCTTCGCCTGCTTCAATCGCGGCGGCGTTGGCGAGGAGGAAGGGCATGTAGATTTCGCCCACCTGTTGCAGCCAAGCGGTGATAATGGGCGCAAAGGGCGCATCCGCCTTATCCCATTCGCCCGTTATTCCCGACATATCATCAATATGGAGCAGCCAACGGAAGCTATAAGGAAAATCTTTGCGCATCATCGCGTGCGCCGTGGGGTCAACGCCAAGCTGGGACAATTGGCCGTACATTCCGAACTCCGCCATGCTTGGACGCGAACCGAACAGGCAATGTTGGTCCACCACATGCGTTTCCAGCGCACCCAGAATTGCGCGAGTTGACGCCTCGATCAACGGGAAGTTTTCTGCCGCGCAGCCGACAATCGCCATGCGACCGACTTGGCGCGCCCGAAACTGTTCGGCAAAGCCCTGGCTCATCGCCAGCCCGCCGCCTTTCATCGCGTCAAACGCGAGCCAGCGGCTCATCTGGATCTGGTCTACTTCCTCCAGCCAGCGATAACCGAACATCGCCTTTGTCACCCACTCATCGGCGAAATCCTCAATCAGATGCGCGATAAAGGCGTGCGCCGGATCGGGCGGAATGACCGAGCGTTCGGAATGCCGCGCCTCCAGATCATAGATGAGCGGCGTCGAGTCGTTGTGAAATGTCCCATCGGGATATTCCATCACGGGGATGACGGGTGCTTTGACCTTGCTCAATGCGTCGCGCGAATCTGCACCATGCACCCAAAGATGCGGGATGCGACGATAGCGCATAAGCGCGCGCATCTTCATGGAATAAGGCGATCCGAGTGCGCCGTTGATCGTGTACATGGCCGTCGTTCCTTCCGTCATGGTCCGGCATCATGTGTAATGGTATATATTGACATTATCAATGCCAATATATTTATTGCTGCGTAATTAAATAAATTGACATAATGTCATATTTGATAATATGTCAAATACATGAAAAGCAAAGTCGATAGCCTGCCGGGCACCAAGCGTGAGCGCACCCGCGACCAGTTGCTGGTGTCGGCACAATCCTTGTTGATGCGCGAAGGTGCCGCAGCGCTCGGCCTGCGTCAGATTACCACCCATGCCGGCATGGTGCATGCGAGTTTCTACAATTATTATGCCGATGTTGCTGCGCTGCTCGGCGATTTGGGCGAGCTGCTGGGTGCAACCCATGCCACGGCGATGGCAATGCCCAGCAAAGGCGATGAAGACGCGGCAGCGCGCTTTGCACGCATCACGCGCCAGACGTTGCGGATTGTGGTGGAGCAGCCCGATTTTGGCCGGCTGATGTTTGACATTGGCTTGCCGTCTGAACGGCTGGGTGCCGAGTTGCGGTTGCGATTGAAGATGGACATTGAAGAGGGTGTTGCGAATGGTCTCTTCACGGTGGCGGATGTCGATGTGGCAGCCTCTATTGTCGCGGGGGCGATTACCGGTCTGGCACTTGATCTGCATCGGGGTGTCTTGACCTTCGACAAGATTGATCCCGCAACTGCCCAGCTTCTGATATATTTGGGGCTGGATGCCGCCGAAGCAGAGCGACTTGCGCACGCGGCTTTTGATTTTCCACCGCCACCCCAATTGCCGATGCGTTGGCTGGCGCTGCCCCAGTTGCCAAAATCACAAACAGGAGGCACGCCATGAAGCGCACAACACGCCGCGGCATCGTGATCGAAAAAGGCACGCAAGATTTCGAAGCGGCGCTGCTCGGTACCAGCTTTAATGCGCAAGACCCGGGACGGCGTCCCGATCGGATCGTTCAGGCCAATGACGTGGAAGAGGTTATCGCAGCGGTAAGACGCGCGCGTGAAGAAGGCCGGACAATTGGTATCTGTTCGGGCGGGCATAGCTGGGCGCAAAATCACATTCGCGACAGCGGGATCTTGCTTGATTTGTCCCGTTTGAACAGCATCACGATTGATAGCGACGATGGCACGGCAATCATCGGCCCGGGCTGCCTTGCTGGTGAACTCAATGCCGCGCTGGTTAAGCATAAACGCTTTTTCCCCGTCGCCCATGCCTATACGGTCGGAATGGGTGGTTTCCTGCTGCAAGGCGGCTTTGGTTGGAACAGCCGCGCATTGGGACTTGCGTGCCAAAGCGTCATCGGCATCGATGTGGTTCTCGCCGATGGCACCTTAGTGCATGCCAGCGAACAGGAAAACCCGGAATTACTCTGGGCCGCACGGGGCGCTGGGCCGGGCTTTTTCGGTGTCGTGGTTCGCTTCCATCTAAAGCTGCACCGCCGCCCCAAATTTATCGGATTGAAGCTACAAGTGTTTCGCATGCGCCATTTGGAAGAGGTGATGGCGTGGGCAGACAAAGTGGGGCCGGATGTGCCGCCTTCTGTCGAGTTTCAATTGGTATTTAACCGCAAGGCGACCGGCATTTTCTCCCACGGCATTGAAGTATTGGCGCCCGTCCTAACCGACAGCTGGCGCGACGCGCGCGACGCGGTTGCCTTCATCAACGATGGCCCATTGCGATCCAAGGCCAGTCTGAACCTGCCGCTAATGCCCATGTCGCTCAATTTCATGATGCATACCGGTGAAAAAACGCTGTTCCTGCCCAATACGCGCTGGATCGCCGACAGCATGTGGATGAATGATCCAATTGATCCGCTGCTACCCGCGCTCCGCAAGATTGCAGACAGTCAGCCGGCCGCGCCAAGCCATGCCTTATGGCTCAACTGGAACGCCCCGCCGTCCCGACCGGACATGGCTTTTTCGCTCGAAGCACGGACCTATCTTGCGCTTTATGGCGGGCTGCGCCGCAAGGCTGCGCCGCCGGGCGATGAAAGCTGGGCGACCGACCATATGCGTGCGTTGCAACCGCACAGCGTCGGCATTCAACTGGCTGATGAAAATCTGGGGCGAAGGCCGATGCCGTTTATGGCCAAAGCCAATCTGGAACGGCTGGACGCACTGCGTGCCCGGTTTGATCCCGAAGGCCGATTCAATAACTATATGGGGCGTGTATCATGAAAAGCAGTAAGCCAATTGCCGGGCGCTATCTGGGCTATCGCGAGGCAGACCATGCCCAGCCTTATGCCCGCTTCTTCAACCCAGAACTTGCCCCGTTGGCACCGCATGTATGCGCGGCGCTTGATCGTGGCGGGGTGCCCGATGTTTTGATCCCCGGCATTGATCAGGCGAACAGCAATCTGTTCGGCGCAGAGGCTGTGTTGGAAGACGGCTGGGTACTTACGCAAGACGGCGGTATGCGGGTCAGCGTGCGCACGGCCATGCCCGGTGTTACCCCTGCGATGGTGGATTGGTGGTTCGGCTGGCACGGCGATGCCGCCGCCAAATATAAGCTTTGGCACCCGCAGGCGCATGTCCATGTCGGCTGGCGCGAAACGCCGCCCGCAGGGGTAAGTGGCCGCGCACTGTATGTTGGGCAGACATCAATTGTTGACGAATATATCGGCAGCGACCTGATCCGTGGCGCGATCCATTTTGTGCCGCCCGCAACGATTGGCTTTACCGACAAGAGCTTGGATGATGACCAACAAGCCACTATCATCTGCGCGCGGATCGGCCTTGGCAATGCACCGATTGATGTTGGCTATCTGGCGCACCATGTCCGCGCGGTTCCCGGCGGAAGCGAGATGCGATCGCGTTTCTGGATGGGGGGACGCCATGTCGGTGGACGCAACCTTATCGGCAGCATGGCCGCCGCCGCCGCGAAGCGCGTTTTGCGCCTAACCGAGAATGACGCCCGTGCGCTGTTGGTGCACTGCGCGCAGGAAATGCCGCATCTGGCAGCGTTTCTGCCCGATCTGTTTAGCGCATTTAAAGGCGAAAGATAAGTTTGCCATTGGCGCCGTTGCAAGACGCGCGCGGCCAAACATCAAGGTGCAACAATGCGATGTTGGGCAAGATGTTCATAGTCGGCCATGCAGGCATCCGCGACAGCAAGTGCTTCATCATCGAGGTTGAGCGGGCGTATATCTGGTTTTTGGAAGCCTGTGCTGGCGGCCACCGCGTCGTACCAATGGCTTGCCCAAATGCCGTCATCTGGGTGGATGCCTGCGGGCCATGACAACATGGCTGGATCCCATGCGATGTTGAGTGCATCGCATAGCAAAGCTAGTGTCTCCGCAGGATTTTTGAGAATGTCCGCGCTGTCGACGACGGGTGGGGCATAGCCGGTCCGGTCGGCGATACGATCAAAAAACGCACGCTGGGTTGCGTAACCAAGATCTTCGACGTTCACGCTCTCTCGCTTAACGCGGTAGCTGGCGACCATATAAGCCGGTTCGCGAACCAGAAATGCGTGGCGGCAGTTGGTCAAATCATCGGGTTGGATTGGGCCTATCATATGGTGGGTCATCTGCTTTTGATACCACAGAGGCTTACCTCCCGGTGCCGGACCGGAAAGGTGGGCCGCTACACTGGACCAGTCGCAATCCATATCGGCGATGACTTCTGCTGCCATGGGGTGCGGCTCCCCGCTATGTGCAAGGAAGCAGCCGTAAAAGGGTTCGTCACTGACGGCGCAATCCGCGCGCGACGAAAAGCTGCGCATCATGGCTGTCGAGATGTTTCGCGGTCCCGACCACATGCATATCCGCTGCGTCAAGGTCGGGTCTGGCCCGCGACGTCGCGTTCGATGAAGGCGCGGTAGAGATTTTGAAGACGTTCAACGACGGGCCCCTTTCCATCGGTCAATACACGGCCATCGATGGTATGCGCGGGAACGACCCCGGCAAAGGTTCCGGTCACAAACGCTTCATCCGCACCATAGACATCCGTCAGGGAGAAGTTGCGTTCGAACACAGGAATATCATTCTCCCGGCACAGGCGGATGACGTTGGCGCGCGTGATGCCGGCGAGGCAATAATCGCCGGTGGACGTCCACACTTCTCCTTTGCGGACGATAAAGAAATGCGTGGAATTGCATGTGGCGACAAAGCCATGCGGGTCGAGCATCAAGGCTTCGTCTGCGCCGGCGTTAGCAGCCTGAATGCACGCGGTGATGCAATTGAGTTTGCTATGTGAATTGAGCTTGGGATCCTGCACCGCCGGATCACCGCGACGGACGTGGACGGTAAACAGTGATAGGCCGCGATCAACCGTTGTGGGAAGCGGGTCTTTATATTCGGCAATAATGACAATGGTCGCGGGTGAGACGACCACACGTGGATCTTGATACGGCGTTGACCGGATGCCACGCGTGACCATCAGCCGGATATGGCATTTGTCCATCTGGTTCGCGTCGATAGTGGCATAAAGGCGCGCCTTCATTTCCGCGCGGGAAATGCCGATGTCCATGGCAATGGCCTTTGCGCCTTCCCACAAACGGTCAAGATGCTGGTCCAAAAAGGCCATGCGTCCGGCGTGAACGCGAATTCCTTCCCACACCCCGTCACCCAGCATAAAGCCGCTGTCAAAGACGGAGACCATCGCCTGCGCACGGGGCGTAAGCTGGCCATTAACGTTGATGAGGATCGCGTCATTGCGCGAATCAGAGACGAAATCATGCGTTCCAAGTGCCATGTTTTTGACCGTAGCGATTGCCGGACACGTGCGTCAAATAGGAACGCGCAACATCCATCATGTGGCGGATCGCAATGTCGTCCTATGAAAATGGGGTTGCGGCTGCACGGCTTGATTATACGTGCGGTTGGTTCCCCGGTAAGGATTCGAACCTCAATAGACGGAGTCAGAGTCCGTAGTCTTACCGTTAGACGACCGGGGAACAGAGGCCGGGCCTATATGCTGGTGCCCGTGCACGGTCAAGCCGCTGAATTTGGCCGGTTGCGACGATATTCAAAAATGTTGAATTTTTGACGGGCAACGCGTATCAAGGCGTCAGGTACCGGCAGCACATCTGCCCGGATAGAAAATAAGAAGTGAGTTTACGGCTATGGGCGAGAATGTCGCGCCATCGCCGCAACAGGGACGCGGGCGTAAACGTAAAAAGCCGCCCCGTCGCAAGAATGCGGCACCCAAGGCTGCAACACTGCAGCAAGCTTCGGCTGACGGCGCAGCGCGTGCAAGCACATCCAATTCGTCTCCGAAAGCCGCTAAGGGCTTTGTTCCTGCCGATAACGCGGCTTTGCGGCGTAACTGGCTTGATCGGACAGCATATGCTGCGCTTGATCTTGGGACGAACAACTGCCGGTTGCTAATCGCGCGCGCTGGTGGCGATGATTTCACCGTCGTCGACGCATTTTCGCGTGTTGTCCGGCTGGGCGAGGGGCTGACTGCGACGGGCCGGATGAGCGACGAGGCCATGGACCGCGCGGTTGAGGCACTTTCCGTATGCGCCGAGAAGCTGAAAAAACGTAACGTGGTTCTGGCGAGGTCAGTTGCGACTGAGGCATGCCGTCAGGCCGTCAACGGCGCGCAGTTTATCGAACGCGTTAAGCGTGAGACAGGTATTCATCTCGACATCATCAGCCCAAAAGAAGAGGCGCGCCTTGCCGTCATGGGATGCCATGCCTTGCTGGAGCAGGGTGCTGGCCCCGCGCTGATATTCGACATTGGCGGCGGATCAACTGAGCTTGTGCTGGTGTCGACAACTGGCGGCGTTCCCGAGATATTAGACTGGGTGAGCGTTCCATGGGGCGTGGTGTCTTTGACCGAAAGCGAACGGGCCGAGGCGGAGACACCTGAGCAGCTGAACGCCATTTATACATCGATGCGTGCAAAGGTGATGGCAAGCTTTGCCGAGTTCGCCGCACGCTTGCCCGAAGATGGCGGGGACCGCAGGCTTTTGGGGACTTCGGGAACGGTAACGACGCTCGCCAGCGTCTATCTGAAGCTGAACAGCTATGACCGCCGCGCTGTGGATGGGTTGCATTTGCCGACCGCCGCAATGCGCGAGATTAGCCGCGAGCTTGCCGGCCGCACTATAGAAAGGCGGGCTGAATTCCCGACCATTGGGCATGAGCGCGCGGACTTGGTTGTTGCCGGCTGCGCCATCCTTGAGGCTATTTTTGATATATGGCCCGGTGAGCGGCTGGGCGTTGCGGATCGCGGCATTCGCGAGGGCATTTTGCGTGCGCTGATGGCGAGCGACGCCAAGCGCAGAAATCGACGGAACTGAAAATGGCAGACAATTTATTTGGTGGTAAGAACTCCGGCCGGACACTGGCGGGCAAGCAGAAGGTCAAAACGGCCAAGCGGCGCACCGCTGGCTCAACCCGCTGGCTTGAGCGGCAGTTGAACGACCCATATGTGAAGCGCGCGCATGGCGAGGGCTATCGCAGCCGCGCGGCATATAAACTGGTCGAGTTGGACGAGAAGTTTCACATATTGCGCGGCAAGAAAGCCGTGGTCGATTTGGGCGTCGCGCCGGGCGGTTGGGCACAAGTGGTGCGCAGGCAACAACCAAAGGCAGCCATCGTTGGCATTGATCTGTTGCCGGTCGACCCGCTCGAAGGCGTGGTACTGCTCGAAATGGATTTCATGCATGACAGCGCGCCGGATAGGCTGATTGCTGAACTCGGCTGCGCGCCGGACCTCATCTTGTCAGATATGGCGGCGAACACCGTCGGTCACAAACAGACCGACCATTTACGCACAATGGGCCTGGTCGAAGCGGCGGTCGATTTTGCTATTCAGGTCTTGCAACCCGGCGGCGATTTTGTTGCGAAAGTGTTTGCGGGGGGAACTGACCCGGTGATGCTGAGCATATTGAAAAACAACTTCACCACGGTCAAACACGCCAAGCCGCCGGCAAGCCGCAAAGGATCGGTGGAATGGTATGTGATTGCGCAGGGAAAGAAAACTTAAGCGGCTTTACGCGCTTTCGCGACTGCGGCTTTCAGGGCATCGAGACCAACGGCACCTTCCAATATCTGGTCGCCGATAATGAAGGTCGGGGTGCCGCCAAAGCCAACTTGCTGCATGATCGCAATGTTGCTTTCCACTTCAGCCATAGCTTCGCGTGAGCGCGCAAATTTTTCTGCGGCGGCGAGGTTCATCCCTGCTTTTGAAGCGGCTGCGCGGATGCTTTGGGCATCAGGGCGGCCACCGCTGAACATGGCATCGTGAAATGCCTTATGCTTGCCTTGCTTGGCGGCTGCGAGTGCCCATAAGGCAGCATCGCGGCTGGTCGCGTTGAGGATCGGTACCTCGCGGATGACAACGCGGATATTGCTGTCGCTATCGATAAGCTTTTGCACATCTGCGACGCTGGAGCGGCAGTATCCGCAATTATAATCGGTGAACTCGACGAGCGTGACATCACCATTGGGGTTTCCGAACTCCGCGCCGGGGAAGGGCTCCGTCAGCTTGCTGCCCGCGGCGCTGAGGCGCTTTGTTGCCTCACGCTTTTGCAAGACGCCAATGGCTTCTCTGATAATCTCCGGATTTTCCAATATATATGCGCGTACAATCGCCTCGGTCGCTTTCCGATCGTCGGCGGTCATGCCCGCAACCGCAGCGGCCTTGGCTGCCTCCTCTGATGCAGCGCCTGCTGGCTCTTGCAGGGACATGCTATCTTTTGGCCAAAACAGATACGCGCCGATTGCGGCGAGCAAAAGTGTGGCGGAGAGAATGAGGATAAGCGGCGTGCGCGACGTCATGTTGTTCATAACGGCCCGATTAGCCCCCGCCGCGCACCGTTGCCAGCCAATTCAACGTTTCCGCTTCTTCAGCTGCGCAAGCTTTGCTTCGGCAACCATGTTGATGTCCTGAGCACGGATCCAATCGGGGGAATATTCGGGTAGGCCAGCCATTGCGGTCTGCGCGTTGGGCAAAGCCAATTGCGGCGCACCTACCATCAAGTAACGCTCCGCACTGGCGAGGGCGGCACGCGCGCTATCGCCTTTTTGTTCGTAAACGACGCCCAATTGGTACCAGGCAAAAGGATTTTGATTATCCTTTGTGACTGCGGCCTTGAGGACCTGAGCGGCTTCATCGAGCTTTGTCTTGTCCTCGGTGGCAATCAACGCATGTCCGAATATGGCGGCGATCAACGGCTGATTGCCCGTCAGGCTTACCGCTTTGCGCAAGGGTATGATCGCGTCGGCTGGCCGCCCGGATTCGAGCAATATTTGCCCATGCAATTCAAGGAAATAGGGATCTTCGGGGGCCGATGCGACTAGGGATGACGATTCATCCAACGCCTTTTGCGGATAAGCAGACTTATGCCACGCATAGGCACGCGCATAGCGGGCAGGAACGCTTTTGTCGCTTTCGGGATAATCGCGCATCGTCGCCGTCGGGTCAGAAAGATAACCTGTCAGCTTTGCTTTGATCCGTTTGAAATCATTCTCCCACTTCGGATTTAGCGGCGCATCCCAAGCCGGATCGGTGGAATATTTGTCCTGCAACACCGAAATACGTTCGCCCGACAATGGGTGGGTGCGGCCGTAGCTATCCTCTTGCGGGATACCGAGCCGGAATTCGAAATTCTGCAGCTTTTTGAAGAAGCTGATGGAGCCCCGACCCGAAATGCCAGCGGTGGAAAGATATTGCGCGCCAGACGCATCGGCGGTGCCTTCTTGTCCGCGGCTGTAGGCAAGGAATTTGCCCATCGCTGCTTGCTGACCCGCGGATAATATACCCATTCCAGCTTCACCCGCACCAGCCGCCATTGCCGCAGCGGCAAGTATCAGGCTGGCAATGCTGATGCCGCTTGCAACCGAGACGCCTTCGTCGAAGCGAACGGCGTGGCCGCCGACGACATGCCCAAGTTCGTGTGCAATCACGCCCTGCACTTCATTTGCGGTGGTTGCGGCGTCAATTAATCCACTGTGCAGATAGACCGCTTGCCCGCCCGCGACGAATGCGTTGACGGATTTGTCATTGATCAGGATGATGTCGACATTGTTCGGATCAAGCCCAGCCGCGGTAATCAACGGCGCGGAAATTTCCTTGAAAAAAGCTTCGGTTTCGGCGTCGCGCAATATCGACTGCGCCATGACTGGGCGCACCGATATCCATATGGCAAGAAACAGCACCAATGCTGTTCGCAGGGCACGAATTGCAGAATTGTTCATATGCAGTGAATGGCGCGAACTGGATGAACGCGCAATGAAGAAGTTGGCGAACGTTAGCCCAATACAGTTTTGGCGATTGCCTGCGCGTGGATAGCGACGCCATCCACCAGCGGGAATGGGCTGCTGGTCTGATTAAATACCAACGCCAGATCGGTTCCGCCCAGCATGATGGCTTGCGTAGAATGTTCCTCCATCAAGTGACAGGCCGCGCCGTAGAATGTCTCGCGCTGTGCATCGCTCACCACGCCTGCTGCCGCCATTTCTACATAGGCAGTGTGCACCGCATCCATCTCAGCCGCTGTTGGCGGCACTACCGTCACACCTGGAAGCCCACCATAAAAGCGTGACTCCATGACTGTTCGGGTGCCTAATATTCCGATGCGGTTGAAGCTGTGGTCAGCAACATATTGTGCGACTGCATCCACCATGTCGATCACAGGCAAGGCAGAGCGATCGGCGAATTCTCGGCGGCAGAAATGACCTGCGATAGAGGTGATAGCTACAAAATCAGCGCCTGCGCGCGCAAGTCGCTGACTTAGTCGGGCGAATATTTCTGCCTGTTCAATCCGCTTGTCCGCAGCGAGATTGGTAAGAAGCGTCGGTGTGTCGGCATGAACAATAGTCATGTCTAATGGCATGTGGGCTTTGGCAAAAAGGGTGATCAAATGCCGACAATAATGATCTTGGGCGGCAGGGCCGATGCCGCCAATCAATCCGATCTGCAATTATGCCTCCTCAAAGAATGTAGCCATTATCCCCAAAAAGACGCCCCGTCAGCTTGTTGCTGACGGGGCGTTTTATTATCCAAAATTTAGCATTTAACCGAAAGTGCGTTGCCACCAACCTGAACGGGGAGGGCCATCGTCGGCTCCGCCAGCGTCGGTTGTTGATGTTACGTCCTGTGCAACATCTTTGGCAGCTGCTTTTTTGCGCGGCGCCTTGGCTTTCGCCTTTGGAGCCTCCGCCGTGTCGTCAGCTACCGCTTCAGCTTCAGCGACCGGTGCTTTCGCACGGCTGCGTGGCTTTGCGGGTGCCTTTGCTTTGGCAGCAGGCGCTTCTTCTGCAGCGCTTGGTGCTTCAGTTGCTTTCGCTTCCGGTGCATCAGTTCCTGCAACGACCTTTTCAGCCTTTGGCTTTGCCCGGCTTGCACGCTTTGGCTTTGCGGGTGCTTCGACAGGCGCTTCAGCAACTTCCGCTTCGGCTAATGCTGGCGCTTCGGTTGTTGTTTCACCTGCACCCGTTTCACGGTCACGATCACGGCCTCTGCCGCCACGGCGACCACGACGGGCCCTTGGCTTGGCTTCGCCTTCGACATCGCCGTTAGTCTGGACTGTTTCAGCGTTGCTTTCGCCTTCTGAACGATCTGCAGCGTCGTTTTCACCCGCAACAGCATCTTCGCCTTCCGGACGGCCATCGCGATCACGGCCCTTGCCACCACGACGTCCACGACGACGTTTACGCTTGCGGCCTTCACCACCTTCGCCTTCTTCGCGTGGACGCTCTTCACGCGCACGGCGTGGTTCGCGTTCAGTTTCTTCGGCTTCGACTTCGTCGTCGAAATCGTCGATTTCGTCGTCGATATCATCTTCTTCGATGTCGATAATCGGCGGCAATGCGGCAGGCCGCTCTGGACGTGGACCCGAGCTTGATACGGCGAGCTTTGCGCCTTCGGTTTCGCCATTGGGCACAATCAACACGCGGACGTGATAACGCTCTTCAATTGCGGCCAATTCGGCACGCTTGTTGTTGAGGCAGTAGATTGTGGCTTCTTGGCTTGCCTGCAGAACGATCTGGCTGCCATGACCCTTGGCCGCTTCATCTTCGATGAGACGCAGGGCGGACAGAGCCGCAGATGATGCCGTGCGGACAAGGCCAGTGCCTTCGCAATGCGGACATTCGCGGGTGGACGCCTCGAGCACGCCGGTGCGCAAACGCTGACGGCTCATTTCCATCAAGCCAAAGCTGGAAATACGGCCGACCTGAATACGGGCACGGTCGTGTTTCAGCGCTTCCTTCATCGCGCGCTCGACTTTGCGGGCGTTCGAATGATGCTCCATATCGATGAAGTCGATGACGACAAGGCCAGCCATATCGCGCAGGCGCAATTGACGGGCGATCTCGCGTGCGGCTTCCAAATTGGTGGAAAGCGCGGTTTGCTCAATGCCATGTTCTTTGGTCGAACGGCCTGAGTTGATATCGATCGATACCAAGGCTTCGGTCGGGTTGATGACGATATAGCCACCTGACTTCAACTGGACGATGGGCTGATACATTGCGTTCAGCTGATCTTCGACATGGTAACGCTGGAACAGCGGAACCGGGTCTGCATAATGCTGCACACGTTTTGCGTGGCTTGGCATCAGCAACTTCATAAAGTCCTTGGCAGCTTTATATCCGTCAGGCCCCTCGACGAATACCTCGTCAATGTCCTTGTTATAGATATCACGGATGGCACGCTTGATGAGGTCGCTGTCGGTGTGGATCAGCATCGGTGCTGCGCCACGCAGCGTACGTTCACGAATTTCGTCCCAAAGCCGGGCGAGATAATCAAAGTCCCGCTTAATTTCGGGCTTCGTGCGCGCAAGGCCGGCGGTGCGGATAATGCAACCCATGGTGGATGGCAAAGTCAGGTCCGAAATAATCGACTTCAAACGCTTACGGTCAGCCGCGCTGTGGATTTTACGGCTGATGCCGCCGCCATGCGACGTATTTGGCATCAAGACGCAATAACGGCCGGCGA
>JAIXYC010000060.1 GCA_027490455.1 Sphingomonadales bacterium
CTGGTGGAGGGCATTGACCTGTCCGCCGACGCTTTCCCGCATATGGCCATTCGCGAAGGCACAATCTGCGGCATTCCAACGCGCCTGTTCCGGGTGAGCTTCACGGGCGAACTTGGTTTTGAAATCAACGTGCCGACCGCTTATGGCCGCGCCTTGTGGGAACATTTGATGGCAGAGGGTGCGAAATTTGACATCACCCCCTACGGCACGGAGGCTATGCACGTGCTGCGCGCCGAAAAGGGGTTCATCATCGTGGGGCAAGATACCGACGGCACCATAACCCCGTTTGATGCCGGTCTCGATTGGGCGGTGGGCAAGAAAAAGCCGGACTTTGTCGGCAAACGGTCAATGGCGCGGCCTGACATCGTTGCGCCGGGCCGGAAACAATTGGTCGGGCTCCTGACCGATGATCCCAATGTTGTACTGGAAGAAGGTGCTCAGATTGTTGCCGACCCACGCCAGCCAATCCCGATGACGATGATCGGCCATGTGACCTCTTCCTACTGGAGCGAAACGCTGGGCCGGTCGATCGCTTTTGCCTTAGTGGCAGGTGGGCACGAGAACATGGGCGGCACGCTGCACATCCCGATGCCGGGCAAAACGCATTCGGCCAAAGTGAGCGGCATGGTCTTTTATGATGCAGAAGGAGCGCGGCTGCATGTCTGATGCCCTTTTCAGGAACGAACCCGTTGCTTCAACGCCTTACGTCGCCGATGGTGTCAGCATCAGTCTTGCTGAACCGCTGAAGCGCTATTCGCTGCGGGCGCGGACTGCCGAAGCTCTGGAAACTTTGCTCAACGTCAAAGTGCCACAGAAAATCGGTGCGACCGAAGGCGGCATTGCGTGCCTTGGTCCGGACGAATGGCTCCTGCGCACGGCAGCGGACACGGCGATGCCAACCGGCGCGGGATTACCGGTTGCCATCACGGATATCAGCGAAAGATCGATCTGTCTGGTCCTTGAAGGGCCACGCGCGGCGGAACTGCTGATGACAGGTTGCCCGCTTGATCTCGACAATTTTGCGGTCGGTCGGGCCACACGAACAATTTATGAAACAGTCGAAATCATCATCATCCGCGAGGGTGAAGATCGTTTCCATGTTGAGGTGTGGCGCAGTTTTGCCGCATGGCTGTGGACGGCGTTCACAGCGGCTGCCAGCCATTGATGGTGGCTTGAAACCTTAAGGAGAGTTCATTGGCTGATTGGGACAAAGCAATAGATCTGGGGAACTATGGCCAATCCAATCGTCATTGGGGTGGGATGCATATCAATCCCGCCGTCTTTTTCCCGACGGCAATTATTGCGTTCGCGGTCATTTTATTCAGCCTGATCGCGCCTAAAGCATCGGCGGACCTGTTTGCGGGCCTGCGGAGTGGTGCGGTTGCCCATTTCGACTGGTTCTTCATGATGTCGGGCAATTTGCTTCTGGTCTTTTGCGTCGTGGTCGCACTTTCACCACTGGGGAAAATTCGGTTGGGCGGCCAAGGTGCTAAGCCTGATTATTCGCGACTGTCGTGGTTTGCGATGCTGTTTGGCGCAGGCATGGGCATCGGCTTGGTGTTTTATGGCGTGGGTGAGCCAGTGACCCATTTCACGTCGTCAATGGCAGGCGGTCCTGCGGCGCCGTTGGGCGGGGCTGTTGGCGACGCACAAGCGGCGCGCAGTATCGCGATGGCAGCGACCATCTTTGACTGGGCGTTACATCCGTGGGCCATTTTTGCGGTGACCGGTCTGGCGCTTGCGCTCTTCAGTTTTGATTTCAACATGCCGCTGTCGATGCGGTCGGCATTCTACCCCTTGTTTGGCAAGGCAGTTTGGGGCCGCACAGGTGATGTCATTGAAGTGCTTGCAGTCCTTGCGACTATCTTTGGACTGGCCACGTCGCTTGGGCTTGGTGCGCAGCAAGCGATGGCGGGGATCGTCTATCTGTACGGCATAGCGAATTCGTCGGTCACGATCCTGGCTTTAATAGCGGTGATGGCAGGCATTACGTTTCTGTCGATCCGGGGTGGTATTGATCGCGGCATCCGCATTTTGAGCGAGGTCAACATGTGGGTTGCCTTTGCCTTGCTGGTGTTTGTCTTAACGACCGGATCGACGCTTCAGCTCATCGGCGATCTTGCGACCAATATCGTCAACTATCTCAAATTTCTTCCGGCATTATCGAATCCCATTGGCCGCACCGACACCGGTTTTTACAATGATTGGTCGGTCTATTACTGGGCATGGTGGATCAGCTGGGCACCATTTGTGGGCATGTTTATGGCGCGCATTTCATTGGGCCGGACGGTGCGTGAATTCATTGCCGGGGCCATGATCGCGCCAAGCCTGCTGGGCATCTTGTGGCTAACGATTTTTGGGGATGCGAGCATTGCGCAAATCGTTGCGGGCAATGGTGCGGACTTGGCCAAAGCGTCATTGGATACACAGCTATTTGTGCTGCTCGGTACTTTGCCTTGGGCGCAGTTCACGTCATTTGTTGCCATTGGCTTGATCCTGATCTTTTTCGTGACGGGCTGGGACTCGGGTACGCTGGTGATTGACACCATGACCGCGGGCGGACGCACCGATACACTGCTTCGGCAAAAGACCATCTGGCTGGTCGCGGTCGGCGGTATTGGCATCGTGCTATTGCTCAGTGGGGGCCTCACGTCGCTTCAGGCGGGTGCAATCGCCACCGGCTTGCCCTTGGCTTTGGTGTTATTGTGCATGTGTCTGGGTACGCTGAAGGGGTTGTTGGCGCTGCATCGCAATCCGGACTGCAGCGGGAACATATAAGCGGACATTTTGCCGCTGGGTCGATGTCCAGAAAAGTGATGCAAGCCTGCAACGCAGCTGGCGGATAATCTGGCTATGTCGAAAATGCATAGCACTATTACTGGCGGTCTCGCATAGCCATTAGCTGAGGTAATATTAGCCATTGGCTATGCCTGCACGCTTGGGAGGGTTGCTGCATGAAACTGCCACAAGAATTCGATCTGCACGCACTCGAAGTATTCGTGATGACCGTCGAACTTGGCGGCATGTCGCAATGTGCGGCGCATTTGCAGGTGACACAATCGGCGGTTTCCCAAACCATCGCGAAGCTTGAGGCCGGCATAGGCGCGTCTTTGTTTGACCGCACGATGCGGCCATTGGGCCTGACGGCCAGCGGCAAGTCGCTGTTTGCGCGCGGACAAAAGCTGATTGCCCACGCCAGACTGGCTTATGACGAAGTCCGCGAAGGCGCAAACTTGCCGATATCCAGCATTACGGTCGCGATGTCGTTCAGCCTTGCCAACCAACTGACCGCCCCGATTTTGCATAGTCTCGGTTCGCGGGCAGACCGGTGGAATATCCGTTCTGGTATCTCCATGGAGCATCAGGGCGAGTTTTTGGCGCGCGACATTGATATGCTCGTGACCGGTAGCTTCAATCTGGAGCATCGTGACACGGTCGAGCTGCACCCGGTGTTTGAGGAAAGCTTCATTCTCGTTTTCCCCAAAGATTTTCGCGAACCGCTGGATCTTGTTGGCTTGCCATCGTCATTGCCGTTCATCCGCTTTTCGCGGCTTACAGGAACGGGGCAGCAGATTGAGCGCCAGATTGTTCGGATGAAGCTGAAACTGCCGCAGATGGTTGAAGTCGAATCGTCGCATCAACAATTGGCATTGGTGGCGGCGGGGATTGGTTGGGCGATTACCACGCCCGTTTGTCTGGCGGCGGTGCCGGAACTGCTTTCCCAATTGCGCGCCGAGCCGATGACGAGGGGGCGGTTTTCACGATCGGTCCAAGTCGTCGCCCGGATCGATGAATTGGGCGATATCCCCAGCCTTACAGCGGCCCTGTGCCAGCAGGTTTTGCAGGAAAAAATCTTCCCGCCGCTGATTGAAGAATATCCATGGATGGCTCAGCAATTGGCGTGGCCGTCGGCTTCGGTCGAAGGCGAGGAGTTGATAGCATGATGCGGCGTGTTGTGTTTGCCATTCTGAGCTTTCTGAGCGCCTCGGCTCACGCCAGCCCACCCAGTGTTCCCGGCGCCGATGCCCCCGAGCTTGCAGCGCTGGGTGCATATGGCGTTGGCTTTCGTTCCGTCACCTTCACGCATCGTAACCAGCCCGACGTAGAAAACGCAAATTCGGACCCCAGCACCGTCCGTCTCATCGACCGCAATGTGCAGGTGGATATTTGGTACCCCGCCATAGCGAAAAAAGGGGCCGAACCCGTCCTGTATCGCGGCAGCTTATGGGCAGAGCCACCGCTTCCGCCGGTCACGTTTACGCAAAAGGGTATCGCGGTTGCGGGGGCACCAGTCGCAGGCCGCAAGCATCCCTTGGTCATCATAAGCCATGGCTATAGCAATAATCCTGCGGTGATGACGTGGTTGACCGAGAATCTTGCGTCAAAAGGCTATGTCGTCGCGGCGATCCATCATCGCGATCCAAACCCTTATGTCGTTGCACCAACCACGCGTGCTGCGCCGAATTTCAACCGGCCACATGACATTGTGTTTGCCGCGGCGCGGCTCCGCGCCACTTTGGGCGATTTGATTGCGCCGGATAACATTGCGCTGATTGGCTATTCACAAGGTGGTTATGGGGTGCTCACCGCGGGTGGCGCAACGCTTGACCCTGCGGGTCCGAATATGAAACTGGTTGCGGGCGGGTGGCTGAAGAAATTCGCGCGCGGCAGTGCGGATGCTGACGCTATCAAAGTGCCAGGCGTCAAGGCTGTGGTGGCACTTGCACCAGCTGGCGGGGCACCGAGCAGCGCATGGGGGGCGGAGGGCCTCGCCGCGCTAACGGCACCGCTGATGCTGATACATGGCGATAGCGACTTTACTGTTGATTATAAAACGGGCGCGCTGGCCGTCTTTGGCGGCGCCGTGAATGCCGACCGCTATTTGCTGACCTACAAGCAAGCTGGTCATTCCATCGCGCTCAACCCTGCGCCGCGTGAAATGCGTGGTTCGCTGTGGGACATGGACTGGTTCGAAGACCCGATTTGGCGGCAGGACCGGATTAACGCGATCAACCTGCACTTTATCACCGCCTTTTTGGCCGTGCATTTACAGGGCGACGAAAACAAAAGTGCGTATCTTAAAGTGGCCACCGAAAATTCGGATGATGGCGTGTGGAATGCGCCCGCCGGGACGCCATGGGGTGCGTATAGCCCGGGCGGCGAAAATGTTACCTTGTGGAAGGGTTTCCAGCAAAGGCATGCGCGCGGTATGACGCTTCGTTATGCGCCTAAAGTGTCAGACTGAGCGCTGCTGTCTTCCAAAAATGGATGATTGCTTCGCTGTAGCTGAGCGGAACATAGGCATGGCAGGTGTCGTCATCCACCACATGCAGGCGAACATTGACATGGTCGATGATTGTTGCCGCGCTGCATCCGGACGCGAAATTCGGGTTTTCCGCATCGAAAACGCCACCTTCCATCAACAATATGCGCCAGCCTTTTCCAGAAAGCTGCACCCGCACAACGCTGCCGCCAATTGCGGTTAGCGCACCGTCATCCGCCAATAGGCCAGGCAGTGCCGACACATCGCCTTCGACCAGCCAGACGGTGGGTTCATAGCGGATGAGACGGAGGGCATCGCTTCCGTCAGAAAGACCGATGGCTGGCAAGGCAAAGCCGGCAGCTTTCTTGAACCTTGTCCCAACAGCCGCCGGGTTGCTCCAGATCTCCAGAGCATGAAGCGGCGTTGCGGGCAGAACTGTGATTGTTACATCAGTCACGATAACGCTCCCCGGCCGTGTCGTAGAAATGCGGTGCCACAACGCGGACCCGCGCCATTTGACCGCGCGTTGGCGAGCTTGCGATAAGCTCCTCCCCGTGCCGCGCAAAACCGTCAGTCAATTGACCAAGGGCAACCGATCCGCCGTCCATGATCCGAAACGCAGCCGCGCTGACATGGCCTTGCGGCGATGCGCCTTCGCCTGTGACGAGCATCGCGCCTTCGGGAATATTGCCCTCGATTGCTTCAAGCCCGACCAGTTGCAGGCGTCCGGCTTCGGAAAAGGCGGGGCGCGATAGGCCGGACGCGCCGACATAGCCACCGGCTTTGTTGAGCATCTTGTCGAGCGCCAGATCATGCGGTGTCATCCGCCCATCGACTTCGCCACCGACGACCAGATGGCCTTTTTCGATACGCAAGAATTCCATGGCTTCAAGGCCATAGAGTGCGCCGCCCTGTGCGCTAACCTCGGCCTCGCACGCTGCCCAAACGAGTCCGGCATGGCTTGCCTCGACATAAATTTCGAACGCGCGTTCGCCGCTGTAGCTGGCGGCGAGGACAATCACCGGAACCCCGGCAATCATGGCCGGAACCGTCGACATATGGCGTGGTGGTTCCTCGCCGATCAATGCCGCCAGCGCCGCCTTAGCTTGCGGCCCTGCGACCGCAATCCCGGCATAATGCTCCTGCACATTGACGGCGGAGACGCGCAAATGCGGGCAGAGATATTGGCGGACATAGGAAATATGCGTAGCCATCCGGTCCGCGCCGCCGGTTGAACTGGTCAACAGATAGCGGTTCTCGTCCAACCGCCAAACCGTACCGTCGTCGAAAACAAAACCGTCCTCGCGCAGCATGAATGTGTATCGGCCCCGTCCAACGGCAAGTTTGCCGACCGTCGTTGCGCAGATGATTTCCAGAAACGCGGCAGCATCTGGCCCAGTCACTTCAAACTTTGCGAGCGTCGACACATCGGTCATCCCGACATTTGAACGCACAGCTTTTGCTTCACGCATCGCCGCTTGCGCCAAAGTTTCGCTGCCCACCGGATACGCACGGGGGCGGAACCAATATCCCAGCGGCTGCCAGATTGGGTTCTTCGCCGCGTGCACATCGTATAGCGCAAGGCGGCGAACATGCGCGCCGGCGTCTTTCGCGCCGGCGCCAGCCAACAAGCCCATCGTAACGGGCGTATATGGCGGACGGAATGTGGTCAGCCCGGCCTCAGGAATAGCCACGCCCTGCTTTTCGGCCAAGCGCCCGAGCGCCGCCATATTGCTCAGCTTGCCCTGATCGGTCGCCATTCCAAGTGTGGTGTAACGTTTGAGATGCTCAACCGAACGATAGCCCTCGGCCCACGCCAGATCGACATCCGACAGCGTTACATCGTTCTGAAAATCGATGAAGCTTTTCTTTGGTTTGGAAACCGGGACAACATTGAAAACCGGTTCGGGATTGGCTGCCCCGCCTATCGTCGTCACATTCTGACGCGATGATGCGGGGACAAAGGCTTGCGCAGCATCGTTCCAATCGAGCGTGCCGCCTGCCTGCATGTGCAGATGCACCACGGGTGTGAAGCCACCGGACACAGCGATCAGATCCGCATCCCAGCTTTGGGTCAGGCCATAGACACGCGCAGTCACGCTTTTCAGGCAATGGCGCGCGCCTTTGGTCGAAAGCGGAACGGCATTGTTATAGACTGGAAGCCCGCTGTCCGCGCCCGCTGGTGCTGGCCGTGCGTCAAGGACGGCCACGATCTCAGCCCCAGCCGCCTTGAGCGCGTAGGCCGTTTTGTACGCGTCATCATTATTGGTCGCGATCACAACGCGTTTGCCCGGGACCACGCCAAAGCGACGCACATAGGTACGCACGGCTTGCGACAGCATCACGCCGGGGCGGTCATTATGCGCAAAGGCCATCGGGCGTTCAATGCTGCCGGTCGCAAGTATCACTTGGCCCGCCCGCACATGCCAAAGCCGCTGTGCAACGCCGTGCGGTGGAGTTTGACCCGGCTCTGCTATGCGCTGCGTCAGCGTGACCAGATCATGTTCCCAATATCCAGACGCGGTGGTGCGGGTCAGGATGCGTCCTCCGGCGGCGCGGATGCGGGCTTGAGTCGCATCCACCCATGCACCATCGAGATCTTGGCCATCGCGGATTAACGAGGCGCCGAGAATATTGTCCTGTTCGACGAGGATGACGCGTTTGCCTGCTTCAGCGGCTTCGAGAGCGGCGGAAAGTCCGGCTGGTCCGGCGCCGACCACAAGCACATCGCAAAAGGCCGCACGTTGGCTAAAATGGTCCGGATCGGTCTTCGTCGGTGCATTGCCGAGACCCGCCGCTTTGCGAATGAAATATTCGTAGAACATCCATCGTTTGGCCGAACCGAAAAAGGTCTTGTAATAGAAACCCGCAGACAGGGCAGGCGCGGCCAAGCCAAAGACAGCGCCGATGTCGAATGACAGGTTAGGCCAGCGGTTCTGGCTTTTGGCGACTAGGCCTTCATACACAAAAACATCGGTAGCGCGGGTATTGGGTTCGGTGCGTCCGCCATCACCAATGGTGACGAGCGCGTTGGGCTCCTCAACGCCAGCCGTCATAATGCCGCGTGGACGGTGATATTTGAAGCTGCGGCCAACAAGGCCAATGCCGTTGCGCAAAAGCGCGGCGGCAAGTGTGTCGCCTTTTTCCGCTTGATAGGTCTTGCCGTCGAAACTGAAATTTATCACGGCAGAGCCTCCGGACCAACGGCACGGGTGGCGCTGATTTCATTTGTCACACGGTTGCGTGCGATCACCATCCATGCACGGCATCCATAAGTGTGCCGCCAGATTTCTTCATCAACACCGCGTGGATTGTTGCGTGTGAAGAGCGATTTCATCGCCTCTTCTGGTGCAGCATCAAGCGACACCACCGCGTCTACGGTGCGTTCGTATATAAACTCCGCCTGATCGCGCGGGCCGCAATGGGGACAGGTGAACTGCATCATTAGCGACTGTTCGGCATTGGGCCGCTCCCTGTTTCATCGATTGTCGCACCGCGTTCGAAACGGTCGAGCGCGAATGGCGCATTCAGGGCATGTGCTTTGCCGGTCGCGAGCGTGTGCGCATATGTCCAACCCGACGCCGGTGTCGCCTTGAACCCGCCATAGCACCAACCGCCGTTGAGAAAGAGGTTCTTCATGGGCGTTTCGCCAATGATCGGCGCGCCGTCAAAGCTCATATCGGTCACGCCAGACCATGTCCGCACCATACGCAGACGTGAGAGCGCCGGGACGAGCGCCAGGCCCTGTGCCACGGCACGCTCCATCACCATCGGATTGCCGCTTTGGGCATAGCTTGGCCAGTTATCAGGGTCACCACCAAAGACGATGCCGCCCTTGTCGGACTGGCTGATATAGCAATGCAGTGATTGCGACATGATCACGCTGTTTATCATTGGCTTGACGCCTTCGGTCACCATCGCCTGCAACGTTTGCGATTCCACGGGCAGTTTGAGGCCCGCCAGCCCTGCGACATGGCCGCTATGCCCCGCAACGCAAATGCCGACGCGACCGGCATTGATCCGCCCGCGCGTGGTTTCCACGCCGACCACTGCATCGCCATCGCGCACAAAGCCTGTGACTTCGCATTTCTGGATGATGTCGACGCCAAGGCTGTCTGCGCCGCGCGCATAGCCCCAGGCGACGGCATCATGGCGGGCCGTGCCGCCGCGCCGCTGAATCAACCCACCCTCAATCGGGAAACGTGCACTGCGTGACATGTCGAGCAAAGGTTCCAGCTTTCGCACTTCGTCGCGGGTCATTAAATCGGCATCGATCCCGTCGCACCGCATCGCGTCGCCGCGTTCGGCAAGCTTAGTCATATCGGCGTCGCTGTGCCCCAGAAACATTGCGCCGCGCGGCGAGAACATGACATTGTAATTCAACTCGTCGCTTAAATGCTCCCACATTTTCAGGCCGAATTCGAAAAGGTCGTGCAAGGGCTTTAGCCGGTAGTTTGACCGGACAATCGTCGTGTTACGTCCGGTGTTACCACCGCCGATCCAGCCCTTTTCCAGAACCGCGATATTTTTCAGGCCGTGGACCTTGGCAAGATAATAGGCCGTCGCCAGCCCGTGCCCGCCGCCGCCGATGATGATGATATCATAATGCGATTTAGGCTCCGGATCACGCCACGCAGGTTGCCAATGCTTCTGCCCGTTCAAAGCACCGCGCAGCAATCCGAAAGCCGAATATTGGCTCATGAAATCGGCATCCACCCGCGCTTTTCGCGCCAATCGGACTCGAGATTGTCAAACCGCGATAGTTTGAGGATATCGATATCGGCAAACGAACATTTCCCGTCGATCACCAGATCACGGATCGCATGACCCGACGCTGGCGATAGGCCGAAGCCGACGCTCGACATCGATGCGACCACGACATTGTCTGGGCTCGTGAGGCGGTCGATGATTGGACGGCCATCCGGCGAGTTTTCGATGATGCCAGCCCAGCTACGGATGACATTCAGATGCGCGGCCTTTGGCAAAAGTTCTGCCAATCGTTTCGCAAGGTTGCGGGCCAGCGGCGTCGAAGGCCGTGCGGCCGGACCAGTTGCGTCGACATCAAGCCACTCATGCGGGCCACCGCCATAAGCGAGATTCCCGCGCAGCGTTTGGCGGCCATAGATTTTATGGCCGTCAACGCCGCCAAGCGGCATCATTGGCGCAGGTTCCGTGATGATCATTTCCGCGCGGGCGGCTGCCAATGGCACGTCGACGCCAAGCTGTGCCATCAATTGCGGGATCTGCGGTCCTGCCGCCACCACGACGGCGTCACAGCCATAAGTGGCGTTCGCAGTCTTCACGGCCGTCACCTTGCCGCCAGCGGTTTCGAAACCGGTTACCGGGCTGTGCTGAACGATTTTTCCACCCAGATCCTGCAGGGCCCAAGCATAAGCCTGCACACTGCGCTGTGGGTTGGCATGTCCACCAAATTTATAATGCACACCGCCAAAGCAATTGTCGCCTGCCAATGGCACGGCCTCTTGCACCTGTTTAACGTCCAGCAATTCCACCGGATGGCTCAGCCGCGTGTGACGTTCGGCAATGAAACGATATTGTTCCCACTGCCGTTCCGTCATCGCAATCAGGATGCGGCCTTTCTGGTGCTCGGTCGGATAGCCAAGCAATTCGTCCATTTGCGGCCAAAGGCGCTGCTCTTCGTCAAACAACGGGCTCGAATAATGCGATGCACCGCCGCCATTACGTCCGGAGGCCTCCCAACCGACGATGAATTTGTCGAGTACTGTTACCTTGACCCCCGAGCGCGCGAGCCACCAGCCCGCACTTAGGCCCGTAACGCCGCCGCCGACGATGACAACTTCCGAACCGCTCATGTGTACATCCCCGTGTAAAGCATCTGGCGATGCTCATCCTGATAAGGCGTATTAATATCCTCGACTGGTACCCATTGGGTCGGGATACCAAACCAGACATCCCATGCAGCGTCCATTTCCGCAGGCTCATCCCATTCAGCAAGGATTTTGAGCGGCAGCGGACGAACCGGTGCGCGGTGGCTGGCGAGCGGGATTGAGCCAAATGGCTTGTCCGCCTCAATTGCGAGCAGCATTGCCACTTGATCGCGGCAACGGCGGCCTTGGCACACGCCCATGCCTGCGCGCGTCAGCCGCTTGATCTGGTCCGGATTGGCTGGGCCATCCTGAAGCAAAGTGTCGAGCGAACGGGCGCACATTGGCGCCGGCCGTGACAGGTAGTTCGGGGGCTGCACGCCAATCAAATCGGCGCGCGTGACTTCTTCGCACTGGCAAATAATCGTGTCGTCGGCGCTGATGTCCGATAGCGCACGCATCCAGTCCATACGATAGGCGATATGGTCGAAGCCGCTATCTGCAAGCCCTGCACAATCGCCCACTGCCGTGACCGAAGGTTCGCCGGCCGGAATGTAACCGCCGCGCGTAGCATTCAGCGCGCGCGGGCCGTGCATCGCATCAACCAGTTCGATGGACGGGATCAAGCCAATAGCAACGCAGATGGTGTCACAGGCAATCACGTCTCCGGTCGAGAGCATTGCGCTTTCGATGCCGTTGATGCCGCCTGTTGCCGATGTGATGGTCTGTCCGCAGTGGATGGCGATGCCAGCGGCCGCGACCTTGGCGACCAGTTCAGAATGCCCTTGTGGTGCGTCGCGGACTTCAATCAAGCCAACCACGTCGATACCGCGCGCCTGCGCCAACAGTGCGGTTTCAAGCGCGAGATCATGCGATCCCAATACCAAAATGCGCTGTCCCGCAAATGCCTCGTAACGGGTAAGCAGCATTTGAAGCGCCGCAGCGCCCATGACGCCGGGCTGGTTCCACCCGGGGAAAGACATCGCCAAATCGCGCGCGCCGGTCGCGAGGACAATTTTATCAAAACCGACCAACCATGATCGTTCGGAATCGGCGAGGCCGACCACTTGCTGCGGCAGGCTGGCGACGCCAGGACCATTGCGATAAACACCCCATGCCGTTGTGCCGAGCAACAATTCGACCCCGGCATCCATTGCGGTTTCAAGCGCGGGCATGCTCATGAAAATAGCTTCGAGCATGCGCTCTGTATTTTGTGTTGCTGCGGTCATCCTCCCGCCAAAATATAGCGGTATGTCATTGCCCATCAACGCGCCCGAAACGGGGTTTTCATCGACCAGCAGCACTTTTGCTCCGGTTGTGGCCGCGTCGATCGCCGCATCAACGCCGCTTGGCCCAGCGCCAACGACAACAACATCATAATGCGTTTCAGGAGCGCTGCGCGTTCCATTTATCGCGCATATATCGGTTCCGGTAAAATTCAGTTCCATTACACC
>JAIXYC010000137.1 GCA_027490455.1 Sphingomonadales bacterium
CTCAAAAACAATCTTGCCGTTACGTATAACTAAAAAGGCCTGCCCGAAAGTTCCGTCACGCAGGGCCATGGCGGCTGCCTCCTCTAACTTTTGCTCCGACATACCTTGGCTTTGCGCGCTTGCTTCGGGCCAGGCAAAAGAAGTGACTGTAGGCGGAGTGCTTGGCGCTCCAATGGAAACAATTGGAGGTTGTATAACGGTAACAAATGGAGGTTGTTCGGGACTAACTTCAGTCCCGCCACATGCGTTCAAAAATGTAAACATGAGGAATACTAGGCAGAACCTAAAGCTATATAGAGACATTTGTATCCCTCTCTGGATTACTGCCCGTAGTCAGGACTTTTGAAACTAAGGCCTATTTCTGCAGATTACAAATCACCATTAAGCAACACGAATGAGCCAAATGATAGGCTTTCGAATATCGTCGCTTGCAACACTGCAAGCTGGCACCGAAAGACCCAACCAACTGATAAGGCCAACGCTCTGTTAGTTTACCCAGCTATCAGTTTCACATGTCTCGACGACGGCACCCGAAGTGAGCGTTCTGTGGCTAATTCGGCCAGTCCGCTTTGCGCCCACAAGCAGACAGGCAAGTTTCCACCCAATACTCGCCGAAGCGGTCAGGCCGCGGACGACAACATTGCGGACATCGGACCGTTGTGCGAATATCGTAAAATGGAAGGGAAACATATTCTGGCAATTGTGCTTGGCGCTCTTGTCGCAGGTATCGCTATCGAGGCGCGGGTAAAGAAGTAAGAATATCGTGCCAAAATCGCGCCAAAGCCTACAAAATCTGTCACGATATTGGCACGATCAAAATTCTCTGGCGGAAACCCCCAGAAAACAGGGAAAGTAATGGCAGGAGTTGGGGGACTCGAACCCACGACCCTCGGTTTTGGAGACCGATGCTCTACCAACTGAGCTAAACTCCTGCACCCCGCTTTTCAGCGAAGAGATGCGCCCTTAACGCCGATATGCGAACGGGGCAAGTCTGCTTTCGCACACCCGCCCCGTTCTTGCATGATATTGTCGGAATTTAGAACTTGAACGCGGCTTCGACGCCCCAGACGCGTGGTTCGTTGACGAAGCCAGTCAGGTTGTTGAAATCGATGCCGCCGACTGCGGACGTATCCTTCGTTATGTTACGGACGAAAGCCGAGACATCATAGGCATCGGTTTTGTAGCCAACGCGCAGGCCGCCTTCGAGCATGCGCTTGTCCTGGAACTCAACCGATTCATACAAGAAGAAGTTTATCTTCGAACGATATGCCCAATCGGTGAAGGCATAGACTTCACCGTCGCCTACGGGCACGCCGTAACGTGCTGTCCAGTTAGCAATCCACTTGGGGCTCTGCGGCAGGCTGTTGCCGTCGATGTTGACGATCGCCGCCGAGAACGGAGCTGCCGCAACAACGATTGGGTCAAGCGGTGTGCACAACGACACGTTCGGGAACGTGTCGACACGTGTCGCACCACAGGCTGCGGTGGTAAGACCTGTATCCTGAATGCTGGTGTTGTTGTAGCTCAGGCCCGCGGTCAGCAGCAGTTGCGGCACAGGCTTGAACTCGATGTCCGCTTCAAAGCCATAGCCGCGCACCTTGTCTGCATTGATGAGACGGTTGGCATTCACGCCGCCGCCGACTGCAGTCAGCTGCGCATCCTTCAGTTCATAATAGAAACCGTTGACGTTGAAACGGGCACGTCCGTCGAGCAGCGTCGATTTGATGCCGCTTTCATAGGATGTGATCGTTTCCGACTTGCCGACAGTTACGCCGCTTTCCAGCGGTGTCGATGTTGCTGGCGGGAACAAGATGCGGCCCTGGATCGATGGCGCGCGATAGCCACGGGCAACGCGAGCGTACAGGTTCACATCATCCGTCGCGGCATAGGTTCCGCTGAGATCCCATGTCAGGTTGTTGTCGCTGACATCGCGGCGCACAGTGCCCAGCGGGTTCTGCAGGAAGCCTGGGAACTGTGTGTCCTTGCTGCGCACGGCAACAAAATCACGCTTGTCGTCATTGTAACGCAGGCCGCCAGTAACGCTCAGTTGGTCTGTCAACTGATAGGTCATTGAACCGAACAGGCCATAAGCTTTGCTGTTTTGGGCTTGCGAAACGATAATGTTCACGCCGTCCACTGCGTTATTCGGGTCACCCATCGTTGAGTAGTTTTCGGAAACGATGTCCAGATTTTCGTTAAAGTAGAACACACCAGCCTGATAGCTCAATGGGCCATCATTATTGCTGGCGACGCGGAATTCCTGGGTGAACTGCTTTAGCGTTGGCACGCTGTCGCGGGTTTCGGCAGTGAACGGAATCTCGCCTGGGCCATACAGATTGCGTGGCAAGAAATTGGCGCCAAAGCCGCCATCCACATCGCCAACCGAAGTCGCGTCGCCGGTCCAATAGCTGGTGACCGAAATGAACGACACTGCACCCGCATCATAGGTCATACGCGCAGTCATATTCTGCGTGTCGACGCGCTGTTCGTTCTTGCCATCCACCGATACGCGATAACGGTCGAAGTTTGCATTCAGCCCTTCCTGACCGCGCGTGAATACGTTTGCGCGGAACAAGCGGGCCGTGCCGTCAAGCGAACGGAGCTGGCCGGTTAGCAAAATGTCGAAGTCATCGCTTGGTTTGATCAGGAATTGAACGCGGGCGGCATATTCCTTATAACCTTCGAACGCATCCTTGGTTGTCTTGCTTGGGATGACATTGTCGACATAGTTGTCTTGACGCTGGTACATGCCCGAAACGCGGACGCTGACTTTCTCGCTCAATGGGCCGCCAAAGCCGCCTTCGAGGTTCATCGCGTTGAAACGGCCGTACGAAATCTTCCCATAGCCGCCAGCAACGTCGCTTGGCTTCACGCTGTCAAACTTTACGATACCGGCAGTGGTGTTGCGGCCGAACAGCGTGCCTTGCGGTCCACGCAGAACTTCGACGCGCTCCATATCAAAGATTGGAAAGCCCTTGAGAATTGGGTTTTCGAGTACGACATCATCATAGATCAAGCTGACGGGCTGTGATGCGTTGAAGTCAAAGTCGGTGTTCCCAAGGCCACGAATGTAAAAGCGCGGGAAGGTGCGGCCAAACGAGGATTCAACCAGCAAGCTTGGCACGCGACCAGAAATGCCACGAATATCGACACCGCCGGCGGTAATCGCGCCCAATTGGTCGCCGCTTACGGCCGTTACGGACAAAGGCACATCCTGAAGATTTTCTTCACGACGCTGCGCGGTGACAACGATTTCGCCCAAGGCTGCGCTGTTTTGTGCAGTTTCGTCCTGCGCATAAGCGGCAGGCGCGATGAAAAGGCTGGCAGTGGCAACCGCGATAGCGGCGCTTGATGCCATGATGGAGCGAACAGAACGCATAATATTCTCCCGAGTTGATAGAGGAAGGAGGGGGTGTGTTAAACCCGCCATTGATACTCGCCCGCCCCCTTACGGACACGTGTCACAGAATCAATAAAGCTATGCAGAAAAACTGCAATTTTTCGCGTAGTGTGGCCGTTTAGCACCAAATATTAGAAGCTCATCTCGTCATACACGCGTGAGATGTCACCGGCCCATTCGCCGTGATATTTGTCGAGCATTTGTTCCGCCACGGTTTTGCCGCTGGCCACGATTTCACGCAGCGGGTCCAGATAGCCGGTTTCATTGTCACCACTGGCATTCAGGCGGTTGCGTGCAGCAAGTCCGGACGATGAGATATCCAGAATGCGCCCCGCAAGATCGAGCAACTTGCCGCCACCGGGTATCGCTGCGTTCAGGCCCTGCGCTGGCACTGCACTGCGCAGCGTTTCGCGTTCTTCCATCGTCCAGTGCTTTACCTCGTCCCAGGCCGCATCAAGCGCGCCCTGATCGTACAGCAAGCCGACCCAGAATGCGGGCAGCGCACAGATGCGGTTCCAAGGGCCGCCATCCGCGCCGCGCATTTCCAGGAAGCTTTTCAAGCGCACTTCGGGAAATGCGGTCGACATATGGTCTTCCCAATCGGAAACCGTCGGCTTTTCGCCCGGCAGCACCGAAAGCTCGCCCTTCAAAAAGTCGCGGAAATCGAGGCCCGATGCGTCGATATATTTGCCGTCACGGTACACGAAATACATCGGCACTTTCAGCATATAGTCGACATATTGTTCATATCCGAAGTTTTCATCGAATACGAACGGCAGCATGCCCGTGCGTTGCGGATCAGTGTCGGACCAAATGTGGCTGCGATAGGAGAGGAAGCCATTTGGCTTTCCTTCCAAGAAGGGCGAGTTTGCGAACAACGCGGTCGCCAGCGGCTGAAGCGCGAGCGAGGTGCGGAACTTGTGGGCCATGTCGGCTTCGCTTGAATAATCAAGATTGACCTGAATTGTGCAGGTGCGCAGCATCATGTCGAGGCCCATGCTGCCCA
>JAIXYC010000052.1 GCA_027490455.1 Sphingomonadales bacterium
CCGCGCGGGCGACGATCTTGGCCAGCGGAGGCGCCGGACGGACCTATCTTTACTCCACGGCGCCACGCGGGGCGACGGGCGATGGAATTGCCATGGCATGGCGCGCTGGCTGCCGCGTACCGAATATGGAATTCATGCAATTCCACCCGACCTGCCTTTACAATCTTGAGGTCAAAAACTTCTTGATTACCGAGGCGGTGCGCGGCGAGGGCGGGATATTGAAAAATCCCAAAACCGGGCATCGTTACATGCCCGATTATGACGAACGTGCAGAGCTTGCGCCGCGCGATATCGTGGCGCGTGCCAATGATGCTGAGATTAAGCGCGACGGGCTTGAATATGTCCATTTGGATATCAGCCACAAGCCAGCCGATTTTGTGAAGGGGCATTTCCCGAACATTTATGAAAAGCTGATGGGCCTTGGCATCGACATCACGCGCGACCCCATCCCCGTGGTGCCAGCACAGCATTATACCTGCGGCGGTGTTCTGGTCGACCTTGATGGCCGAACCGATGCGCCGGGGCTATATGCCGCTGGCGAAGTGACGCAAAGCGGACTGCATGGTGCCAACCGCCTTGCGTCCAATTCGCTGCTGGAATGTTTCGTCTTTGGTGATGCTTGTGCGCGCCATATTGATGCCCATTGGGACAGCCTGCCGCCACCGCCGCCCATCCGCGCGTGGGACGAAAGCCGCGTGACGGACAGCGATGAAGAAGTCGTCATTGCGCAATGTTGGCGCGAAATCCGGCAGTTCATGTGGAACTTTGTCGGCATCGTCCGCACGACCAAGCGGCTGGAGCGCGCGCAGCACCGCATCGATTTGCTGCGCAGCGAAGTTGCCGATTATTACAGCCATTTCCGCGTAACGCCTGACCTGATTGAACTGCGCAACCTGGTTGAGGTCGCGGCGCTTATCATTCAGTCCGCTTTGTCACGGCATGAAAGCCGGGGGCTGCATTTCACGCTCGATTATCCCGAAACGCTAAAGGAGGCGGTTGATACCGTGTTGGTCCCATGAAAAAACTGCTCCCGCTTTTTGCCTTGGCCGCGCTCTCGCCGGCATATGCCGCGACCCCCGAAGAAACCGCGCGGGAGGTACTGGCGAAATCCCCTATCATTGACGGACATAATGATACGCCGCACCAGATTGCGGAACTGTTCGACCGGGATTTCTCGAAATTCAATCTCTCGGCCTTGCCTGCCGATGTTCTTGCCAAAACGCATACCGATATCCGCACCGCGCGGGCCGGTTTCCTAGGCGGTCAATTTTGGTCGGTATATGTCGATGCCGCATTGCCGAAGCATGAGGCGGTAACCCGGACAATTCAGCAGATTGACGTCGTGCGGCAGATGATTGCGCGTTACCCAGAGAGCTTTGCCTATGCATCGACCGCCGCTGAGGTTGAAGGCGCAATGAAGGCAGGCAAGATCGCGTCGATGATTGGCATGGAAGGCGGGCATTCCATCGGTGACTCGCTTGAAATCTTGCGGCAAAGCTATGCGCTGGGCGCACGGTATATGACCATTACGCACAGTCTGACGACCGATTGGGCCGACAGCGCCACCGATGCGCCAAAGCATGATGGGCTGTCGCCATTCGGTTTTGACGTGCTGGCGGAAATGAACCGGTTGGGGATGATTGCGGACATCAGCCATGTGTCAGAGGCAACGATGCATGACGTGTTGGATAAAACCACCGCGCCCGTGCTGTTCACGCACAGCAATGCCCGCGCCATCACACCACATCCACGTAACGTGCCGGACTCTGTTTTGAAGCGTTTGCCGCAAAATGGCGGCGTGGTCATGGTCACATTCGTCCCCGGCTTCACCTCGCCCGAGCGCCGCCAATGGGAGTTTGAACGGTCGGCGGTAGCGGGTCGCGCGAAAACCGAATTTTCCGGCAATCCTGTTGGCGAGAAAGCCGCCGTAGACGCATGGATTGCCGCAAACCCACAGCCCAAAGCAACATTGGCGCAGGTCGCTGACCATATCGACCACATCCGCAAAGTTGCAGGCATTAACCATATCGGCATTGGTGGCGACTTTGGCGGTGTGGATGAACTGCCAGTGGGCCTCGAAAACGTATCGACCTATCCCGCTCTGTTCGCGGAACTGGTCCGTCGTGGCTATTCCAAGAGCGATCTTGCCAAAATCGCCCAAGGCAACGCCCTACGGGTCATGCGCGGAGTCGAGAAGGCGGCGGGGAAATAATCTCACACGAAGACACAAAGGCACAAAGAAAGGCGTAAAGCGGATCGCCAACGGTGATCTTACGCGCTCTTTGTAGATTTCTTTGTGCCTTTGTGTCTTCGTGTGAGACCTCTTTTAAAAGCCCTCGGACAAATATCGTTCGGCTATTGCGGCGTGGAGGGCGGCTCCGCGGGCCATGACGCTGTCGTCTAGGACCATGCGGTTGGAATGCAGGCCGCAGCAGGACCGCCAGTCGTCGCCCTCATGCGACGCGCCCAAGAAGAACATGGCGCCGGGCACTTTTTCAAGGACATATGCAAAGTCTTCCGCGCCCATGATCGGCGTGTCGAGCGTGAGCCAGTTTTCTGGGCCAAACATATCTTCGACCACGGCTTTACCGAATTGCACCGCACGGTCGTCGCAGACGGTGACAGGGAAGCCTTGCTCGATATGGACCTCCGCACTGCACCCATGGGCGGCGGCGATGCCGGGGGCGAGGCGATGCAGTTCCTCCGCCACGCGCGCGCGTGACTGCGGCGACAGGGTGCGGATAGTGCCCAATAGATGCGCGGTCTCGGGAATGATGTTGTTGGTCGTGCCGGCCGCGATTTTGGCAATGGTGATGACCGCCGGGTTAAATACGGAAATCTTGCGGGTTACCATCGTCTGAATGGCCGATACGATTTCGCAGGCAACGGGAATGGGATCAACGGCATCATGCGGCATCGACGCGTGGCCGCCCGCGCCCTTGACGGTAATATTCAGGATGTCGGATGATGCCAGCAACGGTCCGCTTCGACCGCTAAACACACCGCGTGGGGCGTTGGGCATGATGTGCAAGGCAAAGGCGGCATCGGGCAGCGGATCAATCAAGCCGTCGTCGAGCATGTAGCGCGCGCCATGGTGGCCTTCTTCGCCGGGCTGGAACATGAATTGCACCGTGCCGGCCAGCTGATCGCGTTTGGCGCATAGCATCTTGGCTGCACCCACGAGCATCGCGACATGGGTATCATGCCCGCACGCATGCATCGCGCCTTCGGTCAGCGAGCTATATTCAAGGCCCGTATCCTCATGGAGCGGTAACGCGTCCATATCGCCCCGTAGAAGCACCGTACGGCCATTGGCTGGGCCTTTAAGGGTCGCGATGAGCCCGGTGGTCGATGGCCCTTCACGCAGCTCCAGCGGCAGGCCAGCAAGCGCGGCCTTGATTTTAGCCAATGTCTTGGGGTTTTGCAGGCCAAGCTCAGGCTCGGCATGAATTGCGCGGCGCAGCGCGATCAGGTCGGGAAGGATGCCTTCGGCGTCGTCGCGCCAGTCAGTGCTGATTAAGTCCATAGCTTAACTAGCACCACCCTGGCGCGCCCGACAACTGCCTTATTTTTCCAAACGGACCGTCACATATTGTGTTGGCGCGCCGCGGCGTTTGACACCCAGCAAGATCGCGCCACGACCGGCTGCCTTGGCTTCCTTGACGACATCGGCGAGACCGGCTGCGGTGCTTACCGGCTTGTAGTTTGCCGATACGATGACATCACCCCGACGCAGGCCAACTTGCGCACCCGTGCCAGTGCCCGGAACGTCAACAACGACACCCTTTACATCAGTCGTCATACCAAGCGCACGTGCGATTTCGCCATCGAGCGGAATAACGCTGATACCAAGCGTATCGCGAACAACCTTTGAATCAGGTGTGTCGGTTTGCTTGTCGAAATCCTTGTTTTCTTCAGGATTGAAATTGCTTTGCGCCAACTTCTCTTCCGGAGGACGTGCGCCGACGGTTGCGGTCAGCTTCAGCGGCTTGCCTTCACGCAAGATATCCAGCGGAATGCGTGTGCCAGGTTTTACGTTGGCTACTATGAACGACAGCGTGGTTTCAGGCGAAACCTCGCGGTCATTGACACGCAGAACGATGTCGCCTTCCTTCAGGCCAGCCTTATCCGCGGCTTCGCCAGCAACAACGCGCGCGACAAATTCGCCGCGGTTCTTGTCCAAACCAAGCGCATCGGCCGTGTCCTCATCAACGGGCCGGATGCTGATACCCAAATAGCCGCGCTCCGGACGGACACCCTTTTTCAGCGATTCGACAACAGGAATGGCTTCTTCTGCAGGAATGGCAAACCCGACGCCGATATTCGCGCCGACTGGGGAAATCAGGCGGTTGTTGATGCCAACGACTTCGCCTTTGAGGTTGAACAAAGGGCCACCCGAGTTGCCGGGGTTGATGGCGGTGTCGGTTTGAATGAAACGGTCATAGGCGCCACCTGCACCGATGTTACGCTGAAGCGCGGAGATAATGCCCGCGGTCACGGTGTTGCCAAGGCCAAGCGGGTTACCGATTGCAATGACCCAGTCGCCCACACGGCTTTTCCTGGAATCGGCCATTTTGACGAACGGCAAATCGGTCGCACGGATTTTGAGCAACGCGATGTCTGACTGTGGATCACGGCCGACGATTTCAGCCTGATATTCCTTGCCATCAAATAAGGTGACGGTCACGCGGTCAACCGCGTCGCCCGATGGACCACCCGCGACGACATGGTTGTTGGTCACGATATAGCCATCGCTTGAGATCAAGAAGCCTGAGCCGCCGCTTGCTTGGTCCTGCGTTACGGGACGGCGTTCGCCGGTTAGCGGGTTAAAGCTGGTCGCGACTTGCACCTTTTGGCGCGTGGCGATGTTGACCACCGCTGGCTGCAACTGTGCAGCCAAGTCTGCAAAGCTCGACGGTGCGCCGCCGGGCGCGAGATTAACTTGTTCCGAGACAGCAAGGCCGGTTTGCGCGGTCACGGGATTGTCGTTGACCAAAGCTACGGCGGCACCTGTCATCAAAAGCGCGGTGGTAACTGCATAAGCGTAACGCACGGATATCATTCCTCTCGTATATTCAACTGGGCAGCAGGCCCGAAAGTCCGCCATTCGATGGCGTATTAAAGCTTAACGCCAATTGAATGGATGCCATCCAATTGGCCAAAGTCCTCCGTCGTTCGATTAACGCCCGGTGCGGAATTTCTCAAGATACGCGTTTTGCGGCGACAAGATGATGTTGCTTGATCCTTCGCCATTCTGGAAAGTCTGACGATAGCTCTGCATGGCGCGGTAGAAGTCGTAGAAACCCGGATCCTTGCCATAGCTTATGGCGTAGATCCGTGCGGCTTCGGCCTCTGCATCCGCGCGGATAATCTGCGCTTCTTTCTGGCCCTCGGCATCAATGGCAATCGCTTCCTGATTACGCGCGCTGCGCATCCGGTTATAGGCCGACTGCAGCGTTGCTGCGGGCAAATCGGCGCGCTTAATGCGGACATCAATGACTTCGGCGCCATATTTCTTGGCTTCACGGTTCAGCGCGGTCTGGATATTTTCCATAACTTCACCGCGCTCGGCGCTGAGCAATGCCGCAAAGGTGCGTTTGCCCAATTCGTTGCGAAGCGATGAGCCCAAGATTGTCTTCAACTGGTCGCGCAGGCGATCCTCGGTACGGATGGTCCGATACATGACATCAGGTTGCGTGATGCGGAACCGGGCAAAGGCGTCGACTTGTAAGCGCAGCTGGTCCGTGGAAAGCACTTCCTGTTGATCCATTTCGACGCTCAACACGCGCTTGTCGACAATCTGGATTTGTTCAACAAACGGGATACGGAAGGTGAGGCCCGCGCGCGTTTCGCCAAATTGTTCCTTCGCACGATATTTGTTCACAACGCGGTCAACCTTGCCGTAGCTGCTGATAATCGCTTGTTGTGTTTCAGGGACGATGGTGACCGACATGCTCAACAAAATGAGGGTACCGATCCCAATCAATGCCAGATAAATCGGGTTTCTGATGATATTCGTCATCATTGCTTTTTTCCTGTCACAACAACGGGTTCAGCCTTTTGCGCGGCCTTTTTCTGAAATTCAGGGAGCGGGAGGTACGGCGTCACGCCGCCGGTTTCGACAATCGTCTTGTCGACCTTACCGAGCACTTGCTCCATCGTTTCGTAATATAACCGCCTTTTGGTGACTTCGGGCGCTTCCTTATACTGCACGTAAATCTTGTCGAACTCGGCAGTTTCACCCAGAGCCAACTCGGTAACGCGGCTGGCATAAGCACGGGCATCGTTCAAATAGCTCTCGCGCCGTTGTTGCGCCGCGTTTACTTCGCGGAATGCGTCATTCACTTCCGCCGGTGGGTCTGATTGACGGATGGAAATGCTCTGCACCAACACACCGGCACGATATTCATCCAATATCTGCTGCATACGGCGGCGCACTTCCAATTCAATCGCGCCACGGCCCGGGCCAATGGCTTGGGTCAGATCATAATTGGCAACGGCCGCGCGCATGGCGCTTTCCGCGACTTCCTTGACCGTGCCTTCAGGGCTGTCGAGTTGGAACAGATATAATGACGGGCTCTTGATCGACCAGCGGACGTCATAGGCCATATCAATGATGCTCTGGTCTTTGGTCAGGACCAGATTTTCGCTGCTTGCCTTCGGCGAACCGATGGAGGTCGTCTGGATCTGCTTGGTATCAATTTTGGTGATACTCTCGATGGGCGAGGGCAGCGTGAAACGAATGCCGGGCTGCACCGTGCGGGCATATTTGCCAAGCTGGGTTACAACGCCTTCTTGTTCAGGGCCAATCCGGTGAATCGTCGACCAGGCCAGCCACAGTAGCAGAAAGCCGCCAACGATAAGCGGCCACCAGCTTTTGCCATCGGGCCGTTGCGGAATGCCACCAAAGCCACCGCCTTTGCGGCGAAGCAATTCTTCCAGTGACGGGCCACGAGTCCGCGATTGCTTCGCCGCACCGTCCGGTGTCGGATCCCACGGGTTAACCGGTTCGGGCTTTGATCGGCCGCCTTTTTCATTCGCATTGCCGGATGCACCGGTGTCGGCGGAATCATCTGAATCCCACGGACCTTTGCCTTCTATCGCCAAAATATGTGACCCCTGCTCGTCAATTTTCTTGCTCATAAACTGTATGTAGTAGCGGTTTTTCAGAAAAACAGTGTCAATCCCGCAATTCTGAATCTATTCGGCATGATATGCCAAATATTGAAGAATTTTCTCATGCCATTTCCGCCGTTGCCGGCGCACGCGCAAGCGGTTTGAAAATCGCCGATGGCGCGGTTTCGCTTATGCTTGATGTGTCCGGATTGAACGCGGATGCCCGCGCGCAAATCGAAGCCGATGTTCGCAGCGCCGTTGAACACGCAGGGGCGACGTCGGTTCGTATCATGTTGACGGCGGAGCGGATTACGCCGCGCTTGATCGCTGTGGCCAGCGGCAAAGGTGGCGTGGGTAAATCAACGCTGTCGACAAACCTTGCCATCGCCATGGCGCGGGCAGGCCGATCGGTCGGGCTTGTCGATGCCGATATCTACGGTCCATCGCAACCACGTTTGATGGGTGTTGAGGGCGTGAAGCCTGAAGCCGAAGGCAAGAATATGATACCCGTAATGGGCGCTGGCGGCGTTCCATTTTTGTCGATGGGTCAGTTGGTCAACCCGGGCCAGGCAATTGCGTGGCGTGGCCCCATGGCGGGCAATGCCCTGTCGCAGCTTGTCGACGCAAAATGGGGCGATGTGCGCGACATCGTGGTCGATATGCCGCCCGGCACCGGTGACATCCAGCTGTCGATGATCCAAAAGCACAAACCCGTCGGCGCCGTTATCATTTCCACGCCGCAGGATTTGGCGCTGATTGACGCCACCCGCGCCATCAGCTTTTTCGATACCGCGAAAGTCCCGATCATTGGACTCGTTGAAAATATGGCAGGCTATCTCTGTCCGCATTGCGGCGAAATGAGTGATCCTTTTGGTTCCGGCGGAGCCGAAGCGGCGGCAAAGGAACTGGGTATTCCGTTCTTGGGTCGCATTCCTCTGGATATCAAAATCCGCATGGCAAGCGATGCTGGCAATCCGCCGGCACTGGATGCAGGCCCCATTAGCGATGCCTATGCAGCGATTGCCCGGCAAGTGTCCGCATGGATGGACGCGCCAAAGGCCGCGCCTGCATGACGGAAGACACAGGGGCAGGGGAAGGCATTAGCCGCCGAAAGCTGCTCATTGGTGGCGGCGCTGGCGTCGGTTTGCTTGTGGCTTGGGGCCTGTGGCCACGCCGCTATACGCCCAATTTACGGACGGTAGAGGGCGAGCATCTGTTCGGACCGTGGCTTAAAATTGCCGAGGACGGCAAGATTGTCGTGGGCGTTCCACAAAGCGAGTCTGGCCAAGGCGTGTATACGGCATTGGCGCAAATCGTCGCTGGAGAGCTTGGCGCTGATTGGCGATCGGTGGCAGTCCAGCCAGTGCCGCCAAGTCCGATATTCGCAAACACATTGTTGGCGCGCGAGTGGGCCCCGGCATTCATGCCCGAAAACCTCTCGCTCAACGCAGATGGTGGTCCCGTGGCCAGCACCATCAACGAACTCGCGAGACGCGATATGTTTGTGGTGACGGGCGGATCATCCTCCATTCGGCAATTTGAACAGCCATGCCGTGAAGCTGGCGCAGCGGCGCGTGCGGTCTTGTGTCAGGCCGCGGCAGCGCGCTGGGACATTTCATGGGAGCAGTGCCAAACGGACCGCGGTTTTGTGGTCTTTGGAAAAAAACGCCTCGCATTTGCTGATCTTGTCATTGAAGCATCAGAGCTCGCGCCACCATCGCCGATTCCGCTAAATCCTTCGCCGCGCAACCACCTTTCGGGCCGTGACGCGCCGCGGCTTGATCTGTCTGCCAAGGTCGATGGCAGCGCAAGCTTTGCCGGCGATATTCGTTTGCCCGATATGCTCTATGCGTCTGTCCGGGGCGGACCAGCGGGCGACACCAGGCTGAAATCGGCCAACACGAAAGCGGCGCTGAAAATGCGCGGCGTGGTGCATGTGGTACGGACCAAAAGCTGGGTGGCGGCGGTGGCAAGCAACTGGTGGGCAGCCAACACCGCGTTGGATGCAATGGCGCCCGTCTTCGCGACAAAAGGCGGCTTGGCGGACAGCCAGAAAATCGGTCAGTCGCTCAGCGACGCGATCGCCAAAGGCCCCGGCTTCCGGGCATTCAAATCAGGCGACGTTGATGCTGCAATGGCGCCAGAGACGGCAACGCGCATTTTTAAAGCTGACTACACGGTGGGTGCGGCTGTGCACGCCCCTATTGAAACACGTTCAGCGACGGCGGATTATCGCAATGGTCGTCTGCAATTATGGATCGCATCACAAGCGCCTCAGGCCGCGCGGGTTGCCGCAGCAAACGCCATCGGCATCGATGTAAATGATGTGGTTCTCTACCCCGTCATGGCGGGCGGAAGTTTCGACCGCAATTTTGACAATGTGATCGCCGCGCAAGTCGCAGTCATTGCCAAGGAAGTGGGCCGGCCGGTGCAACTGGTCTGGTCGCGTCCTGAAGACTTCCTGCGGGATCATGTCCGCACACCGGCGCTGGGCCGGTTATCCGCCGCGATAAATGCCGAAGGCGCAGTGACCGCGATGAGCGTGCGGGTGGCCGCGGCATCCAGCATGCGTGAGCTTGCAAACCGGATCGATGGGCACAGCGTTGACGCAGCGCGCAAGTCGTCCGCAGGCGAATTTGACGCACTCGCATTGCGCGGTGCGGAGATACCATATGCCATTCCCAATCTGACGATTGACCATTTTCCGGTGCGCATGCCGATGCCAACCGGGCCGTGGCGGAGCCTAGCGCACAGCTACAACTGCTTCTTCGTCGAAGGCTTCATTGACGAGCTTGCCCAGAAAGCTGGCGTCGAGCCCTTGTCGTTTCGCATGCAAATGCTTGTCGGCCAAACGCGTCTTGCCCGATGCCTGACGGGCGTTGCCAATATGGCGGGTTGGGACGGGGGCGCATCGGGCAGCGGACGCGGCATTGCTTGCCACAGCATGCGCGGCAGCCACATTGCCGTTATCGTGACGGCGCGTACCAGCGAAACCGGCGTGCGTGTCGACCGTATTCATGCGATGGCGGATTGCGGGCGGCTCATTAATCCCGATCTGGCGCGCCAGCAGATTGAGGGCGGCATTATATTCGGATTGTCGCAAGCACTGGGTTCAACAACCGAATATCAGAACGGCCTGCCAACCGCCCGCCGTCTGCGTGATGTGGACCTGCCGAAATTGGCAGATGTGCCAGAAATTACCGTTGAATTTGCGCGCAGCGATGCCGCGCCTGGCGGTGTGACTGAACTTGGGGTGCCGCCGGTTGCCCCCGCACTTGCAAACGCTTTATTCTCTGCAGCGGGAATACGTTTGCGTGAACTTCCATTGCTGTCCCGGGGACTATGATGACATTACCAACGAACCACCCACCCGTAGCGACGCCGAAAGTCGGCGTCTTGCTGGTGAATCTGGGCACGCCAGACGCACCGACCACGTCAGCGGTGAAGCGCTATTTGAAACAGTTTCTGTCGGATCGACGCGTTGTCGAAATTCCTCCTTTGCTGTGGCAACCGATTTTGCGCGGCATCATTTTGAACACCCGTCCGCAAAAATCCGCGAAGGCTTATGCCAAGGTATGGACGGAAAAAGGATCGCCGCTGGCGTTTTTCACAGCCGGTCAGGCGGAAGCGTTGCAGGCGCGTATGGAAGGGATCGCTGATGTGCGGTACGCCATGCGCTATGGCAATCCGTCCGTCGGTGACCAACTTGCCGCCATGAAAGCGGCGGGGTGCAACCGGATTTTAATTGCGCCATTATATCCGCAATATTCGGGGGCGACGACGGGTACTGTGCTTGATGAGGCTTACGCCACGCTCACCGCCATGCGTTGGCACCCGGCGATCCGCACGCTGCCCGCTTATCATGATGATGCGCGCTATATAGGCGCGTTGAAGTCGTCGATTGAAGCGTCGCTTGCGAAGTTGGATTTCGTACCCGACGCGCTTGTGATCAGTTTCCATGGGATGCCGGAACGGACGCTCCATTTGGGTGATCCTTATCATTGCCATTGCCAGAAAACCGCACGGCTTCTGTCGGAAGCTATGGGCCGTGAACTTGTTGTGAGTTTCCAATCCCGTTTCGGGCGGGCAAAATGGCTTGAACCCGCCACGGACGACACGCTGATGAAACTCGCGCGCGAAGGGACTAAGAAAGTCGCAATCTTTGCGCCGGGCTTCTCCGTCGATTGCCTCGAAACGCTCGAAGAGCTGGCGATGCAAGGGCATGAGCAATTCGAAGAAGCAGGCGGCACACATTATGCCTATCTGCCGTGCCTGAACGACAGCGATGTCGGGATGGATATGCTTGAACAGATTATCGGGCAGGAACTCGCTGGCTGGATCTAATCGTTAGCACAGCGTGGCTGCGGCCTTTTTTATACTAACGTTTACGGCAACTTGCACTTGTGTCCTTGAGCATTAATCATCGCGGAAATGGCAATCAGGAGAGCGGTGCATGTCACGAATTGCGGTGGTTACAGGCGGGACCAGAGGTATTGGCGAAGCGATCTGTTTGAAGCTTCAGGAAAAAGGCCGGATGGTTATCGCCAATTACGGCGGCAATGACGCCGCCGCCAAGGCCTTTTCGGAGCGGACGGGCATTGCGGTGCGCAAGTGGGATGTGGGCGATCACCAAAGCTGCCTAGACGCCTGCGCTGCGATTGAGGCGGAGTTCGGACCAATCGACATCATGGTCAACAACGCGGGTATCACCCGCGATGCGACGATGATGAAGATGACATTTGAACAATGGGATGAAGTGATCCGTGTCGACCTGACAGGTTGTTTCAACATGGCCAAGGCGGTTTTTGCCGGCATGCGCGAACGCAAATGGGGCCGCATCGTGAACATTGGCTCAGTCAACGGCCAGGGCGGTCAAATCGGTCAGGTGAATTACGCGGCCGCGAAATCAGGCATCCATGGCTTTACCAAATCGCTTGCTGCAGAGGGTGCGCGTTATGGCGTGACCGCCAATGCAATCGCGCCGGGCTATATCGGCACCGAAATGCTGTCGACCATCCCTGAAAATGTGATGGAAAAGATCGTCGCGCAAATCCCGGTTGGCCGATTGGGTCAACCCGACGAAATCGCCCGCGGTGTCGAATTTTTGACGAGCGACAATGCAGGCTTCATCACCGGTTCGACTTTGTCGATCAACGGTGGTCAGCACATGTATTGATTGTCGTCGGCGGGTGAGCGACATTTATCATCCGCCCGTAAAGCGCAGCATGACGGTGGCGGGGCATCAAACCTCGATCAGTCTGGAGCCGCTTTTCTGGGACGCTTTGAAACGGGCTGCCGAGCAAAAGGATTTGCCCGTCAATGCGTTGGTCGCGCAAATCGATGTTGAGCGTCTGGAATCCGGAACGCCGTGCGGATTGGCAAGTGCGATTCGGTTGTGGGTGATGGCGAACGCATAAAGGGTTCCGTCACATCGACCTGTCCGGTCGGTTAAAGACCTGCTTCGACCGCTATGCGGACGGCATCTGCCGCATTTGACGTCGACAGTTTCTTGAACATCAGCATGCGGTGCATCTGAACCGTTTTTTCGCTTAAGGATAGCCGGTAGGCAATTTGCTTTGTCCGGAAACCGCGGGCCATCTGCTGCAAAATCTCGCGCTGGCGGGGCGAAAGCCGGTCGACGATCTGTGCAGCCTGTTGTTGCCGCACTAGCCCAATGCTTTCCTCTTCAGGGAGCACTTCGATTTGAGATCCGACGAACAGCTCAAGATTCCCATCATCGTCGAACAATGGCGCGATCATCACCGCGTTGCGAAAGGGGGTGCCGTCTTTCCGGTAATTGATAAGCTCTGCCAGTGCAGGATGCTGCCCATGTACTGCGGAACGCAGTTTTTCCGTCTGGCCATTTTCCGTGTCCGGACCGCGCAAGAAACGGCAGTTGCGACCAATAACTTCGTCTTCTGCGTATCCCGTCAACGCACAAAAAGCCGCATTCACCGCAATCAGGGGATTGTCTGGCTTACTGGGGTCGCTGACGACGGTTGCGATGGGGCTAAAGCGGATGGAATCCAAAACTGGATGTCGTGTGGCTTGGTGTGGCTTCGGATTCAAATTCATTTTCACTTTGATGGAGGATGCCCCAAAAATATCAATGTGGCAACCGTTCCTTCAAAGCGATGTTCCGATTCGCATGGCGCTTTTTAGTCTGAGCCCACCCGCTCAACATCCGCGCCGATCAGCTGAAGCTTTTCTTCTAGCCGTTCATAGCCCCTGTCGAGGTGGTACAGACGGCTCACATGCGTTTCGCCCTCTGCGACCAGGCCAGCGATCACAAGGCTCATAGAGGCCCTTAAATCGGTTGCCATCACAGGCGCGCCGGTCATTTTCTTCACGCCGTGCACAATGGCCGTACGGCCCTTGGTTTCGATATGCGCGCCCATACGGTTGAGTTCGGGCACGTGCATGTACCGGTTCTCGAAAATCGTTTCGGTCAGAACGCTTGCGCCGTCCGCCATGCACAGCATGGCCATGAATTGCGCCTGCATATCCGTCGCAAAGCCAGGATATGGCGCAGTTGAAATCGTCAGCGGCTTTAATTTGCCATCGGACGCGACGCGGATCCCACCGGCCGTTTCTTCAACCGTGACGCCTGCTTGGCGCAGCGCATGCAGCGTTGCATCCATTTCGCTCGCCTTTGCGCCGACAAGTTCAATATCGCCGCCGGTAATGGCTGCGGCGCAGGCATAGCTGCCTGCTTCGATCCGGTCGCTCATAACGCGGTATGTGGCGCCATGCAGACGGTCTTTACCGTGAATGATGAGGTCGGATGTGCCGATGCCTTCAATCTGTGCGCCCATCGCGACAAGCAAGTTGCACAAATCGACGATTTCTGGCTCGCGCGCTGCATTGTGCAGAACGCATGTGCCCTTCGCGAGGCTGGCCGCCATCAATGCGTTTTCGGTCGCGCCCACGGACACCACGGGGAATGTATATGTCCCGCCGGGAATGCCCTTTTTGGCGACTGCCTTCACATATCCTGCGGCAACTTCAATTTCGACGCCAAAGGCTTCCAGCGCTTTCAGGTGAAGATCGATTGGCCGGTTGCCAATGGCGCATCCGCCGGGCAGCGACACGGTTGCTTCGCCCGCACGGGCAAGCATGGGGCCCAAGACCAGAATCGACGCGCGCATTTTGCGGACAAGGTCATAGGGCGCGATATTTGTGGTGATACGCGTCGCTTCGAGCGTCATCACGCGGCCGAAATCTTCGGGACGCGATCCGGCAACCGTCGTGGAAATACCGAACTGGTTCATCAAATGCTGAAAACCGTCAATGTCGGCCAAACGCGGCAAATTGCGCAAGGTCAGCGGCTCGTCGGTCAGCAACGCGCAGGGTATCAGCGTCAATGCGCTGTTCTTTGCACCTGAAATGGGGATCTTGCCCTTGAGCGTATTGCCGCCGCGTACGATTATCTTATCCATCGCAGGGTATTTAGCGGGAATCGATTGCGGCGCAACTTAGGAATTGGAAGTCAGGACCCGGCGAGCGCAATCTCAAGCTGGCCCAGTCGTTCCTTGCCCCAATATATGTCGTCGCCCACAAAGAATGTCGGGACGCCAAATGCGCCGCGTTTGGCGGCATCTTCGGTATTCGCGATCAATTCCGCTTTCACCGCGGGATCCTCGGCCTTTGCGAGCAGTGCCGCACTGTCGAGGCCAGCTGCGTCTAGAACCGCCGCGACAATCTGTGCATCGCCCATGTCCGCGCCGTCTTCCCACATCGCCGCCATCACTGCGTCGACATAAGGCGCAAAGCAGCCGAGATGTTGGGCGGCAACCGCGCCGCGCATCAGCTGCAGTGAATTGATGGGAAAGCGCGGGTTCATTTTAAACGGAAGCTCATGTGTTTTAACGAAGCGGTCGAATTCCAGCATCTCATAATTGCGTTTTGCGGGCGTCTCCGCATAGCGCATAAACGGCGCTTGGTTGTTCGTAAGCTTGAACAGTCCCCCCAGCGAGATGGGGATATAGACCGCTTCAGCGCCCGTACGCGCGCAGATATCGGGCAGCATCTTGTGCGCGAGATAGCTGTTGGGCCCGCCGAAATCGAAAAGAAATTGGAAGCTTTTGGTCATCAAAAATTCTCCGTCCATGGCCGTAAATCCATCTCGTGCGTCCACGCACTTCGGTGTTGTTTGTGCAATGCCACATATTGCAGCGCAATTGCATCAGGTGACAGCACGCCGTCCGCCGCCTTGGCTGCTTCGAAATCGGGGTGAATGCCCCTGATAAAGGCGGTGTCGATGCCGCCATCAATGATGACATGCGCCACGTGTATATTCTTTGGCCCAAGTTCGCGCGCCATCGACTGTGCCAGCATGCGCAGCGCACCCTTTGCACCGGAGAAGGCTGAAAAACCGCTTCCGCCGCGGATGCTTGCGGTCGCGCCGGTGAAAATGATTGTTCCGGACTGGCGCTCAACCATCCGGCGCGCCGCTTCGCGCCCCATGAGGAAACCCGCAAAGGCCGCCATTTCCCAGACCTTGCGATAGACTTGGGAAGTCATATCCAGAATTGAGAAGTTCACATTGGCGCCGATGTTGAACACAGCAACCTCAATTGGGCCCACATCGCTTTCAATCGCATCGACCATTGCCACGACTTCTTCTTCGATGCGCGCGTCTGCGGGATAGGCGCGGGCTGCATAACCCTCGGCATGAATGGACTGTACCAGCGCTTCCAGCTGGTCCGCGTTGCGTGCGCGCCGGTTGACACAGGCGGTGTAGCCTTCGCGGGCAAAAGCCTTGGCGATTGCCCCGCCAGTTGCGTCACCTGCGCCAACGATCAATGCTGCTGCCATATTATTTCTCCTTGCACGACTGGATGGCTTGCCAGCCCGGAATTTGCAACCGATAGTCGGCCGATAAAGTCTTGGGAGAGAGAATGATGCGTTTGAAATATGGTCTGCTTTGCGCATTTGCACCGTTGCTCTTGGCGACGGCACCTGCGCAAACGACGGACATCATTCTAACGGGTGGATCGATACTCACCATGGCTGGCGATCAGCCCGAGTTTGTTGAGGCTATATTGCTGCGCAACGGCAAAATCGCCGCTCTTGGCTCGCTCGCCACGGTCAAAAAAGCTGCCGCCAAAAAGGTCGAAATGGTCGACCTGAAAGGACGCACCGTTCTGCCCGGCTTTATCGATGCGCACGGGCATATGGGCTATGTCGGACAGAATGCAGCGATGGCGCAATTGCAACCGCCGCCCGTTGGGACTGTTAAATCAATTGCAGAGTTACAGGACGCGCTGCGCCAATATCCACGCCCCGACGGCATGCCGCTGATCATCGGCAATGGCTATGACGATTCGCAACTGGCGGAGCGGCGCCATCCGACACGGGTGGATCTGGATGCGGTTTCCAGCAATGTTCCGATTTTGATTCTGCATGTCAGCGGGCATTTTGCGGCAATGAATTCGGCGATGCTGAAGCTGGTTGGCTATACCCCAGAGACGCCCGATCCGCAGGGTGGGGTGATCCGGCGTGAGGCCGATGGCAAAACGCCCAACGGCGTGCTGGAGGAAACGGCGCTGTATCCGGTGATGAAAGTGCTGACACCGCCCAGCATCGATGCCAGCGTTGCGCCGCTGGTCGCTGGTGCCAAAATCTACGCCGCCAATGGTATCACCACCGGACAGGACGGACGGATCATGCCGGAAAACTGGGCAGCGATGGAGGAAGCGGACAAGCGCGGGCTATTCCCGATTGATGTCGTGGCGTTGACCTCTTTCGAACGTGACTGGCCCGCGGCGGTACGTGCGCGGATTGGAAAGCCGTATCCAGCGGGCGGGCATGTGCGCATTGGCGGCATTAAATTGACGCTCGATGGTTCGCCGCAGGGGCGTACGGCGTGGTTGAAAGATCCGGTACCCATTCCGCCACATGGCCAGAAAGAGGGCTATGCCGGTTATCCGGCGATTGATCTGAAATTGTTTAACGCCAAACTGGCGGATGCCGCACAAAATGGCTGGCAGGTTTTTGTCCATGTCAACGGCGACGCCGCGGCACAGGCCTTGATCGACGGCGTCCGGGATAATGGTCTGGCAGGCAAGCGCACTATCGCCATCCACAATCAAGTGGTTCAACTGGATCAGCTAAAGGACATGAAGGCACTGGATATCCAGCCCAGCTTTTTTGCCAACCATACTTATTATTGGGGCGACTGGCACCGCGACGTAGCGCTTGGTCCCAAGCGCGCCGATTTTATCTCGCCACAGGCAACGGCCTGGGCACTGGGGCTGCGCCCGACGGCGCATAATGATTCGCCGGTTGTGCCGCCCGACATGATGCGGCTGGTCTGGTCATCGGTGAACAGGCTGACGCAGAGCGGCGATATATTGGGGCCAATGGAGCGGATATCGCCCTATCGCGCGTTGCAACAAGTGACGATCAATGCCGCATGGCAAATCGGAGAGGATGGGGACAAAGGAAGCCTAGCGACGGGTAAGCGCGCGGATCTTGTCGTTCTGGACGGAAACCCGCTGACCGTGGACGCGGCCAAAATATTCAGCATCAAAGTGGTTGCGACGATAAAGGATGGCAAAACAATATACGGGTCGATTGGTGCGCCCAGCAAACCTTAGGTCCTGACCCTAGTCTTTTTCCAACGTGCATTGCAGCGGGTGCTGATTTTTTTGGGCGAAGTCCATGACCTGAGTCACCTTGGTTTCAGCAACTTCATAAGTGAAGATGCCGCATACGCCGACGCCCTTTTGATGGACATGGAGCATCACGCGGGTGGCCTGATCTGTGTCCATCTGAAAAAATGCCTTCAGCACATGAACGACGAATTCCATCGGCGTATAATCGTCGTTGAGCAGCAGAACTTTATACAGGCTGGGCTTTTGAGTCTTTGGCCGTGTACGCGTGGCAAGGCCGACGCCGGGTGTGCCCCCTGATTTATCGTCGTCGTCATGTGCCATGTGGATCTGCATCACTCCAAAATAGGTCAGGGTAGGGTGACTGTGCAACCCCTGTTCAATATCAATTTCCTTTGGCTAAAAAGAAACCGCCCTTTCCGCAGGGGAAAGGACGGCTCTTTTATGATTGCGCTGGCGTTTCTCGGTGGCCCACCACCATAAGGAGGAGAGAGAAGGCAGCAGGCGCGAAATGCACCAGCGCAATGACCTCGGAAAACTTATGCAGCTTTCTTGAAAAGCTCAGTCGTTACCGCGATGCGGTTCGAAATCGGCTGGAACATTTCGTTTACCAGCTTGACCATCGCTTCGGTGTTCTTCGAACCCTGCGCTACCGCAGTGTCAAAGCCCTTGCGCGCCAGTTCACCCTGCAACTTAACGAAATCGGTTGGCGATTTGACGGCAGCCAACGCTTTCACAGCGAACTGAACGTCTTCGAAGTTCTTCTTGGCGAATTCAATGTTGGTCTTGCCCATTTCCTGAGCGCCCTTGGCAACGATCTTGCCAGCTTCGACGATGGCTTCGGCGTTAGCTTTGTTGAATTCAACGGCTTCAGCCGCGAACTTCTTACCTTTTTCAGTCGCTTCGCTTGCCTTTTCGCGCACGTCAGCAAAAAACTCGGCAGCTTTTTCAGCGGTCTTTTCTGCGGTGGCTTTTACAGTGTCAGTCATATTCGTCACTCCTTGAGCAATCGGTTTAGATCCAACAGACGCGGCTTTCTTGGCCGGTAAAGCAGCAGGTTTCGCAACCTTCTTCTTTGCAACGGTGCTTGATGTGGCTTTCGCAGGCGCAGCCTTCGACGCCGTTGCTTCAACGGTTTTAGTCTTGGGCGTAGCTTCTAATTTGCGTACCATGGCGTGCACCATTTCTGTTGTGTTGCAGTGCACAATAAAGATTCGTGCACGCACTGTCAACAAAAATGTTGCACTGCACAATAAATTGAATTGGCGGGTTAATCCGCCAATGTCAGGCGTTCAAAGCGCGCATAATGATGGTCAGCCGAACCAAATTGGCTTTCGATCATCGTCGCGCGCTTGAAGAAGTGACCGATGGCCAGTTCCTGCGTGATGCCAATGCCGCCATGTGTTTGAATGGCGCTTTGGCCCACGAACTTCGCTGCGCGCGAAACCTTTGCCTTACATGCCGACACCGCAGCCATACGTTCTGCGGCTGGCAAATCGAGCTTCAAGGTCGCCATTGTGGTCATGGATTTTGACTGTTCAACTTCCATGAACATATCGACCATGCGGTGCTGCAATACTTGGAAGCGCGAAATGGGCTGACCAAACTGGTTACGCTGCCGTGCATATTCGAGCGTGCCCGAATGCAGCTTGGCGGTAACACCGCAGGCTTCTGCACAGACGGCAACCGTTGCTTCGTCGACAATGCGTTCGATCAGCGGAAGGCCAGCGCCCTCATCACCCAACAGCGCGTCGCCGGGGATAGCAACATTTTCAAAATAGACTTCAGAAGCCTGGAAACCATCGACGGTCGGATAGTCGCGGCGCACGATGCCAGCGGTGTTCGCATCAATCAGGAACAGCGATACGCCATTGGGTTCGCTGCCTGAGCCGCCAGTACGAGCGGTGACAAGCAGGTGTGTTGCCCAAGGGGCGGCGTACACCACGCCCTTATGGCCGTTCAGCACATAGCCTGCGCCGTCTTTCTTCGCGGTCGTGCGAATGTTCGCAAGATTATAGCGACCCTGTGGTTCCGCGTAGGCAAAGGCGATGATGACGTTGCCGCCAATAATTTCTGGAATGACGGCATCAGCAATCGCGCCGCCAACAGCCTTCAACGCACCACCGCCAAGAACGACGGTCTGCAGATAGGGTTCGATCGCAATGACCTTGCCCAATTCTTCCATGATCAAAGCATTTTCGAGGTGGCCGCCGCCAAGTCCGCCATGCTCTTCGCTAAATGATGCACCAAGCATACCGAGATCTTGCGCCAGTGCCTTCCAGATACCGGCGTCACGTCCGCTGGCACTGGCGATCATCTTGTTGCGGCTGTCAAAGTCATATGTGTCCGCCAGAAAGCGGCTCAGGGTTTCGCGGATCATGTCCTGCGTTTCGGTGTAGCTGAAATCCATTATAGTTATCCTGTCCAGTGGTCCGTCATGCTGAACTTGTTTCAGCATCTTAATGTCAACGTTGCGCATTAAGACCCTGAAACGCGTTCAGGGTGACGGCAAAATGTTAGATTAAATACCCAGCACCATCTTGGCGATGATGTTGCGCTGGATCTCGTTGGAACCACCGTAAATCGTCGTCTTGCGGGTGTTGAAATAGGTCGGAGCAGCGCGGTGCGCGTAATCCGGACCAATTGGATGTTCATTGTCGCCTTCGCCAAATCCGCGGAAATATGGCGCGCCATAATGGCCGACTGCTTCCAATGCGAGTTCGGTAATCCGTTGCTGAATTTCAGAGCCCTTGATTTTCAGCAAGCTGGATTCGGGGCCAGGGCCCTTGCCCGCCGCTTCGCCCGCAAGGCTACGCAGTTCGGTGAATTCCAACGCGGTCAGATCGATTTCAAGTTCCGCAATCTTACGCTTGAAAAATGGGTTGGCGATCAATGGGCGGTCACCGTCCTGCTCTGTGCGGGCAATGGATTTGATCTTTTCAACGCCACGCTTGGAACGGGCAACGGCGGCAATGCCGGTACGCTCATGCGCCAGCAAGAACTTGGCGCAGGTCCAGCCCTTGTTTTCTTCATAGATGCGATTGGCAACGGGTACGCGGACGTCTTCCAACCATACTTCGTTGACTTCATGCTCGCCACCCAAGGTGATGATTGGGCGAACGGTTACGCCGGGCGTCTTCATGTTGATGAGAAGGAAGCTAATGCCTTCCTGCGCCTTGGCATCGGAATCGGTGCGGACGAGGAAGAAGCCCCAGTCAGCATGTTGCGCCATCGTGGTCCATGTCTTTTGACCGTTCACAACATAATGGTCGCCATCGCGGACGGCCTTTGTGCGCAGCGAAGCAAGGTCCGAACCTGCGCCAGGTTCCGAATACCCTTGGCACCACCAATCGTCGCCGGACAAGATACCGGGCAGGAATTGCGCTTTTTGCTCCGGCGTGCCGAAGGTGTAGATGACAGGTCCGACCATCGATAGGCCAAATGGCATGGTGCCGACGCAATCCGCAGCGGCGAGTTCTTCGGACCAGATGAAACGTTGCGTTGCGGTCCAGCCAGTGCCGCCATATTCGACAGGCCATGCGGGCGCGATCCAGCCTTTTTTCGCAAGAATGCGATGCCATGACAGAAAATCTTCTTTCGAAAGATCATGTCCTTCGTCTTGCACCGAACGGAGATTCTCGGGATAATTTTCGGCGATGAATGTGCGCACTTCCTGTTGGAAGGCGAGTTCTTCGGGACTGAATTCCAATTGCATCACGATTCTCCTAAAAATAGCTGAATGAGAATTAGTCGACGTTTACGTAAACGTCAACTGAATCTCATCGTGCCTTTACATAGCTTCCCGGAGCAGATTCCAACGCCTTCAATGCGCCTTCGCCGGCTATACGGGGGCCTTTGGCAGGGACTTTGGCGTCGCCCTTGTCCAGCAGCCAAGTTAGCCAATCGGGCCACCAGCTGCCCTTGGTTTCGGTGGCGCCGTCGATGAATTCTTCCAGCGATTCTGCGTTGCCTTCGTTGGTCCAATATTGATATTTGTTTTGCGCTGGAGGGTTCACCACGCCCGCAATATGTCCGCTGCCCGCCAATAGGAATTTGACAGGGCCGCTCAGGTGGTCCTGTAGCTTCCACACGCTTGTGGCAGGCGCAATATGGTCTTCACGCCCAGCCTGAATATAGGAAGGCGTTTGCACGCGACGCAAATCAATCGGCGTACCAAGCGCAGATAGACTATCGGGCTCAACCAGACGGTTATCGCGATAGAGATCTGCCAGATAGGCTTTGTGCCATTTTGCGGGCAGATTGGTGACGTCCCCATTCCAGTGCAGAAGATCGAACGCGGGATAATCTTCGCCGAGCAAATAATTTTTGACGACCGTCGACCAAATCAGGTCCTTGCCGCGCAACATGTTGAACGTCAGCGCAAGGAAGCGACCGTCCAAATAGCCATGCGGTGCGCTCAACGTTTCTACCATTGCGATCTGATTGTCGTCGATGAAATTCAGCAGCTCGCCGCCCGTGCTAAAATCGACTTGCGCGGTAAAGAATGTCGCGCTGCGCACCTTGTCGGCACCGCCGGTTGCGGCAAGGACGGCAAGCGTCGCGGCTAAGGTCGTTCCCGCAACACAATATCCTATCGCATGCACATCTGGCACGCCAAGGCCGTCGCGTACGGTATCAATCGCATCGATCTGCGCCGCGATATAATCGTCCCAGATGATGTCCTTCATCGAACTGTCTGCAGATTTCCAAGACACGACAAAAACGGTGATGCCTTGGTCAACGCAATATTTGATGAAGCTTTTTTCGGCCGTCAGATCGAGAATGTAGAAGCGGTTTATCCATGGCGGAAAAATAATCAGCGGGGTTGCCAATACGTCCGGGGTCGTCGGGTCATATTGGATCAGCTGGTATAACGGCGTTTGATGGACGATTTTGCCCGGTGTTGCGGCGATGTTTTCGCCAAGCCTAAAGGCAGCAGAATCGCTGTGTGTTAACTGGCCGCGCTGCAAATCGTTCATCAGATTTTGCATGCCCGACATCAGGCTGCCGCCGTTGGTCTCCATCGCCCGTTGTAGTGCGACGGGGTTGGTGAAGGGTGAATTTGCCGGGCTCATCGCCTCTATCATGCTGCGCACGGCAAAGCCCATTTTTGCTTTGTCACTATCGGCGACGCCATCCAGCTGATCAGCCGCGCCGAGCATATAGTCAGACATAACCTGATATCCCTGACGCATCAGGTCGAAAACGGGATGTTCCCATTCAGGTGCAGCAAAGCGGCGATCCGACGGGTCAACTTTGCTGCGACCGGCCTTGGCCAGTGGCGCAAGTATCGTCCCCCACGCGTCCATCGCGGCGCGATATGCCTTCATTGGGTCTGCCGCAGAGGCGGCCGAACCCTCAAGCATTTTGGCGAATTGGTCGGGATCCATGAAGGGTGGGAATTTCGGTGAATCGGCCATATTCAATGCATAACAAATGTCAGAAAATTGTCGAAGATTGTTTTGTTGTGCGGCGCAGCATGGACATTAGGTAAAAAAGGGCGCAAAGGCGCGCAATAATGACGTTTGAAAATCTTCCCCCGCTTCTCGATGAAGCGCTCACCGCTCGTGGCTATACTGCTTTAACCCCTGTTCAATCTGCTGTCATGACAGCTGAGGCCGAAGGCCGCGACCTTGTCGTGTCGGCCCAGACTGGATCAGGCAAAACCGTTGCTTTTGGCTTGGCCATGGCACCGCAAATCCTTGATGGTGGACTGGTCAGCCTTGCGCGCGAACCCGCCGCACTCATCATCGCACCAACGCGCGAACTGGCCCTGCAGGTCAGCCGCGAACTCATGTGGCTCTATGCCAAGGCTGGTGTCCGCATCGCTACCTGCGTTGGCGGCATGGACGCGTCGAAAGAACGCCGCACGCTCAATCAAGGTGCACAAATCGTCGTCGGGACCCCCGGCCGTTTGCGCGATCACTTGGAGCGTGGCGCTCTCGACCTATCCGCATTGAAGGTCGCGATTCTCGACGAAGCTGACGAAATGCTCGACATGGGTTTCCGCGAGGAACTCGAAGAAATATTGAACGCGACGCCCGAAGGCCGCCGCACTTTGCTTTTCTCGGCGACTATGCCGAAACCAATCGTGTCGCTTGCAAAGCGTTACCAACAAGACGCGCTGCGCATCTCAACCGTCGGCGAAGACCGCGGCCATGGTGACATCAGCTATCAGGTTGTAACGGTCGCTCCACCGGACATTGAGAACGCAGTTGTGAACCTGCTGCGTCTGCATGAAGCAGAAACCGCTATCCTGTTCTGTGCAACGCGTGAAAATGTGCGCCGTTTGCATGCCAGCCTGACCGAGCGCGGCTTCAATGTCGTGGCGCTGTCGGGCGAGCATTCGCAGTCCGAACGAAATCAAGCGCTTCAGGCGCTGCGTGACCGCCGTGCCCGTGTATGCGTTGCAACCGACGTTGCGGCGCGCGGTATCGATTTGCCCAACCTGTCGTTGGTGGTCCATGTCGAATTGCCACGCGATGCCGAAGGGCTTCAGCACAGGTCCGGACGCACAGGGCGTGCGGGTCGTAAGGGTACGGCAGTTCTCATCGTGCCCTATCAGCGCCGCAAGCGCGTTGAATCGATGTTGCGCGGCGCGAAGATTGAGGCTGACTGGATTAAAGTCCCGACTGCCGCAGATATCCGTGCCAAGGACCATGAACGTCTTCTCGAAACACTTTTGACACCCGTCGAAGTCGAAGAGGAAGATCGTGCATTGGGTGCAAAGCTGCTCGAAACGATGTCGGCGGAAGACATCGCCGCTGCACTTGTTCGTGTCCATCGCGCCAAAATGCCGCAGGCAGAAGACATGCTGGATGACGGCACGCGCGAACGTCCGCGTGATGACCATCGCGCCGGATTTGACGATTCTGTGTGGTTCAAGCTCAACGTTGGCCGCCGCAATAACGCAGATCCAAAATGGATATTGCCGCTGCTGTGCCGCCGTGGCGGTGTGACCAAGAACGACATTGGTGCCATCCGGATTGCAGCGAACGAAACCCATGTGGGTATCGCTGCTGCCGCTGTTGCAAAATTTGCTAAGGCAATCGCGCAGCCGGGGCATGACGAAGACAATGATGTCGAGATCGTGCAGGCCAATGGCCCGCCACGTGAAGCTGCGCGTGAAAACAAGCGCATGGGTCGTGACGGAGGCCGCGATGGTGGTCGTCCGCAGCGTGCCCAATTGGGCGTAAATCCGCGCGGCGATGGACCGCGTGGTGACGGACCGCCGCGCGGTGGACCACGTGGTGGATCCAACCGTGACGGTGTGCGTCCATTCCGCAATGATGGGCCACCACCGTCAAAGCATGGCGTGCGGCACAAAGCGAAAGGCAATCGGCCGCGCTAATCCGCGGACCGAAAGCTTTTTCTGGAAATGCACGAAAACTTCGCGCATGAGGGTGGCTCTCTAAACAACTAGCCGGAAACGGGAGCCAATGTCCGAAGAATTCTACCGCATCAAGCGTCTGCCGCCTTATGTCATCGCTGAAGTTAATGCGATGCGCGCGGCGGCCCGTGGTGCGGGAGAGGACATTATCGATTTGGGCATGGGCAATCCTGATTTGCCGCCGCCGCCCCATGTCATCGAAAAATTGTGCGAAGTCGCGCAAAAGCCCGATGCCCATGGCTATTCGGCTTCCAGAGGTATTCCCGGCCTCCGTAAGGCGCAGGCCAATTATTACGCGCGCCGCTTTGGCGTTGATGTGGATCCCGAAACCGAAGTCGTCGTGACAATGGGTTCGAAAGAGGGGCTCGCGAGCCTCGCAACCGCGATCACTGCGCCGGGCGACGTCGTCTTGGCGCCGAACCCAAGCTACCCGATCCACACGTTCGGTTTCATCATCGCGGGTGCGACCATTCGGTCCGTACCCACGACGCCTGATGAAAATTATTTCCGGTCGCTGGAGCGCGCAATGGCGTTCACAGTCCCGCGGCCTTCGATCTTGGTGGTCAACTATCCTTCCAACCCCACAGCAGAAACCGTTGATCTGGCTTTTTACGAGCGGTTGGTTGCTTGGGCGAAAGACAACAAGGTCTGGATATTGTCCGATCTGGCCTATTCAGAACTCTATTTTGACGGCAACCCGACCCCATCGATTTTGCAGGTGAAGGGCGGCAAGGATGTGGCCGTGGAATTCACGTCATTGTCCAAAACCTATTCGATGGCAGGTTGGCGTATCGGCTTTGCGGTGGGCAACCGCGAACTGATTGCTGCGATGACGCGCGTTAAAAGCTACCTCGATTACGGCGCATTTACGCCTATTCAGGCGGCGGCGTGCGCTGCATTAAATGGCCCGCAAGACATTGTGGAACAAAATCGCCAGCTCTATCACAAGCGCCGCGATATCCTTGTTGAGGCATTTGGCCGTGCAGGGTGGGATATTCCTCCACCAAAGGCGTCGATGTTCGCATGGGCACCATTGCCACCTGCGCTTGCGCATTTGGGTAGCCTTGAGTTTTCCAAACAGCTGCTGACCGAAGCGAAGGTCGCGGTCGCGCCGGGCGTGGGATATGGAGAAGACGGCGAAGGCTATGTCCGCATCGCTATGGTTGAAAACGAGCATCGCCTGCGTCAGGCCGCACGGAACGTGAAGCGGTACCTGCAATCAATGGGGGTCAACACCCCTGGCC
>JAIXYC010000047.1 GCA_027490455.1 Sphingomonadales bacterium
AATCAGCGAGGACGATCGCAAGCGGCTTGAGACGGAAGTTCAGAAGATGACCGACGAGATGATCAAGGCCGTTGATGACGCTGCTGCGCACAAGGAAAAGGAAATCCTTAGCCAGTGATATTGGCGCAAGTCCCTCTAACGAGATTGTGTCATTCCCGCGAAAGCGGGAATCCATGGCCAAAGTTGTCAGTGAACGCTGATGGCTTAGACCAAGGCCCCCCGATCAAGTCGGGGGTGACACTATTTTGCTGGTCGGCAGGTCAATCATAATGTTGACCACCGGTTCCCAAACTGAGCGCATTGAGGCCGGCACCGGAAAAATGCCGCGGCATGTGGCCATCATTATGGATGGCAACGGGCGCTGGGCGAAAAAGCGCATGTTACCCCGCGCGATGGGGCACAAAAGGGGCGTTGAGACCGTTCGCAATATAGTACGTGCGGCGGGTGAGCTGGGCTTGGAAACGCTCAGCCTCTATGCGTTTTCGAGCGAGAACTGGAAACGTCCCGAAGATGAAATCAACGACCTGATGGGATTGATGCGCGAATTCATCAAATCCGATCTCGATGAATTTGCGGCCAATGATGTTCGTTTAAAGATAATAGGCAATTACAAAGCATTAGCGCCAGATATTGTGGATATGCTTGAAGAGTCCATTGCGCGAACGTCACAGAACACACGTACGACGCTGGCCGTGGCGCTGAATTATGGCGCGCAGGACGAGCTTGCGCGCGCCGCCCGTTCCGCCGCTGCGCAGGGTGAGATTACCGTAGAATCTATCGAAGCCCATTTGGACACCGCCGGTTTGCCGCCGTTAGATCTTTTGATCCGGACGTCGGGCGAACAACGCTTATCGAATTTCATGCTGTGGCAAGCAGCCTATGCCGAATTCTGGTTTACAGACACGCTGTGGCCCGATTTCAGCAAGGATGAGCTGGCACAGGCTTTGACCGAGTTTTCGACGCGTGAACGACGTTATGGTGGTCGATGAACGATAAGATCGTTCCGTTAACGAAGCCGCGTTCCGACTTAGGTGTGCGGACATTGTCGAGCGTTGCCATGATGTCGGTGGCTATCGGCGCGATCTGGCTGGGCGGCTATGCGTTTATGGCGCTGATCGTTCTCGTCGGATTGGGCGTATATTGGGAATTTGCAAAGCTCACGCTTAGGTTTGCCCGCAATCTGTCCGCGCGTATCATCTGGCTTGTTGGCGGGCTTTTGTACGTCGGGCTGGCTTGCTTCACTTTGTTGCTGTTTAGCGCGCCGTTTTTTGGAATGACGCCCACAATCATGCTGATTGCAGGCGTTATTGGAACCGATGTTGGCGCATATTTCGCTGGGCGGACATTTGGTGGGCCAAAAATCGCGCCGCGCATCAGCCCGTCTAAAACATGGTCTGGTTTGCTGGGTGGCATGGTGGGCGCTGGCTTGATGATGATCGCTATTCAGGCCGCGATTTACGCATTCAGGGGCGGCAACGCGGGTGATGGCGATGTTTATCTGACTTATGGTTGGCAGCGCCTTGCCTTGACCGGCGCTGCACTCGCAGTGGTTGCACAAGTAGGTGATTTTTTCGAAAGCTGGATGAAGCGCCGGGCAGAGGTGAAGGACTCCGGAGGGCTTATCCCCGGGCATGGGGGCTTGTTTGATCGTACCGACGGTCTGATTGCGGTCGCATTTGTTGCCGGGCTGATCACCGTTTCGCAAAGCGTAATGGGCGGTTAGCGGTGACACGCAGCGTTTCGATATTTGGGGCCACTGGCTCTGTGGGGCTCTCCACCCTCGATCTCGTGCGTCAGCATCGTGACGCCTATCGCGTCGTCGCCCTGACCGCCAATGGCAATGCTTCTGCGCTTGCCAAGCTTGCTATTGAATTCGGCGCAGAACTGGCGGTTGTCGCGGAAGAAGCTGCCTATCCGGCGCTGAAAGATGCGCTGCAAGGCACGGGCATCGAAGCGGCTGCAGGCGCGCAAGCGCTTGTCGAGGCGCCGCAGCGTGATGTCGACTGGACGATGGCATCTATTGTGGGCTGTGCTGGATTGCCGCCCACCATGGCCGCGATACAGGCGGGCAAAACCGTTGCGCTTGCCAATAAAGAAGCGCTGGTTTCGGCGGGCGCGCTGATGATGGCCGCGGTGCGGCAGTCCGGGGCATCGTTACTGCCGGTCGACAGCGAACATAATGCCATTTTTCAGTGCCTTGCCGGAAGCAAGCTGGAACATGTGCGCAAAATCACGCTAACCGCAAGCGGCGGGCCGTTCCGATCGTTCTCGCTTGACCAGATGCGCACCGTCACACCGGCGCAGGCTGTCGCGCATCCCAATTGGGACATGGGCGCAAAGATAAGCGTCGATTCCGCGACGATGATGAACAAGGGCCTTGAGCTGATTGAGGCATATCATCTGTTTCCCGTCGGGCTCGATAAGCTCGACATTTTGGTTCATCCGCAATCGGTCATCCATTCGATGGTGGAGTATGACGATTGTTCAACGCTGGCGCAGCTTGGTTCGCCGGACATGCGCATACCCATCGCCAGCGCGCTGGCATGGCCGGAACGTATGGCCACGAACTGCAAGCCGCTTGATCTCGCGACCATCGGCCAACTGACGTTTGAACAGCCCGATATCGTGCGCTTTCCTGCGCTCCGCTTGGCACGCGCGGCGATTACTGAAGGCGGCGCGAAGCCAGCCATACTGAACGCCGCCAATGAAGTGGCCGTCGAAGCGTTTTTGAACGGCCAGATTGGCTTTCTGGATATCGCCAACTTAGTGGAGGCGACATTGAGTGCCTATGCACCGGCTGCGCCCACACATCTGGACGATCTGTTCAGCATAGATGCAGATGCCCGCATCTATGCGCGGCGTGAATTGGAGACTTTGACGCGTGGTAACTGAATCACCCAATATCTTTTTGACCCTGATCGCGTTCATTGCGCTGATCGGGTCTTTGGTCGTTGTGCATGAGCTCGGGCATTATCTCGTGGGCCGCTGGTTCGGCGTGAAGGCCGACAAATTCTCCATCGGCTTTGGCCCGCAAATTTGGGGCAGGGTCGACAAGCGCGGCACATTGTGGCGCGTTGGATTGTTGCCATTGGGCGGATTTGTTCAGTTTGCGGGTGACATGAACCCGTCCAGCCAAGCCGATGACAGCTGGCGGCAACTGCCCGAGGCCGAACGCAACCAGACTTTTCAGTCCAAAACGCTGTGGCAGCGCGCGTTGATCGTGTTTGCGGGCCCCGCGGTAAACTTCCTGCTCGCGATACTCATCTTCATGGGCTTTCTGCTGGCATTCGGGAAGTCGGTTACACCGCCTATATTGGACGTCGTCCAACCCGGAAGCCCTGCGGCCGTAGCCGGTCTGATGCCAGGCGACCGCGTTCTGAAATTCAATGGACGCAGCATTGAAACCTTTAACCAGATGGCCAACGAGACCATCATGATCCCCGGTGAGCGCGTTACCATCGAAATCGAACGCAATGGCGCGCGGCTGGCAAAAGAAGCGGTCGTGGCCGAAGTCAAAGAAACCGACCGTTTCGGAAACGAATACCGTATCGGCCGTATTGGCGTTGGCGCCAGCAAGGTGGAAGTCCGTGAAGTAGGGATATTGGAGGCGCCGTGGGCCGCTGTCTTGCAAACAGGCAACGTCTTGCGTCAGCAGATGATAGGCCTTGGGCAGATTATTTCGGGCCGACGTCCGCTTTCCGAACTTGGCGGGCCATTGAAAATCGCGAAGGTTTCCGGCGAAGCGATGAGCCTTGGCATATTGATGTTCATAAGCCTTGCGGCGCTGATCTCGATTAATTTGGGGTTCATCAATTTGCTGCCAATCCCCATGCTCGATGGAGGACATCTTTTGCTCTACGGAATTGAGGCGATACGCAGGCGCCCCGCAACGCCGCAGGTACAAGAGTGGGCTTTTCGTGCAGGTTTTGTGATGCTAGCGGCGTTCATGCTTATGGTGACATTTAATGACCTTGCGTCTTTCGGGCTTTTTGAAAGCGGCTGAAGGTATTGCAGACTTGATTGCGGACGCTGCATGGGGCAGGGACGCAAAACCGTTTTAGCGGCAATAAGCCAACTCCCGGTGGGGCCCGGACATCAGATCGGATGACAATGAAAAGTAGACCTTTCGGCAACCTCAAAAGCGTTGGCATTTTTTTGATGGGTTCGACGGCCCTTGCGGCGTCAGGCACGATGACGCCCGCGTTTGCGCAAGCAACGCCACCAGCGCCTGCCGCCGCGCCATCCGCGCCAGCTGTACCAGCTGTGGTCGATCAAATCAATTCCATCACCGTCGTTGGCACCCAGCGACTCGAGGCCGAAACGGTCCGGTCCTACATCCGCTTGCGCACGGGGCAGCTTTGGACGCAGGTTTCTGCCGATCAAGCGTTGAAAGATTTATACGCGACTGAATTATTTGCGGACGTCGCCGTGCGCAACAATTCGGGTGCGGTTGTCATTGAAGTACGCGAAAACCCGGTGGTGAACCGTATCATCCTTGAAGGCAACAAGCGCATCAAGAACGACAAGATCGAACCTGAAATCAAATTGGCACCACGCCAGATTTACTCGCGTTCGAAAGTCCGCGCGGACGTTGCCCGCATCGTTGAACTCTACAAGCGTCAGGGACGCTTCGCTGCGGTGGTTGAGCCCAAGCTGGTCCAGTTGGATCAGAACCGCGTCGATATCGTTTTCGAAATTACCGAAGGCCCGAAATCAAAGGTCCAGCAGATCAACATCATCGGTAACGAAAAGTTTTCCGATGGTGACCTGCGTGGCGAAATGGTGACGAAGCAGGCTCGGTTTTACCGCTTCTTCAGCTCAGGCACCAGCTACGACCCCGACCGTTTGGCATTCGACCAACAAAAATTGCGCCAATTTTATCTGACGCAAGGTTATGCCGATTTCCGCGTGGTGTCCGCTATTGCGGAACTAACACCCGATAAGCAGGATTTCATCATCACTTATGTGGTGGAAGAGGGCGACCGCTACAAATTCGGCGATGTAAAAGTTGAAAGCCAAATCCGCGATTTCGATTCCGAACGACTTACGGCGACGTTGCGCATGAAAAAGGGCGATTGGTACAACGCCAAGATGGTCGAAGATACGGTCGAAAGCCTTTCCGAAACCGCTGGTCTATTTGGTTATGCTTTTGCGGACGTGAACCCCGATTTCCTGCGCGACAAAGAAACGTTGACGATGGGTATCACCTTCAACGTTGCGGAATCGCCGCGTGTGTTCGTTGAGCGTATCGACATTAACGGCAATACGCTGACCCAAGACAAGGTGGTTCGCCGTGAGTTCCGTTTGAACGAAGGCGACGCATTTAACAGCATTCAGGTGAAGCGCACCGCAGAACGCATCAAGTCGCTTGGCTATTTTCAGGAAGAGCTTGAAGTCGAACAAACACAGGGCACTGCGCCCGACCGCATCGTGCTGACGACCAATGTCGAGGAAAAGGCAACGGGCGAATTATCGCTTTCGGCTGGTTTTTCGTCCATCGAGAACTTCATTTTCCAAGGTTCCGTAAGGCAGCGGAACTTCCGCGGTGTTGGCCAGGAATTGCGGACGAATATCTCTTATTCATCCTATTCAAAGTCCGCTGAAATCGGGTTTACGGAACCATATCTGTTTGACCGTTCAATTGCGGTGTCCGGCGATATCTTCCGTCGCGATTTGAACAGCTTCAACTTCTTCAACAATCAACGCAACACAACCTATGAGCAGGCAACCACCGGGTTTCAACTGCGCGTTGGTGTGCCGGTGAACGAATATATCTATTTCCAGGCACGCTATGGCCTTAGCCAGGACAATATCTCGTTGGATGAAAACACGTTTTTCACTGACCCAGATGGTACGGGGCCGCTGCCTGCATCTTGCGACCCAATCGTGGCCGGCCGGTTCCTGTGTGATGCCACGGGCAAACGCCTGACGTCATCGCTGGGTTATACCTTGTTATATGATGATCGCGATAACCGGATCCGTCCAACGCGTGGCCAAAGCTTTGGTATTAGCCAAGATTTCGCAGGACTTGGCGGCAGCGTTAAATATGTCAAGACGCGCATTAACGCAGACAAATTTTGGAAGCCATTTGGGAACTTTGTGTTCGGCCTGTCACTCGAGAGCGGATATATTCACCCGCTCGAAAGCCGCGGCCTTGAGTCAGTGGGCGTTGATGACGTCCGTTTGACCGACCGTTTCTACCTCGGTGAACCACAGATGCGGGGGTTTGATATTCGCGGCGTTGGTCCACGGGTACAGCGCGTGTTCTTTCAAGGCGGAGTCGTCAACGGCGTAGCCGTGAACACGGCATTGACGGACCGGAACCAGATTCAAGACGATGCCATCGGCGGTCGGGCCTATTATATGGGCCGTGCGGAGCTTCAGATTCCGTTGGGCAGTGGCGCCAGAGAACTGGGTCTGCGTCCATCTTTGTTCCTCGATGTGGGTTCGGTTTTTGACGTGACTCGTCCTATATTGCAGTCGGTTCAGCAACGCGAAATATTGTCTGATGGCACGCAGGGTGGGCCGTTATATTACTTTGTGGACACCACAGGAGCGCTTCAGACGTCAACCACCGCCACCAATGCCGATGGATCGGCGCGTATATCTGCGCTGCGTTTCGAAGAGCGGTTCTATGGTGACACATGGAAGCCACGCATGTCGGTTGGTTTTGGCGTAAACTGGAACTCGCCTTTCGGTCCGTTCCGGCTTGATATTGCCCGTGCGCTGCTAAAAGAGCCCGGCGACGACACCAAATTATTTACATTCAACGTAGGAACTCAATTCTAATGAAAATTCGTAACACCGCCATCGTGGCAGCTCTTTTGTCCGCAACAGCCATTGCTGTTCCTGCAACGGCTCAGGTATCCGGCATTGCATCCGCTGAACCAGCGGTCGCTATTGCCCGTACCAAGGCGCTCGGTTCGGCGTATCAGCAGATCGGCACGCAATTTGCAGGCGTTGTTCAGCAGATGCAGACCAAGGGTCAGGAAATCAACAACATCAATGCGCAGCTTGATACCAATAAGGATAAAGAGCTGACTCAGGCTGAGCTCGACATTGCAATTCAGGCGAAAAACCCTTTGCTTACGCAGCTTGATGCCAAGCAAAAGGAACTTAGCGCGCTTCAGGAACCGATCATCTTGGCGCGATTATATGCCGTTGAGCAGGTCGCGTTGAAGTATGATGCTGCCCTGCAGGCAGTCATCACCGCAAAGAAAATAAGCGTCATTTTGACACCCGACGCATTTATTTGGGCACCGGAAGCAGTTGTTGTAACGCCGGCGATTACCGCTGAACTGGACAAAGCTGTTCCATCAGTAGCAATCACACCACCAGCCGGCTGGAGCCCGTCGCGTCCGATTGTCGCTTTGTATCAGCAAATTCAGCAGCTGTTTAACAACGCTGCGCAGATGCAAGCCGCTCAGGCCGCCGCGGCTCAGCCACGTGCGGCTGCACCAGCAAACCCTGCAGCACAGCCTGAAAGCCGCTAAGCCGAATGAGCGAGGCTGATTTTAGCAACTATGACGTCCGCCGGGTTATGTCGGTGCTTCCGCACCGCTACCCGATGTTGCTGGTTGACCGCGTTGAACAGCTTATCCCTGATGAGCGTATAAGCGCAATCAAAGCCGTAACGATCAATGAAGGGTTCTTTCAGGGGCATTTCCCTGGACGGCCTATAATGCCCGGCGTGCTGATTGTCGAAGCGCTGGCCCAAGCGGCTGGCGTTTTGGCAATGGAGAGCCTTGGGTTGATTGGTTCGGGTAAGCTTGTGTATTTCATGTCCATCGACAACGCGAAGTTCCGTGCACCCGTCGAGCCCGGTTGCTTGCTGCATCTGAATGTCGAATTTGTGCAAAAGCGTCCGCGGGTTTGCAAATTTGCGGGGCGTGCAATGATGGGTGATCAGGTGGCGGCAGAAGCCGAATTCATGGCCATGATCGCGGATCCTCCCGCTTGATGACATTCGCCGATAATTGAATCTTGCTATAACTGGCGTCCGCCGCTATGCGCGTCGCTTCCGAATTTAGGGCTTCCGGTCGGAAACCGGTCGCTGAGCAAAGGAATTATATATGAAAGCCGACATTCACCCCGATTATCACATGATCAAGGTGCAGATGACCGATGGCACCGTCTTCGAAACACGCTCCACCTGGGGCAAGGAAGGCGACACATTGGCTCTGGATATTGACCCGACTTCGCACCCAGCATGGACCGGTGGTTCGGGCCGTATGCTCGACACGGGCGGCCGCGTCGCGCAGTTCAACAAGCGCTTTGGTGGCCTTAGCCTCAAGAAATAAGATAATCAGCGTGCCGGGTTGACGCCCGGCATGTGATAATCTTAAGGCCAAAATATAGGAACGCGCCTGCCTTAGTGGCGCTATGGCGACCGTAGCTCAGTTGGTTAGAGCGCTGGTTTGTGGTACCAGAGGTCGGGGGTTCAAGACCCCTCGGTCGCCCCATTTATTCCCCTCGCATAATCCGAGTGACTTTCGCATTGCGTAATATTATTACGCCGATGTGTAATTTAATTCCGACGTTGTTGAAATGAATTCGTCCGTATTTGGGAGTGACGAAATGCCCGCTATTTGGGATTTGCCAGATTTTGACTCGCATGAGGCGGTTCATGTGTTTGATGACCGCGCGACAGGGCTAAAGGCCGTCATTGCGGTGCACTCGACCCATTTGGGGCCAGCAGCGGGCGGAACGCGTTTCTGGCATTATGCCGACTCACAGGCGGCGATCACCGACGCGCTCCGTTTATCGCGCGGCATGAGCTACAAAAATGCCATGGCAGGGCTTTCGGCCGGTGGCGGTAAAGCCGTCATTTTGGCGAATCCGCAGCGGGCCAAACCACAGGATCTGCTTGAGGCGTTTGGACGCGCGGTCGACTCGCTCGGCGGCAAATATATCACTGCGCAGGATGTAGGCATTTCCGAAGCGGATATGGTCGTGGTTTCCAAGGTTACCCCACATGTGGCCGGACTTCCGGGCCAAGGTGGTGATCCTGGTCCGTATACAGCGCGTGGCGTCTTTCTGGGCGTTAAGGCAGCGGTCAGGCATGCGCTTGGTACAGATGACCTTAATGGCGTCCATGTGGCCATTCAGGGCGTTGGTAGCGTTGGTGCCGGGCTCGCGCGTTATCTGGCGGCAGGGGGCGCCAAGCTGACGCTTGCAGATGTTGACGCGCAGCGCGCTGCAGCCCTTGCACATGAACTGGGTGGGCAAAGTGTTGCTGCCGATACCATCATGACATTGGAAGCCGATGTGTTTAGCCCATGCGCGCTTGGTGCTGTGTTGACCGAATCCAGTGTTGCAGCACTGAAAGTGCGCGCTGTGGCTGGTGGTGCAAATAACCAGTTGGCAACTGGCGCGGAAGGCCGGATGCTCGCCGACCGCGGTATCTTATATGCGCCTGATTATGTCATTAACGCAGGCGGCATTATCAACGTGCTGCGCCAGATCGAAAATGCTGACGATGCCGAAATTAACCGGCGCGTCGATGGCATTGCAGGCCGATTGGCGGCCATCTGGAACGAAAGTGATTCAACCGGCAAGACACCGGCTGAAGTCGCCGACAATATGGCACAAAAGCTTATTGGTCGTTGATGCCAAATCCATTGGCGTAACGCTTTTGCGGTGCTAGATGCGTCGCCGAGTTATGCACCGTTTCGCCAATCCTGCCCGCTTTTTGCGAATCGCAAAGCCACTCACGCCTTGGCTGTTGTGGATGGGCATCGCTTTGACGCTTGGGGCTTGCCTTTGGGGTGCGTTCTTCACGCCGACCGAGCGCCTCATGGGTGACACCGTAAAGATTATATTTGTGCATGTGCCCGCCGCTTGGCTGGGTATGGGTGGCTGGACCGGCATTGCGATTGCGAGCATCATTCAGCTGGTCTGGCGTCATCCACTTGCTGGCGTGTCGGCGCGCGCAATTGCTGTTCCTGGCGCGACCTTTGCGGCGATTTGCCTTATCACCGGGTCGATTTGGGGCCGACCAACATGGGGCACATGGTGGGTCTGGGATGGCCGACTGACATCCATGCTGGTGCTGTTCTTCCTCTATCTTGGATATATCGCGCTTTCGAACGCATCGAGCGAGAAGGGCGATACCAGCCGCGTTGCTGATGTTTTCGGCATCATCGGAGCCGTCAACATTCCGATCATCAACCGTTCGGTCATCTGGTGGGAAAGCCAACACCAAAAGGCGAGCATAACCTTGGGTGGCTCTTCCATCGATCAAGCTTATTTGGTGCCGCTTTTTGTTTCGGTTGCGGGCTTTAGCCTGTTGTTCGGTGCGTTGGTGCTGATGCGGATGCGCACGGCTTTGGCTGAAATGCGGATTGAAGCGCGCATGCGTCGGATGGCGGACTATTGATGCCGCACGCACCGTTCATTATCGCGTCGTTCGCCGTTACGGGCGTGGGCATCAGCTGGCTGTTGATTTCCAGCTATCTTGCCATGCGTCGCGCAGAGGCATCTGCAGATGAATTGCGGCAACAGCCATGAAACCCAAGCATCAACGCCTGCTGCTCGCCGTGGTTGCGGTTTTCGCTTTGATTGGGGCTGGCCTGATCGCGGCGGCGGCTCTGCGCGAAGAAGCCTCATATTTTTACACGCCCACCACCTTAGCGAGCGCCAATGTTGCGCCGGGTAAGGCCATCCGCCTTGGCGGAATGGTGCAAAAGGGCTCAATCGTCCGCGCGCCCGATGGCGTTTCGATTACCTTCACGGTGCAGGACAAGGATAAAACGCAAAAGGTCGCCTATCGCGGCATTACACCGGATCTGTTTGTTGAAGGATCCGGCGTCGTTGCTGATGGCCGGCTTGGCCCCGACGGCATCTTTATAGCGGACAGCCTGCTGGCCAAGCATGACGAAAATTATGTGCCCAAAGAACTGGCGGATATCGACATGACTTCGGCCGAACACACAAAGGACACGCTTTCAAAATGAAGGCTTTGACATGATGGCAGAGGCAGGACTTGCCGCATTGTGGCTGGCTGCCGCAATGGCGCTGCTCCAACTTGTAGGCGGCATGACATTGTTGCGCGGCGGCGCTGGGCAGCTTGTGCCGCTCATCAAGCCTGCCGCCTATGTCCAAGGTGCTTTATGCGCTTTTGCATTTCTGGCGTTGATGTGGCTGTTTTACGTAACAGACCTGTCGGTGTTGTTGGTCGCCAGCAACAGCCACATTGATAAACCATTGATTTTCAAACTTGCCGGCACGTGGGGCAACCATGAAGGCTCGATGCTGCTGTGGGTATCGGTTTTGTCGGTGTCGGGCGCTGCGATTGCACTGCTGGAAAAGCGGATTGAGCCCAAAACGCTGAATGCCACGTTGGCGGTGCAGGCATTCATTGCCCTTGGCTTTTTTGCGTTTCTTTTGTTCGCGTCAAACCCGTTTGAACGCCTTGTGCCTGCACCTGTTGAAGGGAATGGACTTAATCCATTGCTTCAGGATGTCGGCCTCGCGTTCCATCCGCCGACTTTATATTTCGGCTATGTCGGGCTTTCGATCGCCTTCTCCTTTGCCGTGGGTGCACTGCTGACCAACCAGGTTGGCCCTGCATTTGCACGCGCTATGCGGCCTTGGGTGTTGGCGGCTTGGATATTCCTGACCATCGGCATCACGGCCGGCAGCTATTGGGCATATTATGAGCTTGGCTGGGGCGGCTGGTGGTTCTGGGACCCCGTTGAAAACGCATCGTTGCTGCCATGGCTGGCGGCAACTGCGCTTCTCCATTCGGTCAGCGTCCTTGCGACGCGTAACGCTTTGCGCGCATGGACGATCATGCTGGCGCTCGTCGCATTTGCGATGTCGATGGCTGGGACATTCTTGGTGCGGTCAGGCATTTTGACGAGCGTCCACGCATTTGCTGTAGATCCGGAACGCGGAGCGTTCATTCTTGCGTTGATGTTGCTATACACCAGCCTTGCGTTTGTGATCTTTGCCTTGCGCATTGGTTCGGTCAAGCAAGGCGAGCCGTTTCAGCTCATCAGCCGCGAAGGCGGCATTGTGGCGAACAATATCTTCCTCAGCGTCATTCTTGCCGTGGTACTCATCGGCACGCTTTACCCGCTTGCGGCCGAAGCGATGGGCGACAAGATTTCGGTTGGCCCGCCCTATTTTAACAAAGCAACGGTGCCTATCGCTGTTCTGTTGATGCTTGCCCTTTTGATTGGCCCTATGCTGCGCTGGCGCCGCGATGATCTCAAACGCTTGAAATATTGGCTTATCGGGGGCGCTGCAATTTTGTTGTGCAGCGGCATCGCCGTTTGGAAATTCGCGCCGGACGTTGGGCTGTTCCCATTGCTTGGGATTGCCTTGTCGTTGGCACTGGCTGTCGCCGCTTGGCTGCCCTTGCGCGGCCGCAAATTGCTGCGCACACCATTACCTATATTCGGCATGGTCATTGCGCATTTCGGCATTGCCGTCAGTGTTTTCGGCATGGCGGCAGAATCCGGCTTTTCATCAGAAACATTGACCGCGCTTGCCCCGGGCGAAAGCGCGGAAATTGTGGGCTGGCAGGTAAAGCTCGACGATGTGAACCCTGTTGTTGGTGACAATTGGGTTGCCATCGAAGGCGAATTGCAGGCGGTGAAAAATGGCAATTCCTTTATGCTTCGTCCGCAATCACGGCAGTTTTTCAAACCTGAAATGCAAACGAGCGAGGCGGCATTGCTGACGCGTTGGAATGGCCAATTTTATGCCGTCATTGCGCAGCCGGACCAAGAGGGCGATGGCCGCTGGCAAGTGCGCTTGTGGTGGAAACCCTTTGTGCCGTTTATCTGGTATGGTGGACTGCTGATCGCTGTCGGTGGCATCATTGCGCTGCTTGGCCGCATGTTCCGGCGCGCGAAAAAACCTGCGAAAAACAAGTGGCAGACAACATGAACCGGCCATGGCTTCTGTGGATCCCGCTTGCGGTGGTCGCCTTTATCGGTGGTCTGGCGATGTACGGCCTAGCCGTCCCCAAAGACGAACAAGTGCATTCGGCGATGATTGGCCAAAAGCTGCCTGCATTTTCATTGCCTGCGGCAACGGCGGGTGTCGAAGGCTTGGCCAGCGGTGATATGGCCGACGGAAAGCCCCGTTTGCTGAACATTTTTGCCAGCTGGTGCCTTCCGTGCAAGGCGGAAGCGCCCTATCTCGAAGCGTTGAAAAAGGCAGGCATCGAAATTGACGCCATCGCCATCCGCGACAGACCCGAGGATGTCGCCGCATTCCTGAACGAATTCGGCAACCCGTTCCGGCGGATTGGATCGGACAGCGAAATGGCTGTTCAGCTTAAGCTTGGATCGTCAGGGGTTCCGGAAACCTATGTCATCGGCGGTGACGGCACGATATTGTATCAGCATATCGGTGATATCCGGGCTGAACATGTCCCGATGTTGATTGAAAAAGTGAACGCCGCGAAATGAGAATGCTCGCGCTCATCTTTCTGATGCTTGCAACACCCGTGTTTGCGCAAGGCAGTGGTCCCACGCCTGCGTTGGCAAACCGTCAGCTGCCTGATCCTGCAAAGGAAGCGGCGGCAACCAAGTTGATGCACAGCTTACGCTGCATTCAATGCCAAGGCCAATCGATCGCCGATAGTGACGCGCAAATGGCAGGTACTATGCGCGCGGAGGTGCGGCAACAAATTGCAGCGGGGCAAAAGCCGGAGGCCATTCGGGGCTGGATGATCGCGCGCTACGGTGAGTGGGTCAGCTTCGAACCTGATATGAAGGGGGCAGGCCTGTTGCTTTGGCTGACGCCCTTATTGGTCCTGATCGCGGGCATATGGCTCGCCCGCGGACTATTCCGGAGGGGCGCATGAACGGTTGGTTTGCACTTGGCATTTTGGCGATACTCAGCCTAGCCGTTCTCGTCTGGAATGTCCGATCGTCGAAAGGCCTGTGGCAGATTGCCGCAGCTGTCATTCTATTGGGCATGACAGGATACGCGCTTCAGGGACGGCCCACGACACCATCGTCACCTGCTAAGCCAATGGGGGCAAGCGAAGCCGCCGCGATCCAGTTGGTCGACATACGGGCGGATATGGACCAAAGCTTTGGCAGCGCAAAACGCTGGCTTGTTACCGCGGACTCATTTGCCAAGCAGGGCGATTACCCGTTGTCGGCATCTTATATTCAGGCTGGCTTGCGCCAAGACCCCAACAATCCGGATTTGTGGTCCGCATTGGGTTTGCAACTGATGCTCGCAAGCGAAGGCCAAATGTCGCCACCGGCGCAGTTGGCATTTGATAAGGCGCGGGCAATCCGGCCCAATTATCCTGCACCATATTATTTTGCAGGGCTTGCGCGGCTCTTTGCCGGTGACCTCGACGGGGCCATTTTGCTCTGGGAAAAGACCGTGTCACTGGCGACACCGCAAGCGAAGTGGAAGGCGCGTATTGAGTCGCAACTGCAAGCGGCGAAGGCATTGCAGGTGCAGGCCGCCACCGCCCAAGCGGCGAGTGCACCTAAGTAACTGGTATAATTTATTTTTGTTATAAATGACCAGCCTTATTGCTTTGTTGTGATGGGTTGGTGGCCATGCTAATGCGCGCGTCCCGACTGCTTCTAAGGCAATCGGGGCAAACGCCGGGGAAACGAAATGGTTGGACCGCAAGCCGCAGACGATTTTGGTCATAGCGAACAAGATCATCATGAAAGTCATGCCCCGAAGGGGTCGTTGCTCGCGCTGTGCGTTGGCACAGTTGGCGTTGTGTTTGGCGACATCGGGACGAGCCCGATTTATGCCTTCCGCGAAACATTCGCCGGCCATCATCCCATCACCCCCGATCCTATGCACATCAATGGTGTGCTAAGTCTCGTTTTCTGGTCGATGATGATCGTTGTGACATTCAAATATGTCTTCACGATCATGAAAGCCGACAACAAGGGCGAGGGCGGAAGTCTTGCCCTTCTCGCGCTGATTAACCGCCAGACTGCAGGCGCAAAATGGACCGCGCCTTTCGTGATGCTGGGTGTTTTTGCAACCGCATTATTCTACGGCGATTCCATGATTACGCCGGCGATGTCGATCCTGTCCGCGGCGGAAGGTCTGAAATATGTCAACCAAGGCTTTAGCGACTGGATCCTGCCCATATCCGTCGTGATTATTGGTGCACTTTTTGCATTCCAATCGCGTGGCACGGCCAAGGTTGGCGCATGGTTTGGGCCGATCATGCTGGTCTACTTCGCAACGCTTTCCGGCCTTGGCATTATGCATCTGACAAAGATGCCGTTGATCATATTGGATGTGATCAACCCGCTGAACGCATTTTACTTTTTCTACGTTGATGGCTTCCGCGCGTTTGTCGCGATGGGCACTGTGGTACTTGCCGTTACCGGGGCCGAGGCGCTCTATGCTGATATGGGGCATTTTGGGCGGCGCCCAATCAAGTTCAGCTGGCTGTTCTTTGTTCTGCCAGCGTTGATGCTGAATTATATGGGGCAGGGGGCAATGATCTTGTCGATGACGCCTGAGGAAGCCCAGATGGCCATTCGCGACCCGTTCTTCCTGATGGTGCCGGACATCCTAAGCACGCCAGTCATCATATTAACGATCTTGGCCGCGATTATCGCCAGCCAAGCCGTGATTTCGGGTGCTTTCTCGCTGACTCAGCAGGCCATTCAATTGGGCTTCATTCCGCGCTTGAGCATTTTGCACACCAGTGAAAAAGCCGCAGGCCAGATTTACATTCCGGCAATCAACTGGGGGCTTGCGGTGATGGTCCTCTTGCTGGTGCTTTTCTTCCAGTCTTCGTCAAACCTTGCTGCTGCTTATGGCATCGCGGTTACAGGGGCTATGTTTATCGATACCTGCTTGATCGCGGTCGTTCTCGTGTCGCTTTGGAAATGGCCAAAGTGGAAAGCCATTCCGATTTTGGCGTTGTTCTTCATCGTCGACTTTGCCTATTTCGGCGCAAACCTGCTGAAGGTTCCGTCGGGTGGCTGGGTGCCGCTCGTTATTGGCCTCGTTATCTTTACGTTGCTGACGACATGGTCACGTGGACGCGCGTTGATGCGCGAGCGTATGGCCGAAAGCACCATGCCAATGGAAATCTTCATCAAATCGGCTGCAAACAGCGCGACGCGGGTTCCGGGTACGGCGATTTTCATGGCGTCGGCCGCGAGCGGGGTTCCTTCGGCTTTGCTGCATAACATCAAGCACAACCGCATATTGCATGAACGCGTCATCATTCTCACGGTGCAAATCGAAGATGTCCCCTTTGTCGAAACCGGCGATCGGATTATCTGCAAAGACCTTGGTGAAGGTTTCTATCGCGTCAAAATGCGCTTTGGCTTTTTGGAAGAAACCAATGTCCCCGCGACGCTCGATTTGGTCGATCTGTGCGGTCCAAAGTTTGATATGATGCACACCAGCTTCTTCTTGTCGCGGCAGACGCTTATTGCGTCGAAGATCCCTGGCATGGCGATCTGGCGCGAAAAGATTTTCGCATGGATGTTGCGCAATGCCGCAAACGCCATGGAATTCTTTAAGCTGCCCAGCAATCGGGTAGTCGAGCTGGGAAGCCAAGTCGAAATTTAAGCGCTACGCCGCGGCGCGCGTGCGTTGTCGCAAAATCGCTTGAACCTTTTTGTTTCGAACAATACGAACAAAAAAGGAACTTCGATTGGAAAATCGTATGTCGGTTATGTCATTGCTTTCGGCGGCCAGCTTCGCCGATTTGAAGGAAATGTGGCAATCCGTCGATTTCGACCGGCTTGGCATCACCTTTAATGACGGCAGCAACATAGCGAGCGTATCGGGCAGTCTGCTGTTTAGCGGTGTTTCTTTTAGCTATGCGTTGCAGGCGTGCCATGCGCCAGCGGCAAGGCACCACATTTTTTGCAGTGCTGATCTCTCGGATATTCAGTCCGCGGTGCACATCGATTTGGGACCAGCGGTCGCATCTGGCCGTACTGTTCCCGCAATTGTTCAGGCTATGCTGGAGCTTGGCGACGTTCTGGGCCGCAACCTGGATATCAAGGCCGTGTTTTGGTCTCCGGCGGCTGTTGTTTCGGGATATGATTATTTCGCAGAGGCTGTGGCGCAATATGCCGAAGGTGCGGCCTTTCCGGCATTGTTGTGCGTTGGCTTTGATATGTCGACGAACGCTATTGTGCAAACAACCGGGTTGGCGTGGCTATGCGATCAGGAACTTACCTTCGCGCACGGCCAACTGCCTGCGCATGAAGCCATGCGCTACGTTGTACGCCTTGTGCATGACCTTACCACGCAAGGGGCATATGATCGCGCACTTGAGTTGCCCGGCTTGCATGCAGATGAGGTTGTTGTTGTGACGCCCAGCCCCGATCAGGGCACAGTAAATGCACGCTTGGTTACCGGTAAAGAGGCCATAAACTCCGCCGAATAGCAAATGAGTCGCGCCATTTGGTTGGCAACTAAATGAATGCGCACAAATTTTATACTGGACGAATGTTGCTTTGAATGGCTATCGCCGCAACATAATGTCTTTGCACAGCGCGACCTTGCTTCTTCTACGACTTACACGCCCTTAGGCGTGCGCTTGATGTCGGCATCGTTCGGCAGGCCGCCTAAGGGCTTCATGAAACCCCGCCAAGTCTTAATGCCCATATAATGGGCGCAATAGCGAAGTTGCACAAAACATGATGTTATCCGATCCATCTCGTAAATACCGCGCATTCCCGCAAGTTGACCTGCCTGACCGTCAATGGCCAAGCCGTACAATAGACGCTCCGCCCCGCTGGCTTTCGACCGACTTGCGCGATGGTAATCAGGCGCTGATCGACCCGATGGGCGCCGAGAAAAAGCGCCGGTTTTTTGATCTTCTCCTGAAAGTGGGCGTGAAGGAAATCGAAGTTGGTTTCCCAAGCTCCGGCGCGACAGATTTCGATTTCATCCGTGGCTTGGTCGATAGCGGAAGCATCCCAGATGATGTGACGATCCAGAGCCTGACGCAGTCGCGGCGCGACCTTATTGAGAAAACGTTCGAAAGCATGGCGGGCGCACCGCGTGCGATTGTGCATCTGTATAATGCCGTTAGCCCCGCGTGGCGGGACATTGTCTTTAACCTCGACAAAGCGGGCGTGAAGGCCATCGCGGTTGAAGGCGCGCATATGTTGATGGAGCAAGCCGCGCGTTTCCCCGAAACCGACTGGCATTTTGAATATAGCCCCGAAACCTTTTCTACCGCAGAGCTCGAATTCAGCCTTGAGGTGAGCGAGGCTGTGATGGAGGTTTTAAAACCGACCGCTGCCAAGCCACTGATCCTGAACTTGCCCGCCACCATCGAAGCCGCGATGCCCAATGTATATGCGGACCAGATCGAATGGATGTGCAAACATATCAGCGCGCGTGATGCCGTCGTCATCAGCCTGCATCCGCATAATGACCGGGGCAGCGGGATCGCTGCGGCGGAACTTGGCCTGTTAGCGGGCGGCGATCGGATCGAAGGTTGCCTGTTCGGCAATGGGGAACGCACGGGCAATGTCGACCTCGTCACGCTGGCGCTGAACATGTATACGCAAGGGCTGAACCCCGGCCTTGATTTCAGCAATATCGATGAAGTCATTCAGACCGTTGAATATTGCAATCAACTGCCGGTCCATCCGCGTCACCCATATGCCGGTGAATTGGTGTTCACAGCCTTTTCCGGATCACACCAAGACGCCATTAAGAAAGGTTTTGCGGCGCATGAACGGCAAAACGACGAAATTTGGCGGGTTCCTTATCTGCCAATCGACCCAGCCGACTTGGGTCGGTCATACGAAGCCGTAATCCGCGTAAATTCGCAAAGCGGTAAGGGCGGTGTCGCCTGGGTTATCGAGCAGGACCACGGCCTCAAACTGCCGAAGCGTATGCAGGCCAATTTTTCCACGACGGTGCAGGAATTGTCCGACACGACTGGCCGGGAGCTGACCAGTGCCGACATCTGGGAAGCCTTTGAAAAGCGCTATCATCTGAAAGGTGAAGGGCGCTTCCGGTTGCTCGACTTCCGCGAAAGCCAAAGCCAGCGTCAACTGGATGAGCGGATCTTCGCAGGCAACATCCGCATCGATGGCGTCGAACAAAGCGTCAGCGGTCGCGGCAATGGACTTATCTCAAGCCTCGCCAACGCCCTTGAGGAGGCTCTTGGAGGGCCGCTGAATATCATTGACTATAGCGAGCATGCAATCGGCCACGGGACGGACGCACGCGCTGCTGCTTATGTTGAGTGCCGGGTTGGCGATGGGCCGATTTTGTTCGGTGTCGGCATCAGCAGGGATGTCGCGACGGCGTCCGTTCGGGCGATTTTGAGCGCCGCTAACGGCGCGTAAGTCGATCTAAGGCGGGCGTGCATGAAAAATCACGCCCACCTAACCTTACGTAATGGCCCGTTCCGTGTCACCCATTTGACAGCCGCAATGTGCAGGCGCTAACCCACCGTTAAATGCTCAATTAACAAGGGATTCGGCGCATGGCACTTCCGGCAATTTTCGACAATCTTCGTCTTCCGGTGATTGGATCGCCGCTTTTTATCGTTTCAGGCCCAGAGCTGGTGATTGCACAATGCAAGGCCGGTGTTGTCGGTTCATTCCCAGCGCTCAATGCGCGTCCAGCCAGCCAGCTGGACGAATGGTTGCACCAGATCACTGAGGAACTCGCCGCACATAACCGCGATAATCCCACGCGCCCTGCCGCGCCTTATGCCGTGAACCAGATCGTCCATAAATCAAATAACCGGTTGCAGGAAGATTTGGCCGTCTGCGCGAAATGGCAAGTTCCGATCACGATCACGTCGCTGGGCGCGCAGGAAGAACTGAACCAAGCCGTGCACAGCTGGGGCGGTATTGCGTTTCATGACGTTATCAATGACCGTTTCGCGCATAAGGCAATCGAGAAGGGCGCAGATGGTCTTATTCCGGTGGCGGCAGGCGCTGGCGGACATGCTGGCGTAACCTCACCTTTCGCACTGATGCGCGAAATTCGCGAATGGTTCGACGGTCCAGTCGCACTCTCCGGATCGATTGCGCACGGTGCTTCGGTGCTGGCCGCGCAAGCCATGGGTGCAGACTTTGGCTATATCGGCAGCGCGTTCATCGCGACGAAGGAAGCCAATGCTGTTGACGGCTACAAGGACAATATCGTTGAAGCGAAAGCTTCCGACATTGTTTACTCGGACCTGTTTACCGGTGTCAGCGGCAATTACCTGCGCCAGTCGATCGAGCGCGCAGGGATGGACCCCAACAATCTGCCAAAGGGCGATATTTCCACGATGAACTTTGGTTCGGGCGGCAATAGCGAAGCCAAGGCTTGGAAGGATATTTGGGGTTCAGGCCAGGGTATCGGCGCGATCAAGGAAGTGCAAACCGTGGCACAATTTGTTGATCAGCTTGAGGCAGAGTATCGCGCAGCCAAGGTTGCTTTGGATGCAGCTTTCCGGGGCTAATTATATCCCCGATATGGCGTAGCCAGCAAAATAGTACATGGCGCCGCAAAGGCACAAAGCGAGGAAAGATTTTCCCCTTTGTGCCTTTGCGGCGTTTTATTTTTGATCGTTAGCTCGCTTTTTCAAAGGCGACGCTGATGTCGAGTTTGACTGCGTCCGATATGACCGGAATGCCGTAATTTATCCCAAATTCGCTCCGTTTAATGGTGGCCGTTGCGTGAAAGCCGACGGTGGCTTTCTTGGTGAACGGATTGTCGCCAGCGCCTGAAAAGGTCGTGTCGAGCACGACTGGCTTGGTGACGCCGTTCAGCGTTAGATTACCTGTGATTTTCGCTGTCGTGCCCTTGGCGACCACGCTGGTGGATACAAATTTTGCATCCGCTGGCGCTGGACCGAAAAAGTCAGCTTTGCCACCTTCTTTGCCGGCGCGAAGCAAGTGGCCCGTGAGACCCGCGCTCGCGGTTGTGACTTTGCCTATAGGAATAGTGATATCGACCGTCGATGCATTTGGCTTTGCAGGGTCCAAAACCAATGTCCCCGTCGCATCGCCGAAGATGCCAAAATAGTCGTTGAAACCGAAATGGCTTACGCGCCAACCGATCAGCGTGTGTCCGGGATCGGTGTTGTACGTTCCTGCGGTAACGCGCGTGACGTCAAGCACGCCGGGGGTTTGTGGCGCGCTCTGTGCGATCAGAG
>JAIXYC010000032.1 GCA_027490455.1 Sphingomonadales bacterium
CCGTTTCTGGCGCTGGATGACCTCCTGCGGATCAAAACCATGGGCGTGCACGACCGTGACGACAGCGTGTTCCATCAGGAGTCCACATAAATGACCGAACATCGGCAAAAGCTACTCATTGTGGAAAATAACCTTGGTCTCCAGAATCAGCTAAAATACTCATATGAAGGTTTCGACGTTTTTTGCGCCTCCAGTTGTGAAGAAGCGCTCGCCTTCCTGCGCGAAGTAGAGCCTGACACCAAAATCATTGTCGTGTCGAGAGATGGCACACATGAAAGTGCGCTGCGCGCTATTTCCGCATTGCAGCAACCCGATAGCGAGGGTGCGTTGTTGCTGGGATCCATCCTCACAGCGTCACCGGAGATGGTGAAGGTTGCCCGCACCATCGAGCGGATCGCACCAGCTGATATTTCGGTGTTGCTGTTGGGGGCCAGCGGCACGGGAAAGGAATTGCTGGCGCGCGGTTTGCATAATGCCAGCGGCCGGCGCGATAAGCCATTCGTCGCCATCAACTGCGGTGCAATTCCTGAAAATTTGCTGGAATCCGAATTGTTCGGCCATGAAAAAGGGGCGTTTACCGGCGCGGTTAAAACGACCGAGGGCAAAATTGAGCTGGCACATGGTGGAACGCTGTTTTTGGATGAAGTGGGTGACATACCTTTAGCGCTGCAGGTAAAGCTGCTGCGTTTTCTACAGGAACGCATTATTGAGCGCATTGGCGGCCGCAAAGCCATTCCCTTGGATGTCCGCGTGGTCTGCGCCACCCATCGCAATCTCAGCAATATGATTTCGGAACAAACATTCCGCGACGATTTGTTTTACCGATTGGGTGAAGTCACCGTCAATATTCCGCTCCTTGCCGAGCGCACAGGGGACGCAATTTTGTTGGCCAAGCATTTCGTCAGCAAATTTGCACGCGAGATGAACCCGACGATTAAGGGCATGACGACGGGCGCGTTGGCGGCAATTGATGCATGGAATTGGCCGGGAAATGTTCGCGAACTTGAAAACCGCATTAAGCGCGCTGTCATCATGGCAGAGGGCGCGTTTGTTAAGGCGGATGACCTTGACTTGGGCGAAGGGAATGCGGACGATCTTCAACTCAACTTGAAGGCCGCGCGCGAGGCAGCCGACCGCAAGGCGATTACGCGGGCTGTTGCGCGGACAGAGGGCAATATTTCCAACGCAGCGAAGTTATTGGGGATTAGCCGGCCGACGTTGTACGATCTGATGAAGCAATATGATCTGTATGTGTGATGGGCACTGTATCAGCCAAAAGCTGCGGTAAAAAAGTCAGCTAAGCGCCAGTAATTCGGCTGGATCGATACCGGCGCGCTGCATTTGGGCTTTTACGTCAGGCCAAATATTGTGCATGAAATTATCGCGCTCGAAACTGCGCAGTTTTGAAATAGCGCCAGTTGCAACGAACAAACCGACACCGCGCTTAACGTCCACGAGCCCGCTATCTTGAAATAGCTGATAGGCTTTAGCGACCGTCAACGGGTTCGCGCCTTGATCAGCGGCAAATGCGCGGACAGACGGCAACATGTCGCCTTCCTTATACGCGCCGTCCAAAATGGCGGCGGCAATCACATCGCGCAATTTCAAATATACGGGTTTTACGTCGTTTTTCATTACGTGCTTACTGCCATAATACAGTAGGTCGCGTCAAGGCGGCTATTTTACGGCCATTGCCTGATGATGTTCGACGGATCGGGGCGGGGCCGCTCTTCAAGCGGCAGGGCCGGGGACCCCATGAAGAATAGCCCCGCAATTTGTTCGCCGCCGGTGCAAATGGCTTGGCGCACGCTGTCGTCGTACGTCGCCCAGCCGGTAATCCAGCTTCCGACAAAGCCATGTGCATGCGCCGCGTGCAGCAAGTTCATGCCGACGGCGCCAACGCTGAGTTGCTGTTCCCACAAAGGAATTTTTGCGCTTGGCTGGGGCGCATACAGCAAAAGGACGAGCGTTGGGGCCATACGCGATTGTGAAACCGCGGCGTCAATCTGTGCAGGCCGCGCGTCGGGATTGGCAGCGGTGAATGCATGTGTGAGGAGTTCAGCAAAGGCGGTGCGGTCGGTGATCTCGACAAAACGCCAGGGAAACAGCTTGCCATGGTCGGGGGTGCGCATCGCGGTGTGTAATATGCGATTAAGTGTGGCTTGGTCGGGACCGGGCTCCACCATGTCGCGTGGTTTGCCAGACCGGCGGGTTTCGAGATAGCGGGTTACGGAGGAGAGGTCGTTGAACATTCCACTCTCTTCGACGAATTTTGACCGCATCCGCAATTAAATTCTTCACACGCGCAATTTTTTCGGTAGGTTCGTCGCCAATCGTTCCTTTCAATGGAACATCAAACATAACAGAAATGAGGGGTTTCGCTCGATGGCGACGTCATATGCGCAAGATGGAGATGCAGCAGGGACATTCCTTGGCCATCCCAAAGGTCTTTTTGTCTTATTCTTTGCCGAAATGTGGGAACGCTTTTCCTATTATGGAATGCGCGCACTACTGATTTTTTATCTGACAAAGCATTGGCTGTTTTCGGATGAAAAATCGGGCGCCATTTATGGCGCGTACACGGCTTTGGTATATATCACGCCGGTGCTGGGTGGCTATTTGGCGGACAAATGGCTCGGGCAACGAAAAGCGGTGACATATGGCGCTATATTGTTGACCTTTGGACATCTCCTGATGGGCTTTGAAGGCACGGGCGGACAAGATACTGCATCGTTGAACATCTTCTGGCTCGCATTGGCTTTCATTATCGTCGGATCAGGCTTTTTGAAGGCCAATATTTCCGTTATCGTCGGACAGCTCTATCCACGCACTGACGTCCGTCGCGATGGTGCTTACACCATTTTCTATATGGGCATTAACTTGGGCGCTGCGCTGGGCGCATTGCTCTGCGGTTATCTCGGTGAGACCTATGGCTGGTCATATGGTTTTGGTGCTGCTGGCATCGGTATGTTGTTTGGCCTTATTGTATTTGTCGTATTCAAGCCGTTGTTACTTGGACGCGGCGAACCCGCTGATCCCGCCGCTTTGAATAAGCCTGTGATGGGCATCAAGCTGGAGTGGCTTTTGTATTTGGTCGGCTTGGTCGTCGTTGCCGCTTGCTGGTGGCTGGTACAAAATCAGGCTATCGTTGGGACGATGCTTGGCATCTCCGGTGCTATTCTGGTTGCTTATGTTTTGTGGACTGCTGTTCGCAAGCTTGAACCACATGACCGTGACCGCATTTTCGCGGCGATGTTTCTGATCATCGGTTCGATCCTGTTCTGGGCCTTGTTCGAACAAGCTGGATCGTCGCTCAATCTGTTTACAGACCGCCATGTGGATCGTGCTGGCGTTCCCGCATCGGTGTTCCAGTCGTTGAACGCCATTTACATCGTTCTGCTTGCGCCGCAGTTTGCGTGGCTTTGGACGACGCTTGGCCGCAAGGGGCTTGAACCTTCTGCACCGGCGAAGTTCGGTTTGGGTATTGTACAGCTCGGAATTGGTTTCCTCGTTCTGGTTGCAGGTTCTGCAGCCGCAGGCGCGGACAGCATGGTTCCTGTGTTGTTCATTTTCCTGATCTACCTGTTCCACACGACCGGCGAATTGTGCCTGTCGCCTGTCGGACTTAGCGCTATGAATCGTCTCGCGCCTGCACATCTTGCTTCGTTGATCATGGGCACATGGTTCTTCGCGTCGGCTACCGGTAACTTCGTAGCGGGCCTTATCGCCTCTGCAACGGGTTCCGAAGCTGCATCGGGTGAAGGTGCTGGCCGCGAAGTCGTTATGGCAGTGTACAGTCAAATCGGCTGGATCGCGATTGGCGTAGGTGTTGCGGTTGTCGTAATCTCACCGCTGATCAAGAAATTGATGCATCTCGACACCTTGCGTGATGACGGAAATCGTGAAGGTTAAGCAGAAGCAGGGGAAGCTTCTGCCGCTGGCGTTCGCCCCACAAACTGGAGTTAAGTGATGGCAAAGTTTAATGCATTGCGCAGCGCATATCTTGTGCTGCCGCTGGCTCTTATGGCCTGTTCAAACGCGGAAGGGCCAAAGACGGCTTCTGTCGCACCTGTCGTAAAGCCGGTGGAAAAGGCACCTGCGCCGTTTCCGTCGACATATAAGGCATATCCCGGCGTGGCTACGGCCATCCGTAATGTCACCATTTACGATGGCGAAGGTGACAAAATCGAAAATGGCGTGGTGTTCATTTCGGGCGGCAAGATTAGAAGCGTCGGTGGGCCGGACACCGTTATACCTTCGGGTACGACGGTTATTGACGGTGCAGGCAAGTTTGTGACGCCAGGCATTATCGATATCCACTCACATCTCGGTGATTATCCTACGCCATCGGTGGAAGCGCATAGCGACGGTAACGAAGCAACATCGCCGACTACCCCCGAAGTTTGGGCGGAACACAGCGTGTGGCCGCAGGATCCAGGCTTTAGCCGGGCACTCGCCAATGGCGGCGTCACTGCGCTTCAGGTTCTGCCCGGATCGGCTAACCTGATGGGTGGCCGCTCCGTAGTACTAAAGAATGTCTATGCGCGCACGGTGCAGGGCATGAAGTTCCCGGGCGCGCCGTACGGCATGAAAATGGCTTGTGGTGAAAACCCGAAGCGTGTTTACGGCAGCAAGGGGCGCATGCCCTCAACCCGCATGGGCAACATCGCCGTGAACCGTCAGACGTGGATTAAAGCGCAGGATTACAAGAAAAGGCGCGACAGCCGTAAGGAATATCCCCGCGATCTAGGTCTTGAAACGCTTGCTGGAGTTCTGGATGGCGACATTTCGATCCAGAACCACTGCTACCGCGCCGACGAAATGGCGCTCGTTCTCGATATGGCGAAGGAATTTGGGTACAAGGTCTCCACATTCCACCACGCCGTTGAAAGCTACAAGATCGCAGATTTGTTGCGCGACAATGGCGTGTGTTCCGCCGTTTGGGCGGACTGGTGGGGCTTCAAGATGGAAGCCTATGACGCTATCCCTGAAAATGCCGCGATATTGCACAATACGGGTGCTTGTGTGGTCATTCACTCGGATGACGAAAACCAGATCCAGCGCCTGAACCAAGAAGCGGCAAAGGCGCAGGCGGATGGTCGCCGGATGGGCATCAACATCAGCGATGCTGAAGTTATCAAATGGTTGACATATAACCCAGCCAAGGCGCTTGGCATATCGGACAAAACCGGCAGCTTAAAGCCCGGTAAAATGGCCGATCTCGTATTGTGGAATGGCAATCCGCTCAGCGTATACACGCGTCCTGACAAGGTCTGGATCGACGGCGCGTTGATGTTTGATGCGAGTAACCCGAAAATACGTCCGGTCAGCGACTTTGAGCTTGGCCAACCCGGTGAAGGAGATGTGAAATGAGGCATTTCCTCTATGCTGCCGCCGCGCTTGCGGCTTTTGCAACGCCCGTTTCGGCTGAAACCATAGCCATTACCGGCGGCCGCGTCGTGATTGGCGATGGTAGTGCGCCTATTGAAGGCGGTACTGTCGTTGTGCGTGATGGCGTTGTCGTTGCGGCTGGTGCCGGTGTTTCGGTCCCGTCGGGCGCACGTCGCATTGACGCGTCGGGCAAATGGGTAACGCCGGGCGTTTTTGCTGGCTTCACCCGTTTGGGCCTTGCTGAAGTAGATGCCGTTAACGGCACGAACGACAAAAGCGGCGGTCGCAGCGGCTTCTCCGCAGCCATCGACGTTGCGCCTGCGATTGATCCGTTCCGGTCGCCCTTTGCGGTCAACCGCTCAGCCGGCGTAACGCGCGCAGTGGTTGCGCCTGAAGGCGCTGCTTCTATTTTTGCAGGGCAGGGCGCCATCGCGGATTTGGGAGCGGACAGTAATCCGGTTACCAAGGCACGTGCATTTCAGTTTGCCGAATTTGGTGAGGATGGCGCGGATGCCGCTGGCGGAAGCCGTGCTGGAACGCATCTGCATTTCCGCGCGATGTTGCGTGAAGCGCAGGATTACGCCGCAGGGCGCGGTACATTTGATGATGATTTGCTAAAGGCAGAAGATGCCAAGGCGTTGTTGTCTGTGCTTCGCGGTGAAACGCGTCTTTTGATCCATGTCGAAGGCGCAAATGACATGCTTCGGCTCATTGAGCTGAAACGCGACTTCCCATCGATCAAAATGGTATTTGTCGGCGTAAGCGAGGGATGGCGGGTTGCACCGCAACTCGCGCAAGCCCGTATTCCCGTTATCGCGTCGGCTTTGAACGACTTGCCAGCATCGTTTGAAATGCTGGGTGCAACGCAGAGCAATATCGGCCGCATGAAAGATGCCGGTGTGCAGGTTGCGATTGGCATGATCAATGACCGCGATTCACACCAGCTGCGGTACACGACGCAATATGCAGGCAATATCGTTAGCCTTGAGCGTGTTCCCGGTGCGACTGGCCTGACATGGGATGAGGCGTTTGCTGCGATTAGCTCGGTTCCTGCCGATATCATGGGAGTTGGTGACCGTTTGGGCAGCCTAAAGGCCGGAAAAGCCGCAGACGTCGTTGTTTGGGATGGCGACCCGCTTGAGCTGTCCTCCGCGCCGACGACAGTGATCATCGACGGCGTCGAACAGCCGCTGGATAACCGGCAAAATCGACTGCGTGACCGCTATGCAAGGCCAACAGAGGGCGATTTGCCAAAGGCATATGACCGTTGATTTAATGGTCTGCTATTGAGTGGGGACATCCGACAGCGGGAGGTAATGTTGTGAGCCATTATTTGTTCTTGGTTGCCGCCTCCATATTGTTTGTCGGCAGCCATTTCCTCATGTCGCATCCTTGGCGCGCGGATATGGTCAGGAGATTCGGTGCAAACGGGTTTCTAGGGCTTTATTCGCTCGTCTCGTTCGCAACATTTGGCTGGATGCTTTTGGAATTTGGGCGTGCGCCAAAGGGTGACGCGCTGTGGCCGGCAAGCGACGCCGTGTGGATAGTGGCAAGCGTGCTCACTTTGGTTGCCGCTGTCCTGTTTTCCGGATCGTTCATCCGCAACCCGTCATTGCCGGGTGTGCCCGACGCTATGGCTGGGCAAGCACCCTTTGGCGTGTTCAAGGCGACCCGTCACCCGATGATGTGGGGTTTCGCACTGTGGGGCGTTGCGCATATTTTGGTCGCACCGCGGATCGACAATTTCATTTTTGCCGGAAGCTTGGTTTTCCTCGCACTGGTGGGTTCCAAGGCGCAGGAAATAAAAAAACGCAAGCTTATGGGCGCCCAATGGGACGGGTGGCTGCGCAG
>JAIXYC010000097.1 GCA_027490455.1 Sphingomonadales bacterium
CGCGCCAGCCATCAAAACCCAGACCAATATTCTCGCCAACGGGCATATAGGTGTTTGAAATCACGAGCCGCGCAAAGCGATCGGGGAAAGCAGCGACCAGCCGCAGCCCGATCAACCCGCCCCAGTCCTGACAGAATAATGTGATGTTGTTGAGATCAAGCTGCGTCAGCCAGTCGCTCATCCAAGCGACATGGCGTTCATAGCTATAATCGTCGCGGCTGGCAGGCTTGTCCGACTTGCCAAAACCAATCAAATCAGGTGCCAGAACGCGGTGCCCGGCGGCGGCGAGCGGGGGTATAAATTTGCGGTAGAGATAGGACCAGGTCGGCTCCCCATGCAGCAGCAGGATCGGCGTAGCATCGCGGGGGCCTTCATCGACATAATGCAGCCGCAAGGGTGGTGTGCCCTGCGTTTCAACCTCAACATAATGTGCCGCGAACGGATAGTCCGGAAGGTCGGCGAAAGCAGCCTCAGGCGTGCGCAAGACCTTCATGATTATCGCACTTTTAGGATGCAGTCGACGAAGCCTTGCGGATCATTTTCCTGAATGAAGTGACCGCCCTTCAACGTGCAATGCGGCTGGCCCGCAGTTCCGGGGACACGGCCGATGAACCGGCTTTCGCCACCGCGCGTGACGGGATCGCCGTCGCTGAAGCAGCACAGGAACGGCTTTTCCCATTGCTCAAACACTTGCCACGCGCGTTTCTGATCGGGGGTTGCGACGTTATTCTCGAACGGAACGAAGCTCGGGAATATCCGCGCTCCTGCCTTATAGCGGCTATCAGGAAACGGCGCGTCATAAGCGGCGATCTCCGCCGCGCTGAGCGCACGCTTTGCCCCCGCATTGACAATTTTACCGATGGGGAAGAACGGGCTCCATTTGGAAAAGGCACGCCAGATAGCAAAAGCGCGCGGTGGCGGGCCGCCTTCGGGCAAGCCGCCATTGGACAGCACGACACTGGCAAAGCGATCGGGCATTTCCGCGACCAGGCGCAGGCCGATTAACGATCCCCAATCCTGACAGACAAGCGTCATGTTGCTCAGACCAACCGCCTCGATCCACTGGCGCATCCAGCCAACATGGCGTGCATAGCTATAGTCGGTTTTTTTCGTGGGCTTGTCCGATTTACCGAAGCCAATCAGGTCAGGCGCAACAACACGAAAGCCGGCCGCGACGACCGGGCCGATCATATGACGGTACAGATAGCTCCAGCTTGGCTCACCATGCATCATCAGCACCACCGGCGCATCGCGCGGCCCTTCATCCACATAATGCACGCGCAATGGCGTGCCGTCCGAGGGATCAGCAATCTCCACATAGTTTGGCGCAAAAGGGAAATCGTCGATTGCGGCAAAGGCGCTATCGGGTGTGCGGAGGACTTTCATGAATTCATCCCTGAAATTGATAATATTGACACTTATGGTGTCATATTATCAATAGCGGGTCAAGACGCTGGCCCAGCCTTCTTCGTATCGACCAGCCGAAACCCGATATGGTCGGTGCCTAATCCGCGTTCCTGAAACTGGCGCGCGGCGGGGCGATAACGCGCGCAATAATTGGCAGCGCAGAGATAGGATCCGCCTTTTATGACGTTCACGGGTTCGCTAGCATCGGCGCGCGATCCGCTGGCGCTCGTCCATTCCCAGACATTGCCGATCATATCATACAGACCAAATCCGTTCGGTTTAAAACAGCCCACCGGCGCGCGACCGACATAACCGTCGGTGTTGAGGTTTTTGACCGGGAAGACGCCTTGATAGTAATTCGCTTGCGGCTGACCCTTTGCATCAACCGGTTCCGGCAAAGCCACCGCACCGCCGCGCGCAGCATATTCCCACTGCGCCTCGCTCGGCAGTTCCTTACCCGCCCATCGGGCATAGGCCTCTGCATCTTGGTAAGCGATTTGGACAACGGGTTCATTGTTGCGACCAACGATGGTCTCTTTAGGACCGGAGGGATGTCGCCAGTGCGCCCCCACTACCCAGCGCCACCAACGCGGGTCGTCATCCGACGGGATATTGAACACAGCAGAACCCGGGACCAACATTTCTGGCGGCGCACCGGGCAGCTTGGGCGGATCGCGCTCCGCTATCGTCTTGTAACCGGTTGCCTTTACAAAGGCCGCAAATTGGGCGTTTGTCACTTCATGCGCGTCGATCCAGAACCCCCTGACCGCCACGGTCTGCGGCGGACCTTCCTCAGCATAATGCGGATCGTCCCCCATCACAAAGCTGCCGCCCGGGACCCAAACCATATTGTTGTCTGACAGGCCGGTGCACATTGTTTCGGGCGGCACATCTGCATCGCCGCAGGCAGACAACAGCAGCGCCAGACCGAGAGCAAAACCAACGCGTTGCATCAATCCTCCGGCATGCCGGACATGGCATCGCTCAGCAAACGCCGCACAACGGCCTTAGCGTCCTCAAACGGCAATTCCTGATCATGCCGTAACAGTCGCCATGTTTGGAAACTCAATATGACATTGAGACCACGGGTACCCGCTACATCGGCCTTTACCGCCGCCGGCAAATGCGCCTCGGTTGTGTCGGATTCGAGCCGCAGCATCCGGCGATAGTCCTGCATCAAATAAGGCGATTGGAAACGTTTGAGATTGGCCGAAATCCGGTAAGGCAGGATGGTTTCGAAAACCACTGCCCGCCGGTCCGCAATGTCGAACAGCTTTTCCTTCCAGCTTGCGCCGCTTGGCGGTTCGAGGATGATGGGCATCACCTGCGCCGCAATCACCTCCCCCATCTCGCGGTAAAGCTCATCCATATCGTCAAAATGTCGGAAAACCGAGCGGAGGCCCACACCCGCAACCTCCGCAACACGCGCGGCGCTGGGTGCAACATCGCCCTTACCGACCAGATCGACCATCGCGGCCACTATCTTCGATCGGCTAGACCGGCTGCGTTCCCGCCGACCATCGGCCAGCGGCGTTTCTGCGCGTGATGTCATTTTGTGCGATGCGTTGGTCATGCCGACCTATTTTGCGGCAAACGGCCGCTGGCGCAAGCGACAAAAGCGATTGCAAATATATTTTGGCACAATTAATGCCAATAATATTCCGCTACGTTGTCGCGGGACGCAAAAGACAATTGGGTGAAGGAAAAGACAAGGATGTCAAAAGCAGTCTTCATTTTGGCGGCGTCCGGCCTGCTGCTGCCTGCTGCACCGCTGTCGGCGCAAGACAATGTGCGCGAGGCGTGCACGCCCGATATCCGTAAATACTGCTCCGCAGAATTGGCGACGTTTAGCCGCGACAATGTCCGCGCCTGCCTTATCAAGAATATCAAAAAAACATCACCCGCCTGTCAAAAGGCAGCAAAAGCGCGGCGCGATGCCGAGCGCGCCAAGAAGAAGGGCAGTTAGCGCCATGACAGCATGGATTATCTGGGGAACGGCGTTGCTCGCTTATGTCCTATTTCGGCTTTGGTATGACAATTGGTCCGGCCCGCTGAAACCTGCGGAGATTGACGCGTTTCTCGCGCAAATGGCGGGGCGCTTCGAAGGTACAGGAAATAGCCCGCAGGTTATGCGCGCGTTCCTTGAAGCCGATGACGGCCGCGAGTTTGTCATGCTCAATCTGGTGAAAGCGCAGATGGAGCAAGTTGAGGACCCCAAAACCGGGCAAATGGTCCAAGGCTTTGATCTGCTGAAGCGCTATTCGCAACGCTTCATGCCGGCGCTGTTCCGCAATGGCGGCCATCCCGGCATGGTCGGACGCAAGGTTGGCGGATATATTGATGCGTGGAACACCGAGGCTGACCCCGATTGGACGATCTTTGGCCTCATGCGTTACCGCAGCCGCCGCGATATGATAAAGCTGGTTAAGGACCCCGCGTTTATGGAGGGCCATCCCGATAAGCTGCTTGGTACGCTTGCGACATTTTCATTCCCGACGCAGCGGATCGTGTCGTTTTACGTCAGCCCGCGCCTCACCGTTGCGCTCATCTTGGCACTTGCGGCGGCTCTTGCACATCTGGCCGTCTTAACGGTCAACGGATGAACGCTTTCCTTCCGCCCAGTACGAATATCCATTATCGTGGATCGCCCTACTCTGCGTGGTTTTTGGCATTTTATGGCATTGGCTGGATCGTACCGGGGATGATCCACAGCTTCCTGCCTGATGGCGGTGCGGGCGTCATTGCCGGGCTTGATCTCAGCCACAATCCAACGATGATTTTCGGCATGTTTGCTTGGGCGGGCGCGACGCAGATTGCGCACGGCGTTGTTACCCTGCTGGTCGCATTGCGCTACCGCGCACTCGTGCCACTGTTTCTGTTGCTGTCTCTGATCGAGCGCCTGTTGCTGAGCTGGTCGGGCTGGATAAAGCATGTGCCCGTCAGCGGCCATCACCCGCCTGAACATTATGCCAGCCTGATTTCGCTACCGATAATATTATTGTTTCTTTGGCTATCCGTGCGGCGATCAAGCAAAACCCAACCGGAGATCCCAGAATGAAAAAATGGACATGGATCGGGGCATTGGCGCTGTTAATCGGCGCGGGCTATTTGGGTTTTCAGCAATATAAAATCTACATTCCCGGTATCATCAGCGAATGGCGCGAACCGATTGGCGAAAACCGTCCCATTGCATGGGCGCAGGGTCCTGCGGTCGCCCCCTCTGGCAAACGTCCGCCCAATGTCATTCTGATTGTGGCAGACGATTTGGGCGTGAACGACATTTCGCTATACGGTGGCGGGGTTGCCGGTGGCGCGGTGCCAACCCCCAATATCGATTCCATTGCCAAACAGGGCGTCAGCTTTGCCAATGGCTATGCCGCCAATGCCACCTGTTCCCCTTCGCGCGCAGCGTTGATGACGGGGCGTTATCCGACACGGTTTGGTTTTGAATTTACCTCAATTCCAGCCGCATTTGCGTCGAACCTGGCACATAATGATGGGAATTCAGCCTATCCGACCATCTATCATGAAGAGCTGAACCGCGACCTGCCCGCCTATGCCGACATGGGCGTGCCCAATGCGGAAATCATGTTGCCCGAGATATTGAAAGCGCAGGGCTATCACAATATCCACATCGGCAAATGGCACCTGGGCGAAGCCAAACCATTGCGGCCAACGTCGCAGGGGTTTGACGAAAGCCTTGGCATGCGGGCGGGCGGCGATTTGTTTATGGCCGAAGATGACCCGCAGGTCGTCAATGCAAAGCTGCCATGGGACCCGATCGACCGCTTTTTATGGGCAAACCTGCCATATGCGGTCTATTGGGGGAACAATGCGCGCTTCCGTCCCAAAGGCCACCTGACCGACTATTTCACCGACAATGCACTGGCCGCAATCGACGCGAACAAGAACCGGCCCTTCTTCATGTATCTCGCCTATAATGCGCCGCACACACCGCTGCAGGCGCTGAAATCGGACTATGACGCGCTGCCGCAGATTAAGGACCATACCCAGCGCGTCTATGGCGCGATGATGCGTCAGCTTGACCAGCGGATTGGCGACGTCCTGCAAAAGTTGAAGGACACGGGGCTCGACGACAATACGCTTGTTATCTTTACCAGCGACAATGGCGGGGCTTGGTATACCGGTATCAAGGATCACAACACGCCCTATCGTGGCTATAAAGGCACCTTCTTCGAAGGCGGCATCCATGTGCCGATGATGATGCGCTGGCCGGGCAAGATCGCGCCGGGGACGGTTCGCAACGATGTCGCGCAGCACCTTGATATGTTTGCAACCATTGCAGCGGCCACCGGAGCGCGCGTACCCAGCGATCGCAAAATGGACAGCTTCAACCTGCTTGGTACCGGGCCGAAACGCGAAGTGACATTCTGGCGTTCAGGGCATTACCGCGTTGTGCGCGCAGGCGACTGGAAATTGCAGGTCTCCGAACGCCCCAAAAAAGTATGGCTGTTCAACCTCGCCACCGATCCAACCGAGCAAGTCAATTTGGCCGCGAAGGATCCGGCGCGCGTCGCGGAGCTACGCAAGTTGATTGAAGCGCAAAACGCAGGTTTGCCCAAGCCCCTTTGGCCCGGCCTACTTGAAGGCGCGATCCGGATCGATGTTCCGCTCAACGCGGCATGGAAAAAGGATCAGGAATATGTCTATTGGGCCAACTGATCGCGTGGTGGTGTTTTCAGAAATTCAGCCTATGCGGGTTTGCGTCGCAAAAGCGTTTTGCAATTTTTTAATATGTCTATCAGCCTATTTCTTGGGCGAACCGCGGGGGATAAATTTGTGACAGTTACGCAGCTCATTAACCAAAATTGGGTTATCATATCCCTTGTCGCTTTTGGGCTGGGCATCTTGTTTGAACTGGGCGCCATTCGCTTCCTCAAACGTGCGGGTAACGTCCCGGCAAAAGACTCGTTGCTGTCGATATTTCTTGGCCTCGCAAGTGACCCGGTAAATGCCATCTTTGCCTTCATCACCACCGCCGCTTTATTTGCAGCGGCGCCCTTTGCCCTTGGCGAAATACCGATCACGTGGGGATCGTTCTTATTGTGCTTCGTGCTCGATGATCTGCGATTTTATGTGCACCACCGCATATGTCACCGCGTCCGTTGGGGTTGGGCCATGCATGTGGTCCATCACTCATCCACCAATTTCAACATGCCCATTGCGCTGCGCCAAAGTTGGATGAAGCACTTTACCGGAACGATGATGCTCAAAATTCCGCTGATTTTAATCGGCTTTGATCCGGCATTGGTTGTTTTTTGTGGGGTTCTTAACGCAACCTACCAATTCTTCCTTCACACCGAAACCGTCGACCGTATGCCACGGTGGTTTGAATATTTTTTCAATACGCCGAGCCACCACCGGGTGCACCACGGCCGCAATCCAGAATATCTGGATACGAATTTTGCCGGTACGCTGATCATCTGGGATCGCATGTTTGGCACATTTGTCGAGGAAGACCGCGCCGTGCCGGTTGATTATGGCTTGGTCAAAAACCTTGAGACGTTTAATCCATTCACAATCTTAACCCACGAATATGTAGGTATAGCGCAAGACGCTTCGCAGCGCGGACTGAGTCTATGGCAGCGGTTTTGTTACATTTTTGCACCGCCCGGTTGGAGCCATGATGGGTCACGACTGACGTCCGAGGACATTAAGCGTGAGGCTGGTTTGCTCACCAATAGCAATGTGCCAGAATCGGTTACGAGCGCGTGATGCCGGCCCATTACGCTTTATCCGATGCGGCCATTGTGTTGGTCACGATTTTTGCTGGCAATGCGCTTTGGCGAAGCGGTCGACATTTGTCGGCATTTGCGATGGCCTGCTTTGGCGTAGCGGCCTTCATCGGCGTGGTGCGTTTTGGGGCCGGTTTGCAAGATCAGCTCGCCGCTTTACATGGCGGTGCGTCTCAATTGTTGGGCCTTGCGGGTGCCGTGGCGATATTATCCGGCTATCTGTTCCGCCCCGCGGATAGACACATAATATCGATAATCGCACTCATCCTGTGCGCCGCGACCGCGATCTTTGTGTTCGCGCAACCTTTGCTCGGCCCTGTTTTCCTGTTGGCGTTAGTGATCGTATTTCTCGCCTCAATCGTGCGACCCGGCCCGTCGGGGCGGACGTGGCTTGTGCCAATTGGTTGCGCACTGATGCTTGCAAATACGTTGTTCATCCGACGCGCAGCGTGGCTTGATGAGGCTGTGGCGTGGCACGTGTATCACATGGTCATTGCGTTAGCTCTGGCTGCACTCGCGAAGGGTTTGATGTCCACCGAACGGGACGCGCACTGATCCAGCCTCGGTTTATGCGCGCCGCAATTGTCTATAATTGACGTTCGATCTCGAGAAGATCAGCGTTGCTTGGCGTCCAACCGCTCGCCATTATGCCACCCGCGCTGAACAAGGCGGCAGAAATGCCATGCGCCCCCGCTTGGGCCCATGTTGCTTTCAAAACCTCTGCCAAAGGATCATCGACAAAGCCATTGTCGCCGCGAATATGGCATAGCCACCCGCCGATGGCGGTCAGGATAGACGGGCATTGTTTCCCCTTCGCCTGTTGGCTGGCCAGCGTGGCCAACCAGCGCTGGGGGATTTTCTGGCTGCCATCCATCGCAATCTGAATCAGCCGGTGGTTAAGCGCGGGGTTTTGAAACCGCGCGATCAAGGCGTCGGCATATGCATTCAGGTCTTGTCCCGGCGCTGGCTCTAGACTGGTCGCCGCTTCATCGCGCATCAATGTGTTTGCCAAGCGCGCCAATTCAGGATCAGCGATGGCCTGATGCACAAATTCATGGCCGCGCTTCAAACCCAAATAGGCAAGCGCGGAATGCGCACCATTTAGCAGACGCAGCTTTGCCTCTTCGTAAGCATGGACATTTGATGTCATCAACGCGCCATGCTTTTCCCAAGCTGGGCGCGGCCCGGCAAAATTGTCTTCGATTACCCATTGGCTGAACGGTTCTGTCACCACCATGGCATCGTCGCGTAGCCCCGTAAGCGCGGCGATGCTGGTCCGGTCGGCTTCGGTGGTTGCCGGAACGATGCGGTCGACCATCGTCGATGGGCACGCACATTTTTCCTCGAACCAGCTGACAAGCTCCGGCGCATGGCGATGGAGATATGCGATCATCAGTCGTTTCAACTGCGCGCCATTTCCCGCAAGATTATCGCAACTCATCAACGTCAGGCCGGGTGATCCGGCGTCACGCCGCTGCCGGAATGCGTCCGCCAGATAGGCATACACCGAACCCTTATCCGCAACATCAAAGTCAATTGCGCCGTCCGGCGCGCGGCAATAACCTTTTTCCGTGATGGTGAAGCTGACGATATGCGTAGCTGGATTGGCCAAGGCAGCGATAAGCCGGTCGCGTTCTTCCGTAGCGACGATCACATCTGCAACCGAACCGATGACGCGAACCTTGCTGCCGTCTGCGCTCTGTTCGACCAGCGCATAGAGGCCGTCTTGCGGACGCATTTGGTCGCGCACATTGGCCGAACGCAGCGACACACCCAAGATGCGCCAATCACCGCTCTCTGCGGCCATGGCCTCGTCGGTATAGACGGCCTGATGCGCGCGATGAAACGCGCCGATACCGAAATGCACAATGGCAACGCCGCGCGCACTGCGGTCATATGCTGGCTGTGTAACCGTTACGGGCAAATAAGAGAGATTGGCGTCAGAAAGCCTCATAATTTATACGCTGCTTTCGCCAGATTATAGCTCAGGTCCACCGCAAGCTCGGCTGCTTCCCATTCTTCCATGCGGTGTTCGGCAACCAATTGCGCGAGAAAGCCGCAATCGATCCGGCGGGCAACATCGTGGCGCGCCGGTATCGACAAGAATGCGCGGGTGTCGTCATTGAAGCCAACCGTATTATAGAAACCGGCGGTTTCCGTCATCTGGTTCCGGAAGCGACGCATCCCTTCGGGGCTGTCGTGGAACCACCATGCGGGCCCAAGCTTCAGCGCCGGGTAGTGCCCCGCCAGCGGCGCCAGCTCGCGCGCGTAGGCGGTCTCATCGAGCGTAAAGAGGATGATCGTTAGGTCGGCATTGTTACCATACTTGGCCAGCAGCGGGTGCAGTTCATGCACATAGCCAGTGGACGTCGGAATATCCGCCCCCTTGTCGCGTCCAAATTGATGGAACAGCGACGGGTTATGGTTGCGGAACGCGCCGGGATGGATTTGCATGACCAAGCCGTCGTCAACGCTCATGCCCGCCATTTCCGTCAACATCTGCGCGCGGAACAATTCTGCGTCAGCGGCGGAGCATGTTCCACGCACGACACGGGCGAACAAAGCCTCTGCGTCGGCCGGCAACAAATCCGCCGTACGCGCGGTCGGATGGCCATGATCGGTGGACGTCGCTCCCATCGATGCAAAGAAGGCGCGGCGCTGGCGGTGCGCGGCCAAATAACCCGTCCAGCTGAAACAATCCTCACCGGTCAATGCCGAAAGGGTTTTCAGATTATCGACGAAGCCTTCGAATTCGGGGTCAATAACCGGATCAGGGCGATAGGCCGTTATAACACGACCGGACCAGCCGCTGTCGCGGATCGCTTGATGGTGACGCAAATCGTCGAGTGGGTTCTCGGTGGTGGCGATAACCTCAATACTATAACGCTCAAACAATGCCCGCGGCCGGAAGGCACTGGTTTCGAGCTTTGCGGTAATTTCGTCATAATAATGGTCTGACGTGTCTGCCGACAATAGAACATCCAAGCCAAAGCTTTCGGCAAAGACCCAATCGAGCCACATACGCGAGGGCGTTCCCCGAAACAGATGATAACGTTCTGCAAACAGTCGCCAGCTTTCGCGTGGGTCCGCATCGGCGTTGCGGATGCCCAGCGCCTCAAGCGGAACGCCTTGTGAATATAACATGCGCAGGACGTAATGATCGGGATGCAGAAGCAATTCCGTCGCATTGCCAAAAGACGCATCGGTCGCCCACCACTCCGGGTCGGTGTGACCATGTGGGCTGATGATCGGCAAGCCAGCGACGTCGGCATATAACCGGCGGGAGATATCCCGAACGGCAGGGTCCGTTGGAAAAAGCCGGTCAGGATGAAGTTTCAAGGGCTTAGTCAAGATAATGCCTCATAGGTGAAATTGCGAAAGCGGACCTCGCCTTGTCCGGCGGCATAGAGCGCTGGACGCAGCGAAAGGAAGTCGTAAGCGACGTTATGGTGGTAGCCCGATACTTCCATCTGAACATCGAACTTGCGCCATGTCTTGCGGCCATCATCGCTGGTGTGAATGGTCAGGATGTTGTGGTCATTCGTCAGACGGATTGACAGTTTTGACACAGCATTGCCGCCGGGGTCGCGTTGCCCGGGAATGGCGCCGCGCGGCCGTTGCAGGCCGTAGCGATGCATGACAACGCCTTTGCTGCCAAAACCCAATCCTGCATAAAGCCGGCGATTGTAGAACAGCAATAAGCCGCCTTCCGCCCGGGGATCGGCCTCGATATCCACAATGACGCGATACGCCTGATCGCCTGCCAACGCGCATAAGGGCGAGCAATCTGACGGCGTCTTGCCCTTGGCCGCCATATGCAATGTGCCGTCCACCCGCTTCAGCCTGCTGGCTTCGTTCTGGGCCGGATCATAAAACGCCCATTGCGTACCCATTTTATCCGTCGAAAAATCATCCGACAATGGCGCGCCATGCGGTTGAGGGCCGATGTCGCGCGGCTTCTTAATCGGGCGGGACAGATCACCCCCCAATGGACGCGGCCAGCCATCAGCATCCCATTTTACAGACTCAAGCAGCGTCTGCCGGCCCAAGGTCCAATAGCCATTTTCATAGCCATGATACATCATCCAATATGTGCCACCCGGGCCTTCGAACAATGTCGCATGGCCGCGCGACCACCATTTTTCACGTGCCGAAAGAGTGCGGATTAACGGATTGCGCGGGCAATTTTCCCATGGACCAGCCAGCGATTTGCTGCGCGCCATGATGACCATATGGCCAGTGGGCGGGCCAGCGGTGCCGCCCACCGCAGTCGTCATATACCAATAGCCGCCGCGCTTCATGATCTTCGGACCTTCGGGCGCGAATGTTTCAACAACCCATTCTTCGGGATAACGCCACGGGTCGTAGACATGCTCGACATGGCCGACGGTTGATAAGCCGTCGCCTGATAGCTGAACGCGGTCTCCACCGGACAGGAACAGCCAACGCGTGCCGTCATCATCTGCGACATGCGCAGGGTCGATATGCAGGGGCAAATTCAGGTCAACCGGGTCGCTCCACGGCCCTTCGATCTTATCCGCGGTGATGACGTAGATCGATTTCTTTTCGGGTGTTCGCGCCGGAATGTAACAATAGAAACGGCCGTCATGTTTCACCAAATC
>JAIXYC010000166.1 GCA_027490455.1 Sphingomonadales bacterium
CAGCGTGCCGAAATTCGCATGCAGCCGGGCTATGATCACAGCTATTATTTCATCTCGACCTTTATGGCCGAACATCTCGCTTGGCATGCGGAACGGCTAAACGGCTAAAGCCTTGGGCATTGTCGATTCAGCTGCGCATATGAAGATCCCGACAGATCGTCCTTATGTGCTGCTCGACGATGCCCGCATGCACGGGGCGTCGCCTGCGCGGCTATATGTTGACCCGGTTGAAATATGGACCGCCAATAGCGTTGATGAAGTCGATGCTGTGTTAAATGCCGTGCGGGATGCGCAGCGGGGTGGGCTGCACGCCGCTGGGTTCTTGGGCTATGAATGTGGGCAGCATTTCCTGCTAAATCTTGGGCAGGAACGCAGCGGGCCGCTGGCGTGGTTCGGCTTGTTTCGCAGCTACAGCACAATTTCTGCTGACGTCGTGCCGTCATATCTACCCGATCCGGCGGGTGCATATTTGTCGGAACTGCGCCCCGCGATTTCGCGCGCAGAATATGCCGATGCCTTTGCGGCTGTTCAGGATTATATCCACGCCGGAGACATTTATCAGGCCAATCTGACCTTTCCGCTTTCGGCCGATTATGCCGGCGATCCGCTGGCCTTATATGCGGCGCTGCGCAGCCGCGCGAAGGCGGGCTATGGCGGTGTCATCTATACGGGGGACGCGCATTATCTGTCCTTTTCGCCCGAACTGTTTTTTGCGCTTAAAGACCAGCGCGTGACGACAAAACCGATGAAGGGCACCGCGACAAGGCAAGCCGACCCGCAACAGGATAGCGATGTTGCGGAGCTCTTGCGCACCGACCCGAAACAACGGGCGGAAAATCTGATGATCGTCGATCTCCTCCGCAATGATCTCGCCCGTGTGTGCGCCGCGGGCACCGTCGCCGTGCCTGAATTGTTTCATGTCGAAAGCTATCCCACCGTTCACCAGATGACCTCGACCGTCACCGGTGTGCTGAACGAGGGTGTGGATGCGGTTGACGTCATAACGGCATTATTTCCATGCGGGTCGATTACAGGCGCGCCAAAAATCCGCGCGATGCAGGTCGTCGAAGAAGTGGAAACGACGCCACGCGGAATATATTGCGGTTCCATCGGGCGTATTGATGCCAATGGCGATGCCGCCTTCAACGTCGCCATTCGTACTTTTACCCTGTGCGATTCCACAAAGACGCTTTCACTCGGGCTGGGATCAGGCGTTGTCGCCGATTCCAACGAAGCAGACGAATGGGCAGAATGTTTGGCCAAGGGGGAATTTGCCAAGGTGGACGATACTGGATTTGATCTGATCGAAACCATGCGTTTTGAACCGATGGCCGGAATCCTTCGGCTGGAGTTGCATCTTGAACGCATGAAGGCCAGCGCGCAGTTGTTCGGATTTGAATTTGACCGGCACGCATTGCGCAACCGGCTGCACGCCAGCATTTTTCATCTCGATCAGCTTTCGAAAATCCGGCTGATGGTTTCGCGGCATGGTGCAGTCGCGATTGAGATCAGCCCGCTGCAGGATGTTACCGACTGGCGCGTTGCCGTTGTTCCGCTGCCCGTCCCCGCGGAAGATTTCCGGCTTCGGCACAAGATTAGTGATCGGGCCTTTTACGATAACGCGCGAAAAGCACGCACCGATTGTGACGAAGTTATCTTCGTCGGTGCAGATGGCCGTTTAACCGAAGGTAGCATCACTGCATTATTTGTTGAACGGGGTGGCGTTTTGCTGACGCCGCGGCTCGAAACCGGACTGCTGCCGTCTGTGCTTCGCCGGGCGCTTATCGACGCCGGTGAAGCCCAAGAAGCGGACCTGACAGCCGATGATCTGGCGGGTGGTTTTTTTGTCGGGAACAGCGCACGTGGATTAATACGAGCGCATAGGGTTGCGTAACTTTTAGCGAGGCTTTAGGGGCAAGCGCGCAACTTCTGTTCATTTTTGCCCGAAAGTTTTGATGATGAATGACCGTCTGTCGGCCGCGCTCGGCCGGATTGCCCCTTCAGCGACGCTTGCCATGTCCGGACGTGTGATTGACCTTAAATCACAGGGCATCGATGTCATTGGACTGTCGGCTGGTGAACCCGATTTCGACACGCCAGAATTCGTCAAAGACGCCGCCATTCAGGCCATTCGTGACGGCATGACGAAATATACCGCAGTGGATGGTATCGCGCCGCTCAAGCAGGCGATCATCGCAAAATTCAAGCGCGACAATGGCATTGAATATACGCCAAAGCAGATCACGGTAAACTCCGGTGGCAAGCACACCTTGTTCAACGCGCTGGTCGCAACGATTGATCAGGGCGATGAGGTCATCATCCCCGCACCTTATTGGGTCAGCTATCCCGATATCGTTCAATTCGCCGGCGGTACGCCCGTGATCGTTATGGCGACTGCGGCGCAAAATTATAAAATCACGCCCGAACAACTGGAAGCAGCGATTACGCCGAAGACGCGCTGGTTGATTCTGAATTCGCCGTCCAACCCGACGGGCGCTGCTTATGATGCGGATGAGTTAAAAGAATTGGGCGAAGTGCTGTTGCGCCATCCGCAGGTGCTGCTGCTGTCCGACGATATGTACGAACATATTTGGTATGCGCAGTCGCCCTTTGCGACGATGTTGCAAGTGTGCCCCGAACTCTATGATCGCACCCTCACCATGAACGGCGCGTCCAAGGCCTATGCCATGACCGGTTGGCGCATCGGCTATGCGGGTGGCCCGGCATGGCTGATTAAGGCGATGGCGGATTTGCAGTCGCAATCGACGAGCAATCCCTGTTCAATCTCACAATATGCGGTGCTTGCCGCGCTTAACGGGCCACAGGATTTCTTGCGTGAACGCAACATCGCTTTCCGCGAGCGCCGCGACCTTGTCGTCGCAATGCTGAACGACGCACCAGGGCTTAGCTGCCCAACGCCAGAGGGCGCATTTTATGTCTATCCCGATGCAACCGGCGTGATGGGCAAGACGACGCCCAAGGGCAAGAAGATCGAAACCGATGCGGATCTCATCGATTATTTCCTCGATGATTATCGCGTGGCTGCGGTGCATGGCGGGGCCTTCGGTCTGTCGCCAGGCTTCCGGATTTCTTATGCAACCTCGTCGGATATCCTCAAGGAAGCATGCACCCGTATCCAAGCAGCGTGCGCCGCGCTCACTTGATCATAATACGGGCGTCACGCTGAACGGCGTTCATGCACGTTTAATGTGTTTTCTGGTGAAAGCTTCCGAAGCCGACGCACATAGCTGTTTCGGCGCCCATCTGTGCAATATGTCAGAGATAAAATATGGACCGTCTTTATAACTTTGTGCGTTCGGATCTTTTCCTCAGTCTGGCCGGCGGATTTGCGCTCGGTTTGGCTGGGCTGGCCATTATCAAACCGGCCAGCGCGAATGATCATAGTGCAGAAGCAACACGGTCTGTGTCCGTTGGAGGTCCCTCATATGAAGCGGCTGCCCCACACCCCTAAATGCGTTATCCGCGCGGTACATGTCGCGCTGCTGTTTGGTTTGATGACAGGGTGCGGATCCGACTTTGGATCTGCTGTCGGCACTGCGCATGCCGAAGAGGGCATTCGGATCGCGGCTCCATTAACGAAAATTGCTGAACCAAAGGGCCTGCAGACGGCGGTTTTTGCCGGTGGTTGCTTCTGGGGTGTGGAGGCTGTGTTTGAACGCGTGAAAGGCGTGACGCGCGTGGAGTCGGGCTATTCTGGTGGGACGCGGTCAACGGCTGACTATGATCTCGTCAGCTCGGGCGCCACCAAGCATGCCGAATCTGTTCGAATCCAATATAACCCTGCCGTGGTGGGCTATGGCGAACTACTCCACATATTCTTTTCGGTGGCGCATGATCCGACCCAATTGAACCGCCAAGGCCCCGACCGCGGCAAGCAATATCGATCCGCGATATTCCCCGCCAACGCAGCGCAGCAAAAGGCGGCGCGTGCCTATGTGGCGCAATTGAACAAGGCTGGATATTGGAAGAAACCCATTGTTACGACGCTTGAGCCCATCAGCTTCTTTCCGGCCGAAAGCTATCATCAGGACTTCATGGCGAAGAACCCCAATCACCGGTATATTGTGCAATGGGACAAACCAAAAATTGCGAATTTGACGAAGCTTTTCCCGAACCGCGTCCGGTAACTAACCCCGATAGGCGGGGATTGCCCAGCCTTTCCAAATCGCCATCGCGCGCAATGCGAATCCGGCAGCCGCGCTGAAAATAGCGGCAGGCAGAACGGGCAGGCCGATAAATAATGATAGGCCAAATAGCCCTGATGCCAGCGCCGCAGCTGTTACATAGATTTCGGGCTTCAGCAGGATCGACGGCTCACCCGCCAGCACATCGCGAATGATGCCGCCGACGCAGGCGGTGATGACGCCCATCATCATTGCGGGAAGCAACGGAACGCCAAGCGTAAGTGATTTCCAGGTGCCGAACACAGCGTAAATGGCAATGCCCACAGCATCAAACCAGTCGAGCGCACGCGGCTTCCAAAGATGCTGCGGCGTTATCCATACCAGCCCGGCGGTCACAAGGCAGGTTGCGGCAACACGCCAATCCTGCACCCAGAAAACGGGCGCACCGATGAGCAAGTCACGAACGGTGCCGCCACCCACGCCGGTAACCAGCGCAAAGAAGGAGAAGGTGACGAGCGTTTGCTTGCGTTGCGCCGCGGCAAGAGCGCCTGATGCGGCAAATACAGCGATCCCAAATAGGTCCAGCCATGAAATCATGGCCGGGGCTATTTGGGCCGCTTGCGTAATCATCACATGTGAATCGGTTTGCCGGTCACGGCCATGGCCGCTTCCTTCAAGGCTTCGGCATGGGTCGGGTGGGCATGGCAAGTGTACGCGATGTCTTCCGACGTGGCACCGAATTCCATAGCCACGGCTGCTTCGGCGATCATGCTTCCGGCGATGGATGCGATGATATGCACGCCAAGCACGTGGTCGGTTTTTGCATCGGCAATGACCTTGACGAAACCGTCCGTGGTGCGATTTGTTTTCGCACGGCTGTTGGCCATCATCGGGAATTTGCCGACCTTGATCTCGCTACCCGAAGCCGCAGCATGTGCCTTCGCTTCTTCTTCGGTCAGGCCAACACTGGCGATTTCAGGGTAGGTGTAGACCACGCCCGGGATGACGTCATGGTTAACGATACCCGTCAGGCCCGCAACAAATTCAGCCGCGGCAATGCCTTCGTCTTCGGCCTTATGCGCCAGCATCGGACCCGGGCAAACGTCGCCGATCGCGTAGATGCCGGGGACATTGGTCTGGAAATCATGTCCGATTTCAATCTGTCCGCGCGTGTTGACCGTGAGACCTGCCTTTTCCATTGCAAGGCCATCGGTATTTGGACGGCGGCCAATCGCCACGAGTACGCAATCCGCTTCAATCGTTTCGCTTGCACCGCCTGCCGATGGTTCAACCGTCAGCGTGGCCATGCCGCCCTTGACCGTTGCGCCGGTAACCTTGGTGCCCATGCGCAGGTTGAAGCCCTGTTTTTTGAAGATCTTGGCGGCTTCCTTGCGGACTTCGCCGTCCATGCCGGGCAGGATCTGGTCAAGATATTCGACCACAGTCACTTGCGCACCAAGACGTAACCAGACACTTCCAAGCTCAAGTCCAATAACACCGCCGCCGATGACGACCATGTGCTTTGGCACCTTTGGCAAAGCCAGCGCGCCGGTGGAATCGACGATAACTTTTTGGTCTATTTCGACACCGGGTAATGGCGTTACCGATGATCCTGTCGCGACCATGATGTTTTTGGCGGTGTAATTTTTGCCGGCCACATCAATGCTGTTGGCGGACGTGAATGCTGCGCGGCCCTTGAGCCAATCAACCTTGTTCTTTTTAAACAGAAACTCGATGCCGCCGGTCAATTCGGACACAGCCTTCGCTTTTTCGGCGTGCATTTGGTCGAGGTTGAGCGAGACGCCCTTAAAATTGATACCGAATTTCGCCAGCGAACCCGATTGTGCCTCATGATACATTTCGGATGCATGCAGCAAAGCTTTCGACGGAATGCAGCCGACGTTGAGGCACGTGCCACCCAATGTCTCGCGGCTTTCGACGCAGGCTGTTTTCAGACCGAGTTGTGCGGCACGGATTGCGGCAACATAACCGCCGGGACCCGCACCGATAACGATCAGGTCATAATCATGTTCTGCCATTGCTCAGCTCCTTAAAGGTCGATCAACAACCGGGTCGGGTCTTCAATCGCCTCTTTGACGATTTTCAGGAAGGTCACTGCCTCGCGGCCGTCGATGAGGCGGTGGTCATAGCTTAGCGCCAAATACATCATTGGGCGAACAACAACCTGTCCGTCGCGGACGACAGCGCGGTCTTCGATACGGTGAAGACCCAGCACAGCGGACTGTGGCGGGTTGATAATCGGGGTCGACATCAGGCTGCCGAACACGCCGCCGTTGGAAATGGTGAAGGTTCCGCCAGACATATCCTCCATGGTGAGCGCGCCAGCCTTGGCCTTTGCGCCAAAATCACCAATGGCCTTTTCAATCTGGGCAAAGCTCATGGCATCCGCGTTGCGTACGACAGGAACAACGAGGCCATTTGGCGCACTTACCGCGACCGAGACGTCGAGATAATTGTGATAGACGATTTCGTCGCCATCGATCTGCGCATTTACGGCAGGAACGTCTCGCGCTGCCAAAGCAACAGCCTTGGTAAAGAAGCCCATGAAGCCGAGGCGCACGCCGTGCTTCTTTTCAAACAGGTCTTTATAGGTCGCGCGCGCTTCGATCACGGCGGACATATCGACATCGTTAAATGTCGTCAGCAGCGCCGCTGTGTCTTGTGCAGACTTCAAACGCTTTGCGATTGTCTGGCGCAGGCGCGTCATCTTTACGCGCTCTTCCTGACGCGCACCTGTTGGCGCAGACGCAGCGGGCGTTGCCGTTGATGCCGAAGTGGCTGCTGGCGCAGGCGCACCCTTTGCAGCTGCAACAACATCTTCCTTGGTCAGGCGGCCGTCCTTGCCGGTGCCTTTGATCTTGCTTGGGTCAATGCCGAGCTCAAGCACCAAGCGGCGGACCGCAGGCGACAAGGGCAGATCGCTATTTTCGGAAGCAGCGGCCGGCGCAGGCGCAGCGGTGCTCGTAACGGCGGGGGCTACAGCGGACGCGGCAGCAGCAGGTGCTGCGGCAGCGCCGGTACCAGCATCGATCGAACCAATGACGGCGCCAACATTAACGGTCGCGCCTTCCTCAACGGCATATGCACCCATGATGCCGGCAACAGGCGACGGCACTTCGACCGCGACCTTGTCGGTTTCAAGGCTGGCTATCGGTTCATCGACCGCAACCGGCTCACCCGGTTTCTTCAGCCATTGGCCAAGGGTTGCTTCAGTGATGGACTCGCCCAATACGGGGACTTTAACTTCAGTGCTCATAATTCAATCCTCAGGAGGATGGAGGGGTAACCGGCTTGGCTCCCCCGGTGCGTTGGCGACGGATTTCTTCGCGGACATTGTGGCCCAATGCTTCTGCAACCAACGCGGCCTGTTCGGCTTGGTGGCGCTTGGCAAGACCCGTGGCTGTCGCGGCTGCGGCTTTGCGTCCGGCATAACGTGCGCGGGCTGGGCCGACATTGGCTTCTGCGAGGCATTCTTCCAGATAGGGGTCGACGAAGCTCCAGCTGCCGGCGTTGCGCGGCTCTTCCTGGGCCCAAACGACCTCTTCCAAATTGGTCATGCGCTTCAACCGGACAATCAATGGTTCGGCCGGGAATGGATATAGCTGCTCGATGCGGACAATCGCAGTGTTCTTGTCACCCGATGCATCGCGCGCTTCCATAAGGTCATAGGCAACCTTACCCGAACATAGGACCAGCCGTTTGACATCCTTGTCCGCAGGCGCGTTGGTGTCCGACAGGATCCGCATGAAGTGGCTTTCGCCTTGGAAATCCTCTGCCTTGGACACCGCAAGCTTGTGCCGTAACAATGATTTTGGCGTCATGACGATAAGCGGTTTGCGGAATGGACGTGCCATCTGCCGGCGCAGCAAATGGAAATAATTTGCAGGCGTCGTGCAGTTTGCGACCTGAATATTGTCTTCGGCGCACAATTGCAGGAAGCGCTCGAGCCGCGCCGAGCTGTGCTCCGGACCTTGTCCTTCATAGCCGTGCGGCAACAGCATCACGAGGCCATTGGCGCGCAACCATTTCGCTTCACCGGCGGCAATAAACTGATCGATCATGGTTTGCGCACCATTCACGAAGTCGCCAAATTGCGCTTCCCAAAGCACCAGTGTCTTGGGTTCGGCACCGGCATAGCCATATTCAAAACCCAGCACGCCGAATTCCGACAAGGGACTGTCGAGAATTTCAAAACGGCCATGTGGCAATGTTGCCAGCGGGATATATTTTTCCTCAGTCGTCTGGTCGACCCAGACGCCGTGGCGTTGGCTGAACGTACCGCGGCCCGAATCTTGGCCTGATAAACGCACGCCATAACCTTCGGAAAGCAAAGACCCGAAAGCGAGCGCTTCGCCTGTTGCCCAGTCAAAGTTCGCGCCTGTGCTGAACATGGCTTTTTTGGCATCGAGCACACGATTGAGTGTCGGGTGAATATTGTGGCCTTCGGGCACAGTGGTCAGCGTGCGGCCCATGCTGTCAAACAGCTTTTTGGAAATACCTGTTTGCACATTCCGGCGGGCGGTTTCGGGATCGGCGGGCTTGGAAAGGCCCGACCAACGTCCGCCAAACCAGTCTGCGGCATTGGGTTTATAGTCGGCTGCGCTCGTAAATTCCTGCTCCAGCGTCTGCACAAAGCGCATGGCGTGCTCGTCCGCCCAGTTTGCATCGATCACACCCTCGGCCTCAAGCCGTTTGGCGTACAAGCTGCTGACAGCGGGGTGGCCCTTGATGACCTTGTACATCAATGGCTGCGTGAAACCGGGTTCATCGCCTTCATTATGGCCAAAGCGGCGGTAGCACCACATGTCGATGACGATGTCGCGGTGGAATGTCTGGCGGAATTCAATCGCAATTTTACAGGCGAAGGTTACCGCTTCGGGGTCATCACCATTGACGTGGAAAATCGGCGCTTGAACGCCCTTGGCTACGTCGGATGGATAAGGCGAAGACCGCGCATATTGCGGGCTGGTCGTGAAACCAACCTGGTTGTTCACGATAAAGTGCAAGCAACCGCCGGTATTATACCCACGAATGCCGGAAAAGCCGAGGCACTCCCAAACGATGCCCTGACCAGCAAAGGCCGCGTCACCATGCAGAAGCACGGGCAGCACTTGTTCATGCTTGCCAAGGTCGTCGCGTGCCGTTTGGTTTGCGCGTACCTTACCGAGCACCACCGGATTCACCGCTTCAAGGTGCGAGGGGTTTGGCACAAGGCTCATATGCACCTTGATGCCGTCAAATTCGCGGTCGGTGCTGGTGCCGAGGTGATATTTCACATCGCCCGAACCGCCAACATCATCAGGGTTCGCGCTTCCGCCGGAAAATTCGTGGAAGATGATGCGGTATGGCTTTGCCATCACATTGGCCAAAACGTTGAGACGGCCGCGATGCGGCATGCCGTAAACGATTTCGCGCACACCCAGCTGGCCACCATATTTGATGACGGCTTCGAGTGCGGGAATCATCGATTCGCCACCATCAAGGCCGAACCGCTTCGTACCTACATATTTGCGGCCAAGGAATTTTTCGTACTGCTCCGCCTCAATGACTTTACCGAGGATGGCTTTTTTGCCTTCGGGCGTAAACTGGATGGCGGCATCTTTGCCCTCCATCCGCTCTTGCAGGAACCGGCGCTCTTCGACGTCGGAAATGTGCATATATTCGAGGCCAACTGGGCCACAATAATTGGCGCGCAGTGTATCGACGAGTTCACGAACCGTGGTCCATTCGAGACCAAGCGTGCCGCCGACATAGACCCGCTTGTCGAGGTCTGCGCCAGAAAAACCATGATATTCGGGGGTAAGGTCGGCGGGAATATCCTGCTTGGAAAGACCAAGCGGATCAAGGTTTGCCGCCAGATGCCCGCGCACACGATAGGTGCGGACCAGCATCATTGCGCGAATGGAATCGCTCGCTGCGGCAACCGCGTCGGCTTCTGCCATGGGCTTGCCAGCGGCCTTCGCCGCAGCCTTCACTTCGACAGCCATCTGCGTCGGATCAAGCGAGGCCGTCAGATCATCGGTGATGGACAAAGGCCAATTCGAACGTGCCCAGCTTGGACCTTGCTCAGTTTCAAAATCTTGGTTTTCAAGACCCATGTTACTTCTCCAAATCCTCCCCATATGTGGGGAGGGGAACCATCCGCAGGATGGTGGAGGGGAGTTGCCGCTCTAACCCAGCGTCAGACGGAAGGCCCCTCCGTCACCCGGTACTTACGCACCAGTTGCCACCTCCCCGCGAACGGGGAGGATCAAAATCAACCCTTCAGCACTTCGACCAATGTCTTGCCGAGCAATGATGGTGACGGCGATACGCGGATGCCGGCTGCTTCCATTGCTGCGATCTTGCTTTCGGCGTCGCCCTTGCCGCCCGATACGATGGCGCCGGCATGGCCCATGCGGCGTCCGGGAGGTGCGGTGCGTCCGGCGATGAAACCAGCCATTGGCTTTTTGCGGCCCTTCTTGGCTTCGTCGATCAGGAACTGTGCAGCTTCTTCTTCTGCGCTGCCGCCGATTTCACCGATCATGATGATGGACTTGGTCGCATCATCGGCAAGGAACAGCTCAAGGCAATCGATGAAGTTGGTGCCGTTGACGGGGTCACCGCCAATGCCAACCGCAGTGGTCTGGCCAAGGCCTTCTGCTGTGGTCTGGAACACGGCTTCATAAGTGAGCGTGCCTGAACGTGAGACGACGCCGACCGAACCTGCGGAGAAGATGCTGCCGGGCATGATGCCGATTTTGCATTCATTGGGTGTCAGAACGCCAGGGCAGTTTGGACCAATCAGGCGCGACTTCGAACCCGACAATGCGCGCTTTACCTTGACCATGTCGAGCACAGGAATGCCTTCGGTGATGCAAACGATCAACGGGATTTCTGCGTCGATGGCTTCAAGGATTGAATCGGCCGCAAAGGGTGGCGGCACATACACAACCGACGCATCCGCACCTGTTGTTTGCTTGGCCTCAAGCACCGTGTCAAACATTGGCAAGCCAATATGCGTTGTTCCGCCCTTGCCGGGCGTAACACCGCCGACCATCTGCGTGCCATAAGCAAGCGCCTGCTCGGTATGGAATGTGCCAGTGGCACCCGTCATACCTTGGGTGATGACCTTGGTGTTTTTGTTGATGAGGATGCTCACATACGTCTCCTAAATTCTGGGGTTCGCTTAGTTCAGCGAGGAATCAATTGCCTTACATGCGACAAGCAGTTCTTTGACCGCATCGACGCTGACTGCGAGGTTGCCCTTGGCTTCATCATCAAGCGCGATTTCGACGACCTTTTCAACGCCGCCCGCGCCAATGACGACAGGTACGCCGACATATAGATTGTCGACGCCATATTGGCCGGTCAGATGCGCCGCGGCTGGAAGAACGCGCTTTTGGTCGTTCAAATAGGCTTCGGCCATCGCGATACCGCTGGTTGCCGGTGCATAGAACGCAGAGCCCGTTTTAAGCAGACCCACAATTTCACCGCCGCCGCTGCGCGTGCGCTGAACGATTGCGTCAATGCGTTCTTGGGTCGAAAAGCCCATTTTGATGAGATCTGGAACGGGAATCCCCGAGACAGTTGAATATTGAATGACGGGCACCATCGTGTCGCCATGGCCGCCAAGCACGAAGCTTGTGACGTCTTTTACCGACACATTGAATTCGTCCGCAAGGAAGTGGCTGAAACGTGCAGAATCGAGAACGCCTGCCATGCCGACAACCATGTGGTGTGGCAGGCCGGAGAATTCACGCAACGCCCATACCATCGCGTCGAGCGGGTTGGTGATGCAGATGACAAATGCGTTTGGCGCGTTCGCAGCAATGCCTTCGCCCACGGCCTTCATGACCTTCAGGTTGATGCCCAGCAAATCATCGCGGCTCATGCCGGGCTTGCGCGCGACACCAGCGGTGACGATGATCACGTCGGCGCCAGCAATGTCGGCATAATCGTTGGAGCCGGTAATCTTGGCATCGAAGCCTTCGACGGGGCCACATTGCGACAGGTCAAGCGCCTTGCCCTGGGGAACGCCTTCAACAACGTCAAACAAGACGATGTCGCCGAGGCCTTTCAATGCTGCGAGGTGAGCAAGTGTGCCGCCGATATTACCGGCGCCAATAAGCGCAATTTTTTTGCGAGCCATACAAAACTGTCCTTCCCTTAGGGCTTTTTAGCGGAATTGCGGCGTCGTTACGCCGAATCGCTGTGGATAACAACCCAATAAAGGTCCAAAGCCAAGGCTTTTTCTGATAACAGTTCGCAATAGCAATAGTGCATGAAATGCACCCTGTCAGTTACCAGCCACCCGTCGCAACATTTCCATCCAGATAGGGACCTGGCCATGGAATCCTTCGGCCCAGACGCGTTCATCTAGGCCATGCGCGCCCTCTTTCTGTCCTACGATGCTCCAAAGGCCACCAAATCCATAAACGGGAATGCCGGCGGACCGTAAAAACGCCCCGTCGGTAGCGCCCGCCGACTGGAATGGCAAAACGGGCGCATTAGGAAAGCGGGTTGCGACAGCGGCCCGATATGCTTGCGTTATGTCATCGCGCATCGGTGATGGTGCGGTTTCGGGTGTTTGCGATCCTTCAACAGCCGACACCGTGACATCCGGCCCTGAAAGCGCTTGCAATTGCTGCCGGACATCCTCTGTTTTGACGCCGGGAAAAATGCGGCAGTTCACATTGGCTTCGGCGTTTTGGGGCAAGGCATTGGGTGCGTGACCGCCCGACAACATCGTTGCAACACAGCGCGTGCGCGTGCTTCCGGGGTCCATCGCTTCTAACAGATCGGCCGTTTCGCGATCTTGGGGATCGGCCAGATATCTGCGCAACAATTCGCCAAATTGGCCACTATCGCCTTTTGCCAGCATCTCGAAACTCGCACGGGTGGCATCGTTAATCATGGCGGGAAAGCGATGACGCTCCACTGCGGTGAGTGCATTGGCCAACGCATATATCGCATTGTCAGGACGCGGCACGCTGCTGTGCCCGCCACGGTTCACCGCGGTCAGCCGGAAATC
>JAIXYC010000038.1 GCA_027490455.1 Sphingomonadales bacterium
CGACAAGCTTCGCCGAAATGGGCGTGCGTGGTCCTGGTTTGCGATCCTGCCGCGCATAGCCGAAATAAGGAAGAACCGCAGTGATGCGTTTTGCCGATGCACGGCGCAACGCATCAATCATGATCAGTAATTCCATCAAATTGTCATTTGCAGGGTGGCTGGTCGATTGGATAACAAACATATCCTCGCCGCGGACATTTTCATGGATTTCGACGAAAATCTCATTGTCGGCGAAGCGGCGCACGCTGGCGTCGGTCAGCGGCAAGTTCATATAATCTGCAATGCCCTTCGCCAAAGGAAGGTTGCTGTTACCTGTCATCAATTTCATGTGCGTGTCCCCGGACCCCTGAGCTTTGAATCGCGCGCCAAAGTTTCGCCAAACGCCTTAGCGACGCGCAACTGGCCTGACAATCGGCTTGCCCCGCTACATTGTGGACAATAGGGTGGTGAAATGACAAATCGGCTCAATATTGCAATGGCGCAGCTTAACCAGCGCGTGGGTGACCTGGCAGGCAACGCCGGCAAGATGCTTGATTGGCGTGCAAAAGCGACAGATGCCGACCTGATCGTGTTTCCTGAACAGCAGTTGATTGGCTATCCGGCCGAGGATTTGGTGCTGAAGCCAGCCTTTGCCGCGCGCGCTGCGGTGGAGCTTGCCAAGCTGGCGGAAGCGACAGCCGATGGCGGGCCCGCCATGCTTGTCGGTTCGATATTCCTCGACGATGGCGCGTTGTACAACGGAATCGCGCTGCTCGATGGCGGTCAAATTGCTGCCGTGCGTTACAAGCATGAGCTGCCCAATTACGGAACCTTTGATGAAAAGCGGATTTTTGCATCTGGCCCCATGCCAGAACCCGTGCTGTTTAAGGGCGTGCGCATTGGCGTTCCGATTTGCGAAGATGGCTGGCTGGCCCCGGTTAGCCTCCATTTGAAGGAACGCGGCGCTGAGTTGCTTATTTCGACCAACGGCAGCCCATATGAAATCGACAAGGATGACCGGCGTTTGGAAGAGGTTTTTGCCGCACGTGTGCGCGAAACCGGATTGCCGCTGATGTTTCTAAATCGTGTCGGTGGGCAGGACGAGCTGGTGTTCGACGGCAGTTCCTTTGTCCTGAACGCGGATGGTGCGGCGGCACATCGCTTGCCCGACTGGGAAGAGCATCTGCGTATGACGCATTGGACGCGCGGCGATAATGGCTGGCAATGTGCAGATGGGCCAAAGGCGCTTTGGGAAGACCATCCCGCGGATATCTACAGCGCCATGGTCACTGGCCTGCGCGATTATGTGAACAGCAACGGCTTTCCCGGCGTCGTGTTGGGCATGTCTGGCGGCATCGATAGTGCGATATGCGCCGCAATCGCCGCTGATGCGCTTGGGCCGGATCGCGTCTGGTGTGTGATGTTGCCGAGCCGCTATACCAGCCAATCCAGTCTGGACGATGCTGCGCAATGCGCTGAAATGATCGGGTGCCGGATTGATACGATTCCTATCTCGCCGGCCGTTGGCGCTTTCGATGCTATGCTCTCGGGCAGCTTTGCCGACCGCGATGTCGACATTACCGAAGAGAATATTCAATCGCGTATCCGCGGGGTCACGTTGATGGCCCTGTCCAACAAATTTGGACATATGCTTTTGACGACGGGCAATAAAAGCGAAATGAGCGTCGGCTATGCGACGATTTATGGCGATATGGCCGGTGGTTATAACCCGATAAAAGATGCCTATAAAATGACGGTTTTTGCCATTTCCGAATGGCGCAATGCGCACAAGCCGCGCATCGGTCTGGGCCGGGATGGCCCCGTGATACCCGACAATATCATTACTAAGCCCCCCAGTGCGGAATTGCGGCCGGACCAGAAAGACAGCGATTCGCTTCCGGATTATCCGGTCCTTGATAAAATGCTGCATGCCTTGGTGGAGGAAGAGCGCTCGGTCGATGAGGTCGTCGCCCAAGGCTTTGATCGTGACACGGTCGTGCGGATTGAAAGGCTGCTCTATCTGGCCGAGTATAAACGGCGGCAGGCACCTCCGGGGGTAAAGCTTGGCACACGCAACTTCGGGCGGGATCGCCGCTACCCCATTACAAACGCGTTCCGCAGTGGGCGATAAGCCCAGCCTCTTTACATCGCGCACTGGAAATTGCGCGATATCGGTCTTATTGGATAGCCATGTCGTTTTTTAAAGATGTCTCGCTGCGCAATGCGGGCACAGATCTGATCAACTTTTTCCGCACGACGGGCACGCATAGCCCGTGGCTGTTTCTTGCTGCCTGTGTGCCGACGGCGATTATCATCTACACATTTTATCTCGATACGCTTGAAAAGGCGAAGCCGCCGCCGCCAACCGTGATCTATTTCGAAAGCTGGCCCGCGACGCGCACAATCGAGGAATCGAAAGCGGCGATCGCTGAATATCAAAAGCGAAAAGACGAAATGCGCGCCCGCGAAAAAGAGGCCTATAAAGCATTTGGTCGTGCCGTCGGGATGGACGTGGAAAAGATTGAGCGTGAAGCCCAGCTTGAGCGTGCGCAAAAAGATGCGCAAGCCAAAGACGCTGCCGCGGGAGCAAAACAATAACCACCGCTGATCACCGCTTCATGGCCGCAGCTTTGGCGTTGGCGGAACGTGGGGTTGGCCAGACGGGGCTGAACCCCTCGGTCGGCTGTATCATTGTCAAAGAAGGCATCGTCGTTGGACGCGGCTGGACGCAAGAGGGGGGGCGCCCCCACGCAGAAGCCATGGCGCTGGCGCAGGCTGGTTCTGCAGCGCACGGCAGCGTTATGTACGTCACGCTTGAGCCCTGTGCGCATCAATCCGACCGCGGACCGGCTTGCGCCGTGCTGCTAATGGACGCCCGGCCAGCACGCGTTGTCGTTGCGCTGCAGGACCCCGATCCACGGACTGCGGGTGAGGGCATCAAGGCGCTCATGGCATCGGGCATCGCTGTCGAAACTGGCGTCATGGCGTCCGAGGCGCGCAAAAGCCTCGCCGGATTTCTGAACCGCATGCAGCGGCGGCGGCCATTTGTAACGTTGAAAATCGCGACATCGTTGGATGGTCAAATCGCCATGGCCGATGGCAGCAGCCGGTGGATTACGGGTGATGTCGCGCGCGCGCATAGCCACACTGAACGCGCGCGGGCAGACGTTATTTTGGTCGGATCGGGCACCGTAAAAGCAGACGCACCGCAATTGAATGTGCGGCTTGCAGGGCTCGAACACCGGTCGCCGCGCAAGGTCATGCTGGGCAGCGGTGATGCCCCCGACGGGTGGGAAATCATCCGTGCGCCGGCGGACATCGCAAAGCTGGATTGCAATAATCTGATGGTTGAAGGCGGCGCTGCAACCGCTACCGCTTTTTTGAAAGCCGGGTTGGTGGACCGGCTGTTATTGTACCGGGCACCCATTTTCATCGGCGCGGGCAAAGCGTGCCTTGGCGACATTGGGCTAGGGCAGCTTTCGGATGCGCATGGCCTTTGGCAGCTGAGCGATTCCTGCAGTCTTGGCAAAGACCGTCTCGAAGTCTACGAACGCGCCAATTAAAGAGGCAAAAAATATATGTTCACAGGTATCATCACGGACGTTGGCAATATTCGTTCATCCGAACAGCGGGGCGATTTGCGCCTTGTGATTGACTGCGCCTATGACATGGACACGGTCGCCATCGGCGCATCTATCGCCTGTTCGGGCGTTTGCCTGACCGTTGTTGATAAGGGCGAAGGCTGGTTCGCAATCGATGCGTCTGCCGAAACCGTTTCACGCACCCCTGCGGGCATGTGGGAAGCAGGGACCCAACTGAATCTGGAGCGCGCGCTGAAGGTGGGCGATGAATTGGGCGGACATATTGTCACGGGCCATGTCGATGGCGTCGGGCATATTGTTGGCAGCGAAACCGTGGGCGACAGCTGGAAAGTCACCGTCGCCGCACCGGGCAGCCTTGCGCCCTATATCGCAGCCAAAGGATCTATAACGGTTGATGGCGTGTCGCTGACCGTCAATGACATTGCCGATCAGGCCGATGGTTCGGCGCATTTCATGCTGAACATCATTCCGCACACTGCGCAGATGACGACATTGGGGGCGCTGAGCGCCGGGCGGCAGGTCAATCTGGAAATTGATGTGCTCGCCCGGTACTTGAAACGCATGGAAGATATGCGCGCCCGTTAAAAGGGTAGCCAGCGCTGCTTTTTGGAAAAGTGCATATATCCGATATTGGTGCCCAACCGAAGTCCGGCACCGACCCTGATGGTAATGAGCACGACATCGCCGCGGGCCAGATAGCTCGCATTGAAGCCACCGCCGATATACGCAACGCCCTCACCGGAGGGATAGCGTTTGTAAATGTCCTCGGTGTCGTAAAGGTTGTAGACAAGTACAAAGGTGCTACCCGTATTGGCGCCAACATCGGGTCCAATCGATGGACCCGTCCAATAGATGGGCATTTTGCCCTCAACCTTGTGGTTCAGCGTGCCCGATCCGTAACGAAGGCCAATGACAAATGCGCCACCACCTTCGCGGCCAACGATATAGGCATTTGGCCGACCCTCTTTTTTCAGAATGTTCTCAATGAATTTGGCAAGGCCTTGGGCACTCTTGCCAAAGACGCCTTCGGCAACGCCGATCAAATCATCTTTCTGATAGGTGTTCTCGGTCGAGGTGGCGGGAGGCGCGGTCGGCGTTTCCGGTAATGTTGCGGGGGCCTCTGTTGGAACACCATCCTGAACAGTCGGAGCAACATCCGCCGCTGGGGCTGCGGTCGCGGCCGGCGGCGGTGTCCCAAGGTCTGAATCGATAACATCATTGGGATCGACAGTGTTAATCTGCGCCATCGCTGGCGAAGCGACAAGTGCTCCGGCCGCGAGCAGCATTAGCACATGATATATTGACCGTTTCAGGCCCCGATTGACTGCTAACATGCGTATCCCACCCTTTTAAAATCAAGCAACACTCTATGTATCCTCTAGATGAGCACATGATGAACGACCGACAATGCAAGTTCAGTGCGCGCCAGAGCGATCCCATTTCGTTAATTTTCTTCTTATAACATGCCCGTGTCAATAACCATTGCAGCCAAATGCATGCAACGCTATAGGCCCCGCATGCCAAGCGCGCTGGAGACGTGGGTGAGTGGCTGAAACCAACGGTTTGCTAAACCGTCGTACTGGTAAATCCGGTACCGAGGGTTCGAATCCCTCCGTCTCCGCCACGGCAATTTCACACAATCGCAGGATTTCAGCATCGGCATGATTGCCCGAGCCAATTGCGCGTGACGTAGGTCACGCTTTTGCAGCGGCAATCTTATCCTGCGTTTTGGTGTCGAAGTCGCTGGCGTCATGCCGCTCGTGCAGCTGGCTGGCGGGATCACCCATGACGCGATTGACCATGCGTCCACGCTTCACAGCTGGCCGTTCGGCAATCAGGTCAGTCCAACGGATGACATTTTTATATTCATGGACCGATAGAAACGCGCCTGCGTCGTAAATCAGCCCTTTAACGAGCGCGCCATACCATGGCCAAATCGCCATATCGGCGATGGTATATTCGTCGCCAGCCATATAGGTCCGGTCGGCAAGGTTGCGGTCCAGCACGTCCAACTGCCGCTTCACTTCCATCGCGAATCGGTCAATGGCATATTCAAATTTGAACGGCGCATAGGCATAAAAATGGCCAAAACCACCGCCCAGATAGGGCGCGCTGCCCATTTGCCACATCAGCCAGTTGATCGTTTCGGTTCGTGCATGATGCTCGGTCGGCAGGAACGCACCGAACTTTTCGGCAAGATATAAAAGGATCGCACCCGATTCAAAGACGCGCGTAGGCTCTGGTGTCGAATGGTCGAACAACGCCGGAATTTTGGAGTTGGGATTGGCTTCAACAAAGCCGCTCGAAAACTGGTTGCCGTCGCGGATATTGACAAGCCACGCGTCATATTCTGCGCCTGTATGGCCAAGCGCGAGCAACTCCTCAAGCATGACAGTCACCTTCACACCATTGGGCGTGGCAAGCGAATAGATTTGCATCGGATGCTTGCCGACGGGTCGGTCCTTGTCATGCGTCGCGCCGGCGATGGGCCGGTTGATGTTCGCAAACTGGCCCCCGTTTTCGGTATTCCATTCCCAGACCTTAGCTGGCGTGTAATCGGAAAAAGTCTGCGTCATGGATGTGGTATTCCTCACGTGAAATCATAGGTTGTCGGTGGATAGGCCGGGCTTATGATAAAGGCGCGCACGCCTCATGTGCCCAAGCCAGCGCGTCGCCGTCCAGTTGTGGCGCGATAATCGACAGCACCTTGGCATGGTAATCATTCCACCAGCGCAGTTCCTCGCTACTCAGCAAGCTGACATCCACCAAGGTCTTGTCGATGGGTGCGAAGGTGAGCGTTTCGAAACCGAAATAGCGGCCTTCGGCGCCGGCGATTTCGCGTTCTTCGACCAGCACCAGATTTTCGATGCGGATGCCATATTCGCCGGCTTTGTAATAGCCAGGCTCGTTGGAGAGGAACATGCCCGCTTGCAAAGGTTCGTCTGTGCCCGCCTGTCCGCCAGAGAATTTCCCAATGCGCTGCGGCCCTTCATGCACCGCAAGGAAGCTGCCGACGCCGTGGCCCGTGCCGTGGGCGTAATCAAGACCAGCTTGCCAGAGTGCGGCCCGCGCCATCGTGTCGAGTTGTGCGCCGCGCGTGCCTTCGGGGAATACCGCCAGCGCAAGTGCGATGTGGCCCTTTAACACACGGGTGAAACGGTCCTTCATTTCGGCAGTGGGCGAACCCGGTCCGACCCATATCGTCCGGGTTACGTCCGTGGTTCCATCCAAATACTGCCCGCCGCTATCGACCAGATAGATGCTGTTGGGTTCAATCGCGCGGTTGCTCGCCTCGTCGACTTTGTAATGGCAATGCGCGCCATTGGGACCCGTGGCCGAAATCGTGTCAAACGACAGATCGTGCAGCATGCCGGTGTCTTCGCGGAAGGATTTTAACCGCGCCGCAGCGGATAATTCGTCCAACCCACCTTGATGCGCGGTTTCGCCCATCCAGTGCAGGAATCGGCTAAGCGCTGCACCGTCACGCGCTTGCGCCGCACGATGGCCGGCTTGCTCGACATGGTTTTTGACAGCCTTTGGCAAAATGGTCGGGTCGCGCGCTTCGACGATCGTTGCGCCGCCATCCTTCAGTGCGCCGAATATCGCCGCGACGGCACGATCCGGATCCACCGCGATGCGTTTGCCGTTCATGGCTTTCAATGCAGGAACAAACTCCTCCGGGGTGCGCAAGCGCACGGCATTGCCCAAATGCGCGCGGACGTCGTCGCCGACCTTTTCGGGGGCAACAAACAGGTCTGCCGTGCCATCGGCATGGGCGAGCACGAAACTCAGCGCCACGGGCGTATTCGCCACATCGGAGCCGCGCACATTCAGGAGCCATGCCACCGAATCGAGCGCAGAAATCACCGTGCTGTCCAAAGCATTGGCCGTCAGCCATTCGGCAACCGCCGCGCGTTTCTCGGCGCTGCTTTGTCCGGCAAAGCGGTCTTCATGGACCATCAGCTTGGCGTCGCTTTTGCCGGGCTGGTCCGCCCAAACGGCATCAATCGGGTTGCTTTTGACGGCGACCAATTCCGCACCTTTGGCTTTCAACGCCACGGTTGCGCTTTCAACCCAACCCTTGGTGTGGACCCATGCGTCATAACCGATCCGCGCGCCTGCGGGGGTGTGTTCCTTCAACCAATCAGAAATGCTCGTCTGCGGCACGCCGACATATTGCCAGTTATTGCCGTCCACCTGCTCGCGCACCTGAAGCGTGTAGCGCCCGTCGGTGAAAATCGCCGCCTCTTCCGATAGGACCACGGCAGAGCCTGCAGATCCGCCAAAGCCCGTCAACCAGCCAAGACGCTGCGCATAGTCCCCCACATATTCGGACATATGTTCATCGCAAATCGGGACGACGAATCCGTCGAGCTGATCTTTTTTCAGTTGGACGCGCAAGGCGGAAAGGCGGGCTTCGTAGGTGGACATCTTGGACTTCCGTTCATATGGTTGTGCAGACCATATAAGCGAGGAAGTCTTCTCATGAAAGCATTGCTCCCACTCATTGTTGCGATTGCTGCAATATCCTCGCCTGCATTTGCCCAGAAAGACATTATGACTGAAAAAACCGCCGGTGAAATTAAGCCCCCAGTTGCTGAAAAGCGCCCACATAGCGCCACGTGGCACGGGGTTATAATTACCGATGATTATCATTGGCTGCGCGATTCGGGTTATCCGACGATCGATGACAAAGAGATACTCGCGCATCTGAATGCCGAGAACGCCTATTTCGAAGCGCAGATGGCGCCGCAAGCGCAGCTGACCGAAACCATCTTTCAGGAAATGAAAGGCCGCGTCAAAGAAGACGATAGCTCGGTCCCGCAAAAGGATGGCGACTATATCTATTGGTCAAAATTCGAAGAAGGCGCGCAATATCGCAAGCATTATCGCAAGGCGATTGCCGGCGGTGCTGACCAGCTCATCCTCGACGAGAATGAACTCGCCAAGGGCAAGGCCTATTTCCGCCTTGGTGCCGCAGAGATAAGCCCCGACGGCAAAATATTGGCATATGCTTATGACGATAATGGGTCGGAACGGTTTGATCTGCATTTCCGCAATCTGGAAACCGGCGAAAAATTGCGCGACATCATCCCGGGCACATTGTCGGGCATTGTCTGGTCATCGGATAGCAAGGGCGTTGTTTATGGCCTCGCCAATGAAAACTGGCGCACTGACAATGCTTGGTACCAACGTATCGGCGACGAGCTGACCAAAGCGAAGTTGCTGTATAGAGAACAGGACATCGGCTTCGGCGTTGGTGTCGGCCTGACCGCCCAAGAGGATTGGATCGTCATTGGTACGGGCGACAATGTGACGAGCGAAGTCCGGCTGGTTCCCGCCAGCGA
>JAIXYC010000106.1 GCA_027490455.1 Sphingomonadales bacterium
AGCATCGGATGATAAAATCGGTCAATCTTTAACATCAGCCACTGAAGTAACGGATTGCCGCCCTCATGCTCGTCGCGCTTCAAGATACGACTGGCAAGGAACGGCACAATTGTTAGCGATACGATCATCGAGGCGGTAATCGTCGACACGATTGTCGCGATAAAGCTCTGGGTGAATTTGCCCGCGCCCTCCGGCAAAAAGAACAGCGGAAGGAAGGCAAACACCAAAACACCCGTTGAGCCCAAAACGGCCATGGTGATTTCTTTGGTGCCATCGATAGCAGCTTCGCTTCTGCCTTTGCCCATCCGCAAATGTCGCGCGATGTTTTCGACAACGACAATCGAATCGTCGACCAACAAACCAAGCGTCAAAATGAAGCCCGCGACCACAAGCTGGCTAAGGTTAAATCCATATGCCGAAATCGCCAGCAACCCCGAAGCAACCGATAGCGGGATAGATATCATGACAATCACCGAGGCGCGCCAGCCCAAGGGCAGCAGCGTGATCAGCACCAAAAACAGCGCCAGCGTAAAATCGCGCGCAAGTTCTGCGAGACGCTTGCGAATATCCCGGCTCTGATCAAACTGAACGACAGCCTTTATATCGGGCGGAAGCAGCTTCTTTTGAATCTCAAGCTCTTGGATTAAACGGTTCCGAAGCTTGGTCGCATCGGTGCCCTGTTTTTGGTTGGCCGAAATAAATACCCCGCGCTGGCCATTATGGCTGACCTTTACGCGCTGTTCCGCCGATCCCATTTTAATGTCCGCGACATCGCCGACGCGCAATAAGGTCCCATCATTGGTGCGGATGGGCAAATTGCGTATTCTATCAAGGTCGCGAAACGCGCCCCCTGCTTCGATGTTAAAACGGCGTGCGCCACTAGTGACTGCACCTGCTGGAACATCGGCACCTGCAAGGCGGATTGCGTCGACCACGGCGTTTGCGGGAATGCGCAGCTCGGCCAAACGCCCCGGGTTGATCGCGACGCTTATTTCGGGTTGAGGCAGCCCATAAATTTCAGACTGCCGGACTTCCTTGTACCGCCCCAATGCCTCGCTGATATCCCGCGCATATTTTTCCATGCGGTACCAACTGGCGGTCTCGCTCAGCAGAGCGATTTGCAGAATGGATGCATTCGTCGTTCGAATTTTCTCGAACTGCAGCTTTTGCAGATCGGCCGGAAGTTGGCTGCGGATGGCCGTCACTTCGCGAACGGTGTCGTTGAAATATTGGTCAGGGTCGCCCGACCAGTCGAATTCCGCTCGAATGACGGCGTTACCATCGCTGCTGGTCGAATTTACGCTTTGGACGTCTTCAAGGCCCTGAACCAACTCTTCGATTGGCTTGGTAATCGTCTGCTCAATTTCCGCTGCATCCGCCCCCGGCTGCGCAGCAACGATCGATACGACAGGCATCGAAAAATGCGGATCAACCGCGCGTGGCACCTGCTGGAATGCGGAGAATCCAAGCGCGCACAGCAGCGTAAATAGCACTAAGGTCAGTTGCCACCGGCGGATGGCTATTTCGGCGACATGCATATGCTAAGGCTGCGTCGCAATAATGCGTACGGGCGATCCCGTTCGCAGTTTTTCGAGCCCCGAGGTCACAATCTTGTCCCCGGGCTTTATGCCCCCGGACACAGTGACGAATGTGTCAGACACACGTTCAATCGCGACATTGCGCGTTTCAACACGATTGTTTTTTGCGACGATATATACAAGGCCTTCGCCGGTGCGGACACCGAACAATGCACTCGCTGGAATCTGCAACAGATCTCCGCTTTCCAATGCGGGAAGCTTAATATTGGCCGTTCCAATTTGTCCCGAACGCAAATTTGCGCGCGAGGGCAGCCGGAATTGCACGGTGAAGGCCCCCGTTGCCTCATTCGCGCGTCCATCGATTTCCGAAATGGTGGCAGAAACAGGTCCATCGCCCGCTGACTCAATCATGATGTCCGCCGTCATGCCCACGCGCAATTTTGACGCGTCACGGTCGACTATGGGTACGCGAAAGACAAAGCCATCATCGGCTTCACCCAAAACAAGCGCTGGTATACCTGCCGCGATAACTTGTCCCGGCTGGACATTGCGCTGCAAAACGACGCCGCTTGATGGCGCATAAAGCTGCGCCGTGCTGCGCGCAAAGCCAGCCTGCCGGACGCGGGCGTCGGCGGCTTTTACAGCAGCATCTGCCGCTTCATAACGCGCTTTGGTTATCCAGCCATCGGCATATAGCGAACGCACGCGATCAAACTCTGCGCGTGCACGATCCCGTTCAGCGACGGACACGCTTACGTCAGCCCCCACCGTCGTTGCATCCAACGCCGATAACAATGCGCCGCGCTTGACGAAATCACCTTCTTCAAAGCGAACAACGGCCACTTTTCCAGGGGTGGTAAAGCCCAACGGCGTTTCGCGCCGATACCGCACCGTTCCGACCGCGCTAATTTCACGCTGAAGGCTTTCCTTTTCCACGGTGAACACGCGCACAACCTGCGCTGTTTCGACCGCAGCCTTTTTGCTGTCCGGTGCCTCGCCACAGCCGGCCAGTGCAACGATCGGCAAAAGCCCAATCAAAAATCTCTTCGATGTAGGCAATTTGCTCTCCCCTGCACTGCTATAAACCACCTGATAGGCGAAAGCGCGCTTGGATGAAATAGCATCCTGATATGCAACTGATTTTTCTAGTTCGACGGCCTCAACAGGATGCCCGCAGCCCATTTCACCGGATAGATGCCCGTTGCAGCCGGTCGTTAATCGCAACACCAATCCCTTCGTGCGGTATTGGCGCGACCGATATGGATAATGCGGCGCTCGCATCGGCCCTGTGCAGTGCGTCAAAAAGATTGGCCGCAGCCTGCGCTAGGTCGCCTGACGCGGACAAATTATCATTGCCCTCAATTGCCCCGAAACCGATATGCCATTCGCCCGGCTCTGGTTGGGCCGCGTTTAAGCGCACAGCCTTTGACGGCGCATAATGGCTCGCCAATTGCCCCGGCGCTTCGATATCATCGCCCGACGCCGCCAAGGGCTTCGTCCCTAGAACACGCTCAATATCCGCCGCGGTGACGGGCCCCGGCCTCAATATTTGCCAACCATGTTCGCGTACGGCAACAATCGTGGATTCCAGTCCGGCAGAACAAGGCCCGCCATCCAAGATCATCGGAACCGCACTGCCAAGCCCCGCAAGCACATGTTCGGCACGGGTCGGGCTTATACCGCCACTTTTATTGGCGGACGGTGCGGCAATGTTCAGGCCGGTTTTTTTAAGCAGTGCCTGCATGACGGGATGGGCGGGGCAGCGCAATGCAATGGTCGGCAACCCGGCAGTGACGGCACCAGCAATGTCGGCGTCAGGCCGCAGAGGCAGCACCAGCGTAAGCGGTCCCGGCCAAAATGCCTGTGCCAATTGATGTGCCATCGGACTGAATTCAGCCAAGTTTTCGGCGGCGGATTGGTCGGCAACATGCACAATCAACGGATTAAAGTCCGGACGCCCCTTTGCAGCGTAAATCTTGGCAACCGCATCGGCATTGCTGGCGTCCGCCGCGAGGCCATATACCGTCTCGGTGGGAATCGCGACGATTTGACCCGACCGCAAAAGCTCCATCGCCGCCGTTATTGCAGCGTCATCAGCGGGCAGGATCCAGCCATTCCCCAAGGTATTTGAGCCAAACATCATTCGCGGCTATAGGCCTTGGTCGACACGATTTAACAGGATTTTTTATTGATCATGGCCTTTTCTGCACCCGTTACTGAACAAGCATTTGTCCTGAAGCATATCGTAGGTATCGAAGCGTTGGCGCAACATGAACGCTTCGCCGACGCCACGCCCGATATGGTGCACGCGATTGTCGAAGGCATTGGCGCCTTTGCCGAGGGTGAATTTGCCCCACTCAACCGGATAGGCGACACCGTTGGTGCGCGTTTGAAAGATGGCAAAGTCGTCATGCCCGAAGGTTTTGTAGCGGCGTACAAAGCCTATGTCGCCAATGGCTGGGGCTCGATAAACGCACCGTCGGCGTTCGGTGGCCAGGGTCTGCCATTTTCGATGGCGACTGTTGCGCTGGATTCTTTGGGGGCGGCGAACATGGCATTTGCCTTGTGCCCGATCTTGTCGGTTGGCGCGATCGAAGCCATCAACCACCATGGGTCAGACCGGCAAAAACACATGTTCCTGCCAAAACTATCAACCGGCGAATGGTCTGGCACGATGAACCTGACAGAACCTCAGGCAGGTTCCGATGTCGGCGCGCTGAAATCAACCGCAACACCGCGCGGCGATGGCACCTACCAAATCAAAGGCACCAAAATATATATCAGCTTTGGCGACCATGATATGGCCGAAAATATCGTCCATCTCGTGTTGGCCCGCACGCCCGACGGCCCAGCGGGGACCAAGGGTATATCGCTTTTCCTGGTCCCGAAATATCAGGTCGCAGAGGATGGTAGCTTTACCAAAGCGAATGATATCAAGGTCGTATCGATCGAACATAAGATGGGCATCAATGCCTCCCCAACCTGCGTTCTCGCATTTGGCGAAGAGGGTGAATGTATTGGCGAACTGATCGGCCCTGAATTCGGCGGCATGCGTGCGATGTTCACGATGATGAACAACGCGCGGCTAAATGTAGGGTTGCAAGGCGTTCAAATTGCCGAAGCCGCAACGCAGAAAGCCATCTGGTTTGCCCGTGAACGTGTCCAATCGGCCAAAGCAAGCGGACCGTCGCGCGAATCCGTCGCGATTGTCGAGCATCCGGATGTACGCCGCATGCTGCTCCGCATGAAAGCGGGCACGCAAGCAATACGAGCCTTGCTCTATCTGGCCTCCGGATATGTTGACCGCGCCACACTTGGTGAGGCTGGGGCTCAGGACATGGTTGATCTGCTGACGCCGCTGGCCAAGACCTACGGCACCGACATGGGCAGCGAGATCGCTTCGCTGGGCATTCAGGTGCATGGCGGAATGGGCTTTGTTGAGGAAACCGGCGCAGCCCAGTTTTATCGCGATATCCGTATTGCCGCGATTTATGAAGGAACCAACGGCATTCAGGCCGCCGATCTCGTCGGGCGTAAACTCGCGATGCAAGGCGGTGATGTCATTCGGAATCATCTCGCGGCCATTTCGCAAGACGCCACCGACCAACCGGGTCTTTCGGCATTGAGCGCAGCATGCGCGGAAGTGACCGAATATATGTTGAGCGCAAGCGTGGATGATCGTCTCGCGGGCAGCTACGCCTACACCAACATGATGTCCGTCGTGACCGCAGGGTGGCTGATGCTGAAGCAATTGCGGGCAGCACAAACAGAAATCGACGCGGGAGATACGAGCGCCTTCCTAAAGGCCAAAATTGTCGCCTGCCGTTATTATCTGGACATCATGGTTCCCGAAGCCTTTGCTTTCAAAGGCAGCGCGATGGCCGGTGCCGACTTGCTCTACGCATTGGATGCCGAGGATTTGGCGGCTTGAACGACCACACTCTCAAACGCATTGCTGAGGCGCTGGAGCGGCTATCACCGCCGCCTGCGCCACCGACGGACCTATCGTCCCATCCGGCCTATCATTGGAACGGCACGGCATTGGCCCCAGTGCATGATTTCAAGCCACTGCCACTTGACCTTATCGTTGGTATCGACCGGCAAAAAGCCGACCTGATCGAAAATAGCAGGCGGCATGCTTCAGGTGCTGCAGCGCATGACGTCCTTTTATGGGGCGCACGCGGCATGGGGAAATCCGCGCTGGTCAAATCGGTGGTCGCGGCATTGCAAGAAGAAGGCTTCTTCATTGCGCTTGTCGAAGCCGCGGCGAACCAAATCACCAGCATGCCTGCATTATTCGACGAGCTTGCCGCATCAGGCCGCCGATATCTGTTGTTCGTGGACGACATTTCTTTCGAGCCCAATGACCAAAGCGCCCGCCTGTTGCGGTCGCTGCTTGAAGGCGGCGTTGAAGCACGCCCGAACAATGTCCGCTTGTGCGTGACATCGAACCGCCGGAACATCGTCGAAAGAGAAAATGGCTCGGATCCAGATACTGGCGGACGTGATGCGGTGGATGATAGCCTAGCCTTGGCGGACCGGTTTGGCCTTAAGCTCGGTTTTCAATATCCCGATCAGGATGCCTATTTGAAAATGGTTGGCAGCTACGCGGCGCACTTCGACCTCGATTGGGACGAGGCCGATGCCTTAAGTTTCGCGCAAAGTCGTGGCGGCCGGTCAGGCCGCATAGCATGGCATTACACAGTGGAACTTGCTGGCCGCGCGGGCCGACGGATTTAGCTTTTCGTCCGAACCCGCCAAACGATATTGCCGACATCGTCGCTGACCAAAAGCGAACCGTCCTTTGCGATGACAAGCATCGTCGGCCGCCCCTGCGCTTTGCCGTCTTTGTCCAGGAACCCTGTCAAAACGTTGACCGGCTTTCCGGCAGGCTCGCCTTTTGGAAACGGCACGAAGATGACATCATAGCCAGACACAGGCTTGCGGTTCCATGAGCCATGGCGCGCAACAAACGCACCATCGGTCAGTCCCGCACCCAATTTACCCTTATAGCCAAAGGCAAGGCCCAAGGGAGCCGTATGCGCACCCAAGGCGTAATCAGGGCGGCGTTCATATTCCCGCTTTTCTGGCTTTGGTGGTGAAACGCGATGGTCGGTAAAGCCACCCCAATAATGCTGCGGCCATCCATAATCGGCACCAAATTCCACAAGGGCAAGATAATCGGGCACCATATCCGAACCAAGCATGTCGCGTTCGTTGACCACCGTCCACAGGCGCCCACGGCTATCCCAATCGAGGCCAACGGGGTTACGCAAACCGATGGCATATGGAATTTTTTTGTCCTTGGCGATGTCATATTCAAACACCATCGCGCGGCCATTTTCGGATTCTATCCCATGTTCAGCAATGTTGCTGTTTGACCCGACCGAAATGTAAATCTTCTTTCCATCGGGTGATGCGGCAAGGTTGCGCGTCCAATGGTTGTTTGGCGCTTTTGCATTAAACTTTGTAAGCTCTTTGCCCTTTGCGGTAATCTTTGTGTCGCCCGCCTTGTAAGGAAAGGCCATCAATCCATCGGTATTCGCAACATACAAAGTATCGCGGATCAGCACCATGCCAAATGGCGAGTTCAACCCCGTCAGGAACGGTGTTTTCAACTCCGCTTTGCCATCTCCATCGGCGTCACGCAGCAATGTGATACGGTTGGCAGAAGGCACGCCCGCGCCCGCCTTGCCCATCAGCCATTTCATGACAAACCCTTCAATACCGCCAGCTTCGCGCGGCGGAGAATTTGTTTCAGCGACGAGAACGTCACCATTGGGCAGGACATACATGTTGCGGGGATGGTCGAGACTTTCCGCAAAGCGCTCGACAACCAGACCCGGCGCAGCGATTGGTGCTTCGCCGGCTTTCCAGCGGTCAACCTCGGCAACCTTAATGGTCGGGAAAATCTGTTCGCGGCCCTCAGTGATGTTGGGCTTAGGCCCGGTCACTGCATCCAACGGCAATTGCGCGACGTCAGGGCGCGTAATGTACCAGACGCCAGCAAGCGCCAACGCAATGAATATCAACGTAATGTTGCGAACATGCTTCCACATTTTTCTGACCCTTATGTGCTTCGTTTACGATCAAACAACCATATCGCTACCGCGATCAGGCTACCGATCGCCATACCGATAACCAATCCGGCGGAGGGTTGGTCGAATGCTACGCCTAAAATAGCGCCGATTAATAAACCGAGAGCGACGAAAATGCCGCCGGCAAGGCGGGGCTGATTGTTTTGTGTTCCAGACATATTCGCTCTTTGCCACCAAGTGCCGCAGCCTAGCAAGCCCGATGTTCATGCTTAATTTGCGCTAACCAATTGCTTTGACGGAAACGCGACATGTAATTTGTAATTAGGCGTTGCAGATGGGCCACCCCCCCCGGGCCTGTCTGCGACCCAAAACAACAATCGAAAGCCGCTGTCTGTATGTATCTGCCGCTCTATGTCGAACCGCGTGATGTTGTGGAAGCCACGACGTTAATGGACACATTCGGCCCCAAAGCCGGCATAGAAGCGGCGGAACGCGCGATAAAAAGCCGTAACATTGGCAATCATCTGCATTATTGCCGCTGGCGCCAGATCGAACGCCTCATCATCATGCTGAGCGCGCATACAACTTTGGGAACCATTCACTGACTCTGAAAGTCAGCTATCGTCCTCAAGCGACAGCAACGATGCGTTGCCGCCCGCGCTGGTTGTATCGACAGATGTCGTCCGTTCGGCGCAGAAGCGGTACAAATAATGCGGTCCGCCTGCTTTCGGGCCAGTGCCTGATAAGCCTTCGCCGCCAAATGGCTGACTACCCACCACCGCGCCAATCATCGACCGGTTAATGTACAGATTGCCGACGCGGGCAAGGTTTTCGACCAATGCACTGCTACCCGCAATCCGGCTGTGAAGCCCCATTGTGAGACCAAAGCCCTTGGCATTCAACCGCGCGACTGTCGCCTCCAGCTCTCCAGCCTTCCATGTTGCAACATGCACCAATGGGCCAAACCATTCGCGGTTCAGGTCGTCCAAATTGTCCAGACGGATAACCGACGGGGGCACAAACAGGCCTTGCGCTGGAACATCTATCTCGTGAAATATTCTGTCCTTCACCTCGGCACGATAGGCCATCAGCTTGTCATAGGAATCCTGATCAAT
>JAIXYC010000139.1 GCA_027490455.1 Sphingomonadales bacterium
TCCCGTCGATGGTTTTGGTAACGCGTGCGACCTTTTCCATCAGCTCTTCGGGCGTTTTGGCATAATATTGCGGGTCGGTCCGCAAATGTTGGATAAAGGCTTCGCGGCTTGGATATCCCGCTTTTGTTGCGACTTCGACCATCTCGGCGCGAATGCGTGCCACTTCGTTCAGACCGATTTGGTGGATTTGCTCTGCGGTCAGGGACGTTGTTGTTTCTTCGCGCACCCGGAACGCGTAATATTTGGCACCGCCCGGCTGCGCCGACACGCCGGGTGCTGTGGCGCACGCTGGCTTGTAGCTGGCGGTATACCATGCGAGTTGTGTGTTCAGCGCAGGGTGAATGACCGTGCGGATCGTGGTTTCCGCTGCCTTGGCCAAGCTTGCAAAGTCCGCTTCGGAAACGCCCGCGGGCCGCTTTGTCGCATATGGTTCGTAGAAACGCGACCTATTCACGTCGGTCGTAATCAGCCCGCTGATGGTTCCTTCAAAGCCCTTAAGCGTGACGCAGGGCTGGGTATATTTGTCCTTGATCGCGACATTGGCCACCGCGATATTTTCGTCATTCACCCGCGCATATTGGGCGAGCCGCGCATTGTAGCTTTCAAAATCCGCCTTGGTGCGAAACGGCAGATTTTGCGCCATGCCGGCCAATTGCTGGTGCCAGCTGGAATAGGTCGTGAAATTGATCGCGCGTTGCCCGAAACTGTTGCCCTCGATTGTTGAGTTCAGCGCGCGGCGTAAAATGCCTGCCTCAACCTTTGACGCGGCATTCAACGAATCCGACGGGATGGCATTTAGGCGGGTGAGAAACTTTGCGGCATCGGCGGCGCGCCGATCCTGTGCGGCCAAAGTGTAGTCGCCCAGTTCCGACGCATAATCATTCACGCCCAGCGCGCTGGCATAGACCGGCTGTTCCTTCAACGAAGCCGCCCACACATCATTCACCAGCGTGACAAGGTCTCCATTGGCGTCGGCATGCGCCGGAACGGCAAGGGCCAAAATCGATCCAGCGAGTAACAATGTGCGCACAGGGCGTCTCCTTCCAAATGATATTGAGCAGACTAAAGCAGGGGCGAACGCAATTGACCAGACCCTTAAGCAAGTCCTCTGCGTGCTTGGCTGGTGGCTGTGTGGTCAGCGGTAATTGTCGACGATGGCGAACATCGCGGTGATTTGATCCCGCTCGCTTTGTGAAAGCTCGGGCCGCCAGATATCGAATATCAGCACCAGCCGGTCATAGGCGCTGTTGTTCCACGCCTCATGCTCGACACTGTCATCAAAGGCGATGACTTTGCCTTCCTGCCATTCAATCGTCGAGCCGCCAACGCGAAAGCCGCAATCGGGTGGAACCACCAAAGGCAAATGGCAGATAAAGCGGCTGTTCAACATGCCGCTATGCGGCGGGATTTTCGCGCCGGGCCGCAAAAGCGAAAGCGTGACCGACGGCGCGCGCGGACCAATGTGGCATAGCGGCACATGGTCCATCACGGCGCGATAGATTTTGGGGCAACGCGCGATATGTTCGTCCACCGCAGCGCCATTTTGCCACAAATGCAATGTGCTCCAGTCCGCATTTTCCAACAGGCCATGATGGTCCTGCTGCGGCCGGGTATTGGCCATTTTCATATAAGGCTGAAACCCGTCATGCTGCGCCAACAAGGCAAGCGCCTCGCGCTGCATGTCGGGGAACACAGCCTCCAGCTGTGCGACCCAGTCCCACGCGTTGGTGTCGGCAAATTCGACATGCGCCATATCGGGGTAATAATGCGCCATCGGCTTTTGCGGAAACTGCCGATATTCCGCAGGTCGTTGCACATCGCCAAACATCATATCGAGCGATTGGCGAAACCGTGGATGCTGTTGTTCGCGGGTAAAGCCTGCTGCACGCATGCCATCGAGCAATGTTTGCCGGAACAGGTCCGCCAGCCATGTGACCGCGACGTTTGCGCGCGCGATTTCGGTGGCAACTGCGGGGTCGGATGATGGGCGGGCGGCGGCCGTGCGAATGGCCGCGCTGTAATAAGCATTGGCGGCGCGGCGGTCACCGGCCTCGCGCCGTCGGTCGGCTTTGGCAATCAGCGCGATGATGTCAAAACGGTCCGCCGTCAGCCGCGCATCTGCCTCCGCCTCGGACGGAAAACCGGCTGGTGTCTTTGGTTCTGCGGACGACATTGCCAAGCATTACGCCATTGCAAGGCGCTTTGGCAATGTCAGCCGCCACCTATTCCGCAGCTTCCAGCACCTCATGGTCGGAAAGCGGCTGGCTTAAGCGGGTCAGCATTTCCTTCGGGCATATCTGCCAGAATTCACCGCGCCTGCGGTCCCAATCTTCCAGCAATGATTGCGACCATGCGCTGTCGGTGGCTTGGGCATGCGCGGTGATCAGCGACTTCAGCTGGTCTTCCCAATAGGCGCTGTCGAGCCGTTGCCAGACAATGCTGTCGGGGTTGGCCATTTTTGCAAAATCGCCTTCGGTGTCGAGCACAAATGCCATGCCGCCGGTCATCCCTGCACCAAAGTTGCTGCCAACCTTGCCCAAGATAACCGCCATGCCGCCGGTCATATATTCCAGACCGTTTGATCCGCAGCCTTCGACCACGACATGCGCGCCGGAGTTGCGGACGGCAAAGCGCTCGCCGGCCTGTCCTGCCGCCAACAACCGTCCCGACGTTGCGCCATAGAGCACCGTGTTGCCGATGATGCTGTTCTGTTGACTGGTGAGCGGGCTGCTGACCGTTGGCCGCACGATGATGGTGCCGCCCGAAAGCCCCTTGCCGACATAGTCATTGGCGTCGCCAAACACTTCCAAGGTAATGCCCTGACACAGAAATGCGCCAAGCGATTGTCCCGCCGAACCACGCAAGCGCACATGGACATGTCCTTCGGAAAGGCCCTTCATCCCGTATAGCCGCGTGATTTCGGAACTGAACCGCGTGCCAACCGCGCGGTGGGTGTTGCGGACATTATATGTCAGCTGCATTTTCTCGCGCCGTTCGAACACCGGCTTTGCATCATGGATCATCTGCGCATCAAGGCTGTCGGGCACTTCATTGCGGAATGTCGGAATGCTGAAGCGGCGCGCGCTGTCGGGTGCATCGACCTTGGCAAGTATGGGGTTGAGATCGAGATCGTCCAAATGCTCCGCGCCGCGGCTGACTTGCCGCAGCAGCTCGGTACGGCCAATGACTTCATCCAGACTGCGATAACCAAGCTTGGCCAGAATCTCGCGCACTTCCTCGGCAATGAAGGTCATCAGGTTGATGACCTTTTCCGGGGTGCCCGTGAATTTCTTGCGCAACGCTTCGTCCTGAACGCAGACCCCGACGGGGCAGGTGTTGGAATGGCACTGGCGCACCATGATGCAACCCATGGCGACAAGGCTGAGCGTGCCGATGCCAAATTCTTCCGCGCCCAAGATCGCGGCAATCACAATGTCGCGTCCGGTTTTCAGCCCGCCATCGGTCCGCAGCTTGATACGATGCCTAAGGCCATTGAGCGTCAGCACCTGATTGGCTTCGGACAGCCCCATTTCCCATGGTGTCCCTGCATATTTGATGCTGGTTTGCGGGCTTGCGCCCGTGCCGCCAACATTGCCCGAAACGAGGATGACGTCGGCATGGGCTTTTGCCACGCCAGCGGCGATGGTGCCGATGCCTGCTGCACTGACCAGCTTGACGCACACCCGCGCGCGCGGATTGATTTGCTTTAGGTCGTAGATCAGCTGGGCAAGGTCTTCGATCGAGTAAATGTCATGGTGTGGTGGCGGCGAAATGAGCGTCACGCCCGGCGTGGAATGCCGCAGACGCGCAATCATTTCGGTGACCTTGAAACCGGGCAATTGCCCACCTTCACCGGGCTTTGCGCCCTGTGCGACCTTGATTTCAATTTCTTCGCACGCGCCAAGATATTCGGCGGTTACGCCAAAACGGCCACTGGCGATTTGTTTGATGACGCTGTTGGCATTGTCGCCATTTTCATAGGGCTTGAACCGCTTGCTGTCTTCGCCACCTTCGCCGGACACGGCCTTTGCGCCAATCCGGTTCATGGCAATGGCCAGCGTCTCATGCGCCTCAGGCGACAAGGCGCCAAGCGACATGCCCGGCGTGACAAAGCGTTTGCGAATTTCGGTAATCGCTTCGACTTCATCAATCGCAACGGGTTCCTTGGCGAAGTTGAATTCCAACAAATCGCGCAAGTAAATCGGTGGCAGTTCCCGCACGCCTTGGGCAAATTGTGTGTAGGTTGAATAGCTGTCATTCGCGACAGAGCTTTGCAGAAGGTGCATAAGACCCGCCGAATAAGCATGCTCTTCGCCGCCATTGCGTTGCTTGTAAAAGCCGCCAACGGGCAAGCGTGCAACCGCCGTGTCAAACGCCTCTTCATGCCGATCACGCGCGTTTACATAGAGCGAATGATAGCCTTCGCCCGAAATCTTGTTCGGCATTCCGGGGAAGAAGTCGTTGACCAAGGCACGCGACAGGCCAACCGCTTCGAAATTATAGCCGCCACGATAGCTGGAGATGACCGCGATGCCCATTTTGGACATGATCTTCAACAGCCCTTCATTGATGGCGGTGCGGTAATTTTCGACCGCTTGGGTCAGGCTAAGTCCACCCAAAAGCCCGCGCGCATGGCGGTCGCCAATTGCGGCTTCGGCCAGATATGCGTTTACCGTGGTCGCGCCAACGCCAATGAGCACCGCGAAATAATGCGTGTCGAGACATTCGGCAGAGCGGACGTTGATCGACGAATAGCTGCGCAAGCCATTGCGCACCAAATGCGTGTGCACAGCGGCAGCGGCAAGGATCATGGCAATGCCCACGCGGTCGGCGCTGATATTTTCGTCGGTCAGGAACAGTTCGGATTTGCCCATGCGCACGGCGGCGACGGCTTCTTCGCGAATCCGCGTGATGGCAGCGCGAAGACCTTCTTGTCCTTCGGAAATATCATAGGTGCAGTCAATTTCTGCGCCCGCTGCGCCAAAGGCAGACTTTAACCGGCGCCAGTCATGCGACGTGAGCACGGGGCTGGCAAGGACAAGCACGTCGGCGTTCTGGCTCTTTTCTTCCAAAATATTGGCAAGGTTCGAGAACCGCGTTTTGAGGCTCATCACATGCCGCTCGCGCAGGCTGTCGATGGGCGGGTTTGTCACCTGGCTGAAATTCTGGCGGAAAAATTGGCTGATGAGGCGCGGCTTGTCGCTGATGACGGCGAGCGGGGTGTCATCGCCCATCGACCCAATGGCTTCCTTGCCATCTTCGATCATCGGCGCGAGGATCATTTCGACATCTTCCAGCGTCATGCCGGCGGCGACCTGACGCTTGGTCAGTTCCGCGCGCGACCAGGCCGGGGCATCATCCTGCCCTACGTCAGGCAAGTCGGTGATGGCCCGGAAGCCACGCACGAGCGCGCCATAATCCTGTTCCGCCGAGATGCGGTCTTTCAACTCGCCATCGCGGTACAATTTGCCTTCGTCGAGGTTGACCGCAATCATTTGGCCGGGACCAAGGCGGCCCTTTTCCAATATTGTCGTTTCGGGAAGAACGACCATGCCGGTTTCGGAACCGATGACGAGCAGATTGTCCGACGTGCGGCTGTAACGCAGCGGGCGAAGGGCGTTGCGGTCAACGCCTGCAACCGCCCAATGCCCATCGGTCATGGCAAGTGCTGCCGGGCCATCCCATGGCTCCATCACGCTGGACATATATTCATACATTGCGCGGTGCGACGCGGGCAGATTGGGGTTTGACTGCCATGCTTCCGGGATCAGCATCAGCTTTGCCGTTGGCGCTTCCTTGCCCGAACGGACCAATGTTTCAAACACGGCATCCAGCGCGGCAGTGTCCGATGAACCGGCCGGAATGACAGGCTTAATATCATCAGAATGCGCACCAAAGGCGATGCTGGCCATTTTGATTTCGTGGCTCTTCATCCAGTTCTGGTTGCCACGGATCGTGTTGATTTCGCCATTATGCGCAAGACCGCGGAACGGCTGCGCCAGCCACCATTGCGGGAAAGTATTGGTCGAATAACGCTGATGGAAAATCGCAACGCGGCTTTCAAAACGGTCATCCTGCAGGTCGGGGTAAAAGACCGAAAGGCTCTCTGCGAGGAACAGGCCCTTGTAGACAATCGACCGGCACGACAGCGAGCAGATGTAGAAATCGCGAATTTGCGCAGCGATGATTTTCTTTTCGATCCGGCGGCGGACGAGATACAGATTCTTTTCAAACTCGGCCGCATCAACCGCATCGGGCATTGGGCCCGCGATCATGATCTGTTCGATTTCGGGCCGGGTGGCCTGCGCCTTGTCGCCGATGACCGACACGTCGACCGGCACCTGACGCCAGCCATAGATGGTGTAGCCCGCGTCAATGATTTCCGCCTCGACAATCGTCCGGCAGTTTTCTTGTGCGCTCAGGTCGGTGCGCGGCAAAAATACCATGCCGACCGCCAAACGGTTTGGCATCGGGCGATGGCCGCTGTCGGCAATGGCATCGTCAAAGAAGCGGACGGGCAAGTCGATATGCAGCCCAGCGCCATCACCCGTCTTGCCGTCGGCATCAACGGCACCGCGGTGCCAAACGGCTTTCAATGCCTCAATCCCCGCGGCCACCACGCGGCGCGATGGCTTGCCATCGGTCGCGGCAATCAAGCCAACGCCGCAGGCATCGCCTTCGGATTCCGGATAATACATGCCCTCATTGGCGAGGCGTTCATGTTCGGGGGTGGGGTAGAATATGGTCATGCTGCAACCTTTTCACGGCTTGCTTTTGATTTCAGATAATTGTGCATATGCTGCGTCACATCGCGGCCATCACGGATCGCCCAGACGACAAGGCTGGCGCCGCGCACGATGTCGCCAATGGCAAACACACCGTCGAGGTTGGTCATCTGCGTATTATGGTCGACGCGAATGGTGCCCCAGCGGGTGACGTTGAGGTCAGCCGCGCCAAATAATACCGGCAGGTCTTCGGCTTCAAAACCCAGCGCGGTAATCACAAGGTCGGCATCCAGTGTGAAGTCACCTTGCGGATCATTTTCCGGCGCGCGGCGACCCGATGCGTCGGGGGCACCAAGGCGCATTTTGGAAACTTGAACCCGCTCGATCTTGCCATTGCCTTCAAAGCCCTTGGGGCCGGACAGCCAAACAAACTCGACGCCTTCTTCTTCGGCATTGGCCACTTCACGCTGCGAACCGGGCATATTTTCGCGGTCGCGGCGGTAGAGGCATTTCACCGACTTCGCGCCTTGGCGGATCGCGGTGCGAACGCAATCCATCGCGGTGTCGCCGCCGCCAATGACGACGACATTCTTGCCCTCGGCATTCAGCGCGCCGCTTTCGAACGCGGTCACAGTATCACCAAAGCCCTTGCGGTTCGACGCGGTCAAATAATCCAATGCCGCCACCACGCCATTCAGATCGCCGCCCGGTAACGACACCGCGCGTGCCTTGTACACGCCGGTCGCAATCAGCACGGCGTCATGCTTGGCACGCAATGCGTCCAGCGTGGCGTCACGGCCGACTTCGAAATTGGGATGGAAATGGATGCCCGCATCCTCAAGCCGCTTCACGCGGCGCATGACGACGTCTTTCTCCAGCTTAAAACCGGGAATGCCATAGGTCAGCAGACCACCCATGCGGTCATAGCGGTCGTACACATGCACGTCATAGCCCGCGACGCGCAGATATTCAGCGGTGGTCAGGCCACCGGGGCCGCCGCCAATGATGCCGACCGATTGCCCACGCGATGGTCCGACCGCAACGGGTTCGACCCAGCCCTGTTCCCAAGCGGTGTCGGTGATATATTTTTCGACAGAGCCAATGGTCACGGCGTCGTGGCCGGAAAATTCAATGACGCAATTGCCCTCGCACAAGCGATCTTGCGGGCAGATGCGGCCGCAAATTTCGGGCATGGTGCTGGTCAGATTGGACAGCTCATATGCCTCACGCAAACGCCCTTCGGCGGTCAGGCGCAACCAATCCGGAATATGGTTGTGCAATGGGCAATGCACCGAACAATATGGCACGCCGCATTGCGA
>JAIXYC010000045.1 GCA_027490455.1 Sphingomonadales bacterium
GGGCCAGCGTGTTGAGCCGGGCATTCCAGTTCATGCTGGTCGGATTTTTGTTCTGGAAATTCGGACGCCCGATCAAGGCATTCATCGACAAATATCTGGCGTGGGTCACCGCCGCGTTTTTGGTGGCGGTCGTCGGCGGATTTTTTGCCTTCACGATGCTGGCTGGCAATGGCGCGGGCAAAAGTGATATGTGCTCGAACGTCAAAACCATCCAAGCACACTAACACCGCCACACACGGGTAATTTACAATATCGGAAAGCAGACATGGACAGCAGCTCACGCAAAATCGTCACGTTCATCGCGGCCGTCACCATCATTGTCATGGCCGCCATGGCCACGCGCTCTTATCTCGATGCGGACCAAAGCACAGCAGCCGCGCCGGTTGAGACCAATGAAGCTACCGCTCCGGAAGCACCAAAGCGGGAGCCCACCGAAAATGTGACCGACACCAGCGACGAAATGCCCGTTGCCGCTCCAGAAATCGAAGACATTCCGGCCATCACTGGCGAACCGTCGATGACGTTTGAAAATGAAAACGGCGAGGCGCGCGAATCAACGGCGCCGGAAAATGACGAATAAGGTTCGTTAACGCGCGAACAGATTTGCGTCGTCGGCGAATGCCTTAAATTCCAGCGCATTGCCGCTTGGGTCGCAGAAGAACATCGTCGCCTGCTCGCCAATTTCGCCCTTAAAGCGGACATGGGGTTCAATGCCAAAGCGGATGCCAGCGGCGGTGACGCGGGCGGCCAGTAATTCCCATTGCTCCATCGTCAGGACCACACCGAAATGGGGCACGGGAACGTCATGGCCATCCACCGGATTATGCGTCGAAACGGACCGCGCATTGGCATCGAGATGCGCGACGATCTGATGTCCGAAAAAGTCGAAGTCGACCCAGTGATCGGACGCACGCCCTTCGGGGCACCCCATGATGTCGCCGTAAAAGCGCCGCGCTTCGGATAAGTCACGAACGGGAAAGGCCAAATGGAAGGGGCGTAAGCTCATTTTGATGTCACCGGTTTTGGAAGGGGTTGATCTGAAATATCTGCCGTAGCGAGTTCCTGCGACATTTGCATCGCGCATTTGTGGATTGTCGCCGGATCGCTTGGGCGCTGAAATTCCGCTTTCGCCGCTTCGGCCATGGCAACCGCAATCAACTCACGGGGTTGGCCGCTTTGTTCAGTGATGCGGCTGCCGACGATGCCGGCCCACCGTTTTCCCGATTGCCCGACATTGGGTACATCGGACGGCGCAGTGCCAAGCCGCTGTCGCTCCGCCAATGTCGCGAGGGTCGCCACACAGGCGATATCCGACTGATGGGTTTCAGTCAGGGCAGATGGCGCCGAAAGCGCGAGCGCATACACAAAAATAATCATGGCAATGAATTAGCATCGAAAGCCTGAACCGCAAGCAACGACGATTTTTGTGCGATTGCATTTGTCATATATGGTGGGCAAAAGCGCGCCATGCAGAAATTATCGGCTTTGCTTGGAAAGTTTCCCCGTTGGACGGCGCTGGTGGCGGGTGCAGCGTCGGCTTATGGTTTTGAACCATGGGGGCTGTGGCCGCTGACGCTTGTGTGCTTTGCATTGCTCATCCAACTGATAAGCCAAGCACCCAGCACCAAGCGCGCGTTCATGCTCGGCTGGCTTTTCGGGGTCGGGCATTTCACCTTTGGCAATCAGTGGATTGCGGTCGCCTTCACCTTTCAGGCGGCGATGCCGATCTGGCTCGGTTACATCGCGGTATTCGGGCTGGCGCTATATTTGGCAGTGTATCCCGCAATGGCCGCGGCAGGGGCCTATTGGATCAATCACCGGACGACGAAAGCCGTTCTTGGTTCCGGCGGAGATGATGGAAAGATAAGGCCCACAGCCACCATTCACCTCATCCTCGCTTTTGCAGGATTGTGGATCATCACCGAATGGCTGCGCAGCTGGGTGTTCACCGGCTATGTCTGGAACCCGCTCAGCGTGGTTACCTTGTCGGTTCCATATCTTTCGCAACCTGCGACCGCGCTTGGAACCTATGGCCTTTCGGGGGCCTTGCTTCTTGTGGTTGGCACGATCCTAAAGTTCGTGACCTTGTGGACGTCAGCATCTGGCGTTGAACGCGACGATCGCGGGCGGACCGGATATTTTCTTGGCGGTTTAATATTATTTGCACTCGCCGCAGTCGCTATCACCGCGCGGGCCTCCAACGATCAAAGCGCATCAGATAGGACGCCCGTCGCCATCACCATCGCGCAACCCAATATCAGCCAAGCGGACAAATATGCGCCGGGCTATGACGTGATTAACTTTGCCAAGCTGGCGATGAACAGCCGCCCGATGCCCAATCAGGGCGCGCGCCTGATTTTATGGCCAGAGGCCGCCATTCCGGATTATTTGGAAGAGGGCTATCCCTATCGTTATTATCAGGGCCAGCCGGGCGAAAGTGCGACAGGCGCGCGGGCGCGGCTGACGACGCTGATGGGTGACGGCGATATTTTGGTCACGGGCGCAAACCGACTGGTGATTGAAAAGGGCCAATTGGTCGCGGCACGCAACAGCGTTTCGGCGATGGACGCGAACGGCAATATTTTGGGCCATTATGACAAGGCCCATCTTGTGCCTTATGGCGAATATCTGCCGCTGCCTTGGTTGCTACGGCCTTTGGGCTTGGCGCGATTGGTGCCCGGCGATCTCGATTTCTGGCCCGGTCCCGGACCTCAGACGATGACAGTCAATCTGAACGGCAAGCCGGTCAAAATCGGCATCCAGATTTGCTATGAAATGATATTCTCCGGCCAAGTGACCGACCGCAAGAACCGGCCAGACTTTATCTTCAATCCATCCAACGATGCGTGGTTCGGCACCATCGGTCCGCCCCAGCATTTGGCGCAGGCACGACTTCGCGCGATCGAGGAGGGATTGCCCGTGGTACGCGCCACACCAACCGGCATAAGCGCCGTCATCGACGCGAACGGCCGGATCGTCAAAAGCCTGCCGCTGGGAACATCTGGCCGCATCGACGCAGTTGTGCCACAGGCCAAGGTGCCGACATTGTTCGCACGTTTTGGAAATATATTGCCGCTCGGCTTTGCAGGGCTACTCATCGCTTGTGCGCTGTTACCGCTTGCCCGCCGCGCGCGTTCTCGCTAAGGGCGAGGAACGACATAAAGAATTCTTTATACGCAGACACAGCCAACAGACTGGAACAACCATGCGCACAAATTACCTTTTCACTTCTGAATCCGTGTCCGAAGGGCACCCAGACAAGGTTGCGGACCAAATCTCCGACGCAATCGTCGACCTATTTCTTTCCAAAGACCCCGAAGCCCGCATCGCGTGCGAAACCCTGACTACGACTCAATTGGTCGTGCTTGCCGGTGAAATCCGATGCAAAGGCGTCTATGAAGATGGCGCATGGGCACCCGGCGCGCAGGAAGAAATCGAAGCCACCGTTCGCCGCACCGTGAAAGAAATCGGTTACGAGCAGGATGGTTTCCATTCGGAAACATTCCGCTTTGAAAACAATCTGCACGGCCAATCCGCGCATATCGCGCAAGGCGTTGATGCATCGGACAACAAGGATGAAGGCGCTGGCGACCAGGGCATCATGTTTGGCTATGCGACCGACGAAACGCCTGATCTGATGCCGGCAA
>JAIXYC010000074.1 GCA_027490455.1 Sphingomonadales bacterium
GCTGCTGTCGATGCGGGCTATGTTCCCAATGACTATCAGGTCGGTCAAACCGGCAAGATCGTTGCCCCTGAAGTCTATATCGCGGTCGGCATCTCCGGCGCGATCCAGCATCTTGCTGGCATGAAGGACTCCAAGGTCATCATCGCCATCAACAAGGACGAAGACGCACCGATCTTCCAAGTCGCAGACATCGGCCTCGTCGGTGACCTGTTTACGGTTGTGCCTGAATTGGTCGGCAAATTGTAAGCACGTTCAAATATGAGCCTTAAAAGGGGCGGTCAGAAATGGCCGCCCTTTTCTTTTGAGCAACAGAAACGCTAGCTCAAAACCCGCTTAAGAAGCTGGCGAGATTTTCGCCCAAATTGTCGACCGCATAGCCCCCTTCGGTCAGGACAACCGTCGGCAATCCTGTCGCGGCAATGTCCCTGGCCAACGTGGCATAATCCGATGTCCGCAGCGCGAAATTGGCGATGGGGTCGCCTTCAAACGTATCCGCGCCGAAGCTGACAATCAACAAGCCGGGGTCGAACCGGGCAATGCCTTCAAGGGCGGTCGCTTGCGCCGCGCGGAACGCTCCGAGCTGGGTCCCTTGCGGCAATGGCAGATTCAGCGTCGCCCCTTCCCCTGCGCCTTCGCCGACTTCATCGGCATGGCCCCAATAAAAGGGGAAATCTGTCGCCGGGTCTGCGTGGACAGAGGCATAAAAGACATCGCCCCGATCCCAGAAAATGTCCTGCGTGCCATTGCCATGATGATAATCAATGTCGAGAATGGCGACACGTGCGATACCGGCGTCGCGCGCGGCTTGCGCTGCAACCGCCGCCTGATTGATGAAGCAATATCCGCCAAGATAGTCGGCCCCCGCATGATGCCCGGGCGGGCGGCACAAAGCCGTGGCAACGCGGTCGCCAGCCAGCACCGCGTCAAGCGCCGACAAGGCTGACTGTGTGCTCCAATAAGCCGAGGTCCAGCTGTCGGCGGTGAGCGGCGTAGAGCTATCCATGCTGTAGCGACCGGCCAAGGCGTCAATGCGCGTCAAATCCAGCGCCCGCCTGCGCACCACTGGCCATATATAGCCCATCACATCACCTGAGCGTCCGGCGGCAAGCCAACGGTTATGCGCAGTCTTCAGATACGCAATATATCCCGCATCATGCACCGCCAATATCGGTGCCTCTCCATGGTCGGTGGGCCGTTGCGTGGCGGGTACCCCAGCACATAGCGCCTGTGCGCGCGCGGGCGTTTCGGCATAAGGCACGAATGCGCCATTATGCAGCTCTTGAACCGGCGCATGCTCAAGCTGGCGGGGATCAAAAAACAGGCGCATCGTTCGGTAAATTCCAGTTTATAAGGTGCCACCGCATAGCCCGACAACATGCACTTTGCGAGAGCTTGCGCGTTTCCTGCCACCGACATCAGCTTCATGACGACCTTCGGCACGGCCGACATGATTGTGCAATCGGTGAACGTCAATTTCCCAGACTTGCGGCTGTGGCACTGTTTGTGTTATAACATACGTATGAACAAGCCAATCAAAGTTATAAAAGTCGGCAACAGCGCCGGTATGATTCTTCCCAAAGAGATACTCGCCAAGCTGCGGGTGTCGCTTGGCGACGAATTATATCTGACGGAAACCGCTAACGGCTTTCACCTGACCCCAAGCGACCCCGGCTTTGAGGCAAAGATGGCGTTGGCCGAAACGATCATGCGTGAGGACCGCGACATATTGCGCGTGTTGGCGCAGTAAGGGCCGCAATTGCCTCCGGCAATTCGAATTGAGCCCCATTGGCTCGACGCACGCGATGCGCTTGCCATTCATGACCGGCAGATTGCCGAGCATGGCGGGGTTAGCGGTGTGCGCGATTCCAACTTGCTGGACTCGGCATTAGGACGGCCCGTGAACCAGTGGAATTATGGCACGGACGATCCGGCTGCACTGGCTGCAGCTTATGCATATGGCGTTGCCCGGAACCATCCTTTTGCCGATGGCAACAAACGCACAGCATGGGTACTTGCGCGTTTGTTTTTGGCGCTCAACGGGCATGCATTGAAATTCGACCCACAGGACGCGACACGCATTGTTTTGGCCCTCGCGGCGGGTGAATTATCCGAAGAAGAACTCACCGACTGGTTCCGCGACCATCTAGCCTAGCGCAATAAATCGGCGGGCTGCGTGGGCTCGCTGAGTATTTTTTCCATCCGCCGCCAGCGTTCGGCTTGGTCGGGATTGCCGCGCTCGATATAGCCACGGACAAGGTCTTTGCCCCAGCCATAGTTGATGACATAGCTGCGATAATGGTCCGTAAAGCCAACCGATTGTTCGGCGCGCGCGGGCGACAAGAGCAGATATTTTTGCGTCAGTTCAAGTGCCTGCCCACGCGATATTTCCCCGTCGAGATACATTTTCGCAATGGTCAACCGCGCGCCGGACAGCATTTCGGTCATTTGCTGCATTTTCCAATAGGCATCGGCGGACTTCGGATCGAGGCCAGCGAGCGGATATAGAATATCCCGCTCGAACGCCAAGCGCTCCTCGGCCGGAAAGGCCAGATCTATGCCATAATTTGCGCTGCCTTCGGAAAGGACGCTGGTCGGGCTGTAGAGCGGGTTGACCTCATATTCGCTCCACCCTTTTGCACGCGCAAGCCTTTGTTCGACCATCAGGTTCAAAACATGGTGGCCGGGATAGCCTTCATGACAGCCCAGATCGACCGCGCGGCTGACACGGATCGGCAGGTCGGTGTTAATCTGGATCAGGCTTTTGTAATTGCCCTTATAATAATTGTAACCGGACCAGGTTTTCCCCGTCACAAATTCCATAACAAAGCTTTCGCCAACAGGGAGGGCAATGTGCTGCGCGGTGCGGCGTTTGCATTCGGCGATTGCGGCGTCGAAGACAGGTTGCAGCCGTTCTTTGGGAATGGTGTACCGCTCGTTAAACGCATCGACCCGCGCGGCGAGTGGCCCCGTGCCGGGAATGAGCGTATCAAGCCTACTCAATATAGCGTCATAATGTTCGAGCGTCATAAGCACAGGGACGGTTGCAAACTGGCCGTTTGCTTCATCATTAAACGCAAATTTGCGGCCCTGAAGCATGTGCAGTCTGGTGTCTGCCGCCACGAGCATGCCCCGCAAGGCCAAGGCCCGGCGGCGGTCGGCATCATCCTTTATGGTCGGCAATCCTGCATCAATGGCAGCCGTCAGCTTGCGGGCTTCAGCAATAAGTTCGGCGAGTGACCGCGGACTGGCTTTCGCCGCTGCCTGCAACGATTCAGGTCCATAATATGCATCGACATATTCGGCCTCATGCGTTCCAGCCTCAAGCGTCAGGCGGACATAATCTTGCGAGATGCTGGCTAAAGAACGCGCCGGAGCTGCCGTCGCAGAACGTGCCGCCACGGGAAGCGAGGCGCACGCCGAAGCCAGCAACGCGGCCGTGAGGATGGGATAGAAAAGCTTCATATTATGTCTCCCGATATGTGCTTTTGAGGCGCAGCAAAGCGCAAAATGAGATAGCCCGCCAGTGCGGACACCAACGACCCCATCAAAACGCCAATTTTGACCGCGTCGGATTGTTCGGGCCCAGCAAAGGCAAGGCCGCCGATAAACAGGCTCATCGTGAAACCAATCCCGCACAGCAACGCGACGCCATAGATGTGCACCCAGCTGGCGTCCTTTGGCCGGGCGGCAATTCCGAATGTTACGGAAAGCCAGACGCTTGCGAAAATGCCGATCTGCTTGCCAAGGAACAGCCCCATGGCAATGCCAAGCGGAAGCGGCGCAGCCAGTGCAGCAAGGCTTGTGCCCGCCAGCGAAACGCCCGCATTGGCAAAGCCAAATATAGGCACAATGAAAAACGCGACGGGCTTCACCAACGCATGTTCAAGCCGGTGCAGCGCCGAATCTTCGGCATCGGGGGCTGCTATTGTTCTGTGAAACGGAATGGCAAATGCAGCCATGACGCCTGCAATCGTCGCATGAACGCCAGACAGCAATGTCGCATACCATAACAAGGCGGCAAGGATGAGGTAGGGCCAAAGCACATGCACCCGAAAACGATTGAGCGCCATCATCGACAGCCAGATAGCACCTGCTGCGGCCAAGGCCATGATGTTCAGCTCCGCGGTGTAGAACAAAGCAATGATGGCGACCGCGCCCATATCATCGACAATCGCGACCGTGGTCAAAAACAGTTTCAAAGATGCCGGCGCGCGGCTGCCCAATAAAGCCAGAACGCCTATGGCAAATGCAATATCGGTGGCAGCGGGTATCGCCCAGCCGCGATGCAGATCTGGATCGCCGCCCGCCACACCCAGATAGATCAGCGCCGGAACAACCATGCCCGCCGCCGCCGCAATAATCGGAAGGCGCCTATCGTTCCACGTTGAAAGATGCCCGTCGACAAATTCGCGCTTAATCTCCAGCCCGACCAGCAGGAAAAATATCGCCATCAGCCCGTCATTTATCCAGAGATGAACGGTCATCGGACCAAGTTTTGGCGTCAATTCCGGCCCAATCACCGCGTGCACGAAATGGGCATAGCCATCGGCAAAAGGTGAATTGGCGACGAGCAGCGCCAAAGCCGCTGCCGCCATCAGCAAAATGCCGCCGGCCGCCTCGCTTGAAAGGAACGCACGCAATGCGGATTGCTTGGGTCGCTTTTGGGACGTTTCAGTCATCGTCCAGCTGTATGCCCGCCCGCATAATTGATAGCAAGCGGCGCACAAAACATTGAGCAAATGCCTTGCCTTAGCGGTTTCGGTTGGTCTAGAAACTTCCAAAAGGGCATTAAATATGGCCAATATGGCGGGATTGAATCGGACTATTGAGGACACAGATACCGATCCGATGGCCGATGAATCGGTTGAGTTGACCGAAGGTCAAAAGGCGTGCCTTAGACTGGTCGACGACCACCTGACGTCCAAAGAAATCGGTCGTTCTCTGGGCATTTCACACTTCACCGTCGACCAAAGGTTGGACGCGGCGCGGCGCAAGTTGAATGCCGCAACGCGCAAGGATGCCGCGAAAATTTTTGCGGCTCTGGAGCAACGGACCATATCCGAGCCATTCGTATACGAAACGCAAGACCTTGAGCAGCAGCAATATACCGCTAGCCAGAAAGGGCTACCGAAACGGATGGGACGGGTCGTTGCGAAAATTGCCGCACACGTTTCTATTCCGCCCATCGGTGGCGAAAGACATGATTTATCCCCAAAGGATATCGTGGTTCAATCGCTGAATATTGCATTTTTCAGCACAGTGGCGTTCGCATTTGTTGTTGCTGTTTTGCCGGGTACGTTTCGACTGTTTCAATAAACGTCTTTCGCTGGCTGAAGCTGAATTCAGATCAAGAGGGAGACAGTTTATGGTGAATTTCGAACTTGAGACCGCCCGCCACATTCCTTCCGACTGGCCCCGATGTCGTCACCCCAATCGATGCGCCGCGTCCAAACGCGCAGGCTGCGCAAGGATTTGAGGTCTATGCCTATAGCTTTTGGCGGCGGGGCAGTTCCCCCGCTGGAACGCTGGGCAACGGGCAATATGGCGGAAGCCAAAGCGCCGTGATCGCCGTCCTGCGCTTCTCCGGCAACCCTGGCCCAGCGCGCCTCTCGCTGACGGGTCGGGCATCGGTTGCGCATGGCAGCGTGCGCGATAGAGAATTGGCAGCGGGGGTGCGTTGGCGACCCGTTGCACGCATTCCGGTGCAGATCATCGCCGAGCGCAGATTGCGCGAAGACCGCCCCGACCCATTTGCAGCCTTGGTCGCAGGCGGGCGCTCTGACATAACATTACCACTTGGCTTTCGGTTGGATGGTTATGGTCAGCCCGGCTTTGTTTCAGGGCAAGGCGGCGGCCCCTTTGCCGATGTGGCGGCGCACGCACATCGGCCCATCGCACAATCGCACAGCGCATCTTTTGCGATTAGCGCAGGAATTTGGGGCGGCGGGCAAGACAATGTCATGCGCGCCGATGTCGGCCCAAATGTCCGCGCAAATGTGACCGCTGGCGACGCACTATTCCAACTGGAGGCAAGCTGGCGTGTGCGTGTTGCGGGCCACGCACAGCCGGGCAATGGGCCAGCGATAACATTGTCCACCAGTTTCTAAGCACCAGCCTTTATCCTGCCGCTAAATGCCGTTAGGGTCCGTTGGTCAAACATGGATATCTATCTTCCTATCGCCAATTTGTCGGTCAATGCGCTGGTCATCATCCTGCTGGGTGGCGGCGTTGGTGTGTTGTCTGGAATGTTTGGTGTGGGCGGCGGGTTCCTGACCACGCCACTGCTTATTTTCTACGGTATCCCCCCGGCCGTTGCCGCAGCGTCGGCATCAACGCAGGTAACGGGCGCAAGCGTATCGGGCGTTTTTGCGCATATGAAACGCGGCGGTGTGGATTTCCAAATGGGCGCTGTTCTCGTGTTCGGCGGCATTTTTGGCACAGCTGCGGGCGCGGCGATCTTTGAAATATTGGAAGCGCTTGGCCAGATCGATACCGTCATCAACATATTATATGTCATCATGTTGGGCAGCATCGGCGGGATGATGGCGAAAGAAAGCCTGACCAGCGTGCGCGCGACACGTGCAGGCAAACCGGTGCCAGCGGCCAAAAGACGCCACCATCCCTTGGTCGCCAATTTGCCGATGCGTTGGCGTTTCTACCGGTCGGGCCTGTATATTTCGCCACTCGCACCGCTGATATTGGGTTTCATCACGGGCATTATGACCATGCTGTTGGGCGTCGGCGGCGGTTTCATCATGGTGCCCGCCATGCTCTATTTGCTTGGCATGGGCGCGCAGGTTGTCGTGGGCACATCTTTGTTCCAGATATTGTTCGTCACCATGGCATCCACGATGATGCACAGCCTGACCACCAAGGCGGTCGACATTGTGCTGGCGGTATTCTTGCTGATCGGCAGTGTCACGGGCGCGCAAATTGGCGCACGATTGGCGCAACGGATGCGCCCTGAATATCTGCGGCTGTTTTTGGCAATCATCGTCCTGCTCGTCGCCATCCGGATGGCGCTTGGCCTTGGCTGGCGTCCCGACGAAATCTACACGTTGCAAGCCCTGTGATGCGCTTGCTTGCCCTGTTCCTGTTTTTGCTGCCGGTGGCGGCGGGCGCGCAAAATGTGCCCAAGCTGGTGCCCGATGTGTCGCAGCGCGAAATCAATATTCAATCGGGTTTCACGGGCGCCGAAATGCTGCTGTTTGGTGCGATCATTTACCCGCGCGGCGTTGCGCCGGAGGGCCAAGTGGACGTCGCCGTGGTCTTGCGCGGGCCAACGCGTCCAGTGACACTGCGTGAAAAGCAGAAGATTGCAGGCATTTGGATTAATGCCGACAGCACCGATTTCCGGTCCGTCCCCGCTTATTACGCAATCGCATCATCCCGCCCGCTTAGCGAGATCGTCGACAGCAAGACCGCGGCCATTTACGAACTTGGCCTCGAAAGATTGCAATTGTCGCCCAGCGGAGAAGTCGATGCCGCAGAGCAAAAACGCTTCGTCGATGGCTTGGTCGATCTGAACCGCCGCAACGGCCTTTTCCGGCAAGAGGCAGGCACCGTCGAAATCACCGATCAGGTATTGTACCGCGCACGGCTCAACATTCCATCAAGCGTGCCTGTTGGCACATATACCGCCGAAACATTGCTGATCCGCAATGGCCGCGTCATCGTGGCGGACGATAATGTCCAAGTACGGATACGCAAAACCGGGTTTGAGCAACTGGTGACCGTCATGGCGCAGGATTATGCCTTATTCTATGGCGCCATGGCGGTGCTTGTATCCTTGCTGCTTGGCTGGTTCGCAGGATATGTTTTCCAGCGCTTATAGCCGGGGTTGGCGGGGGCCATAACGGCTTCCATGATAAATATATCTTTACCTTCTGTACCTATCGCTGGCCGCTTCCTTAAATCAAAGGCAGTTCGGCAATGGATGAGACAGGGCATCGGCAGTTTACACAGGCAGAGCCGCGCGACTTGGGGCAAGCCGAAGCGGCGGATGCGCTGCACCATATCGGCTTTGTTATGGAAATTGCCGGGTCCAGTTCTCAAATCACCCTCGATGCCGGCATATTGACCAAGCTGATGTCGCATGGCGATCCCAGCATTGCGATGGCCGGACAGGTGGGCAGCCAAATCAAGATTCGCATTGGCCTTAATTGGCTGCTCGCCAGTATCCGCACACAGCGCATGCATGACCGCGACCATGGGATCATTATGGCGCAAGTCGACTTCTTGGGCGAAGGCGACGGGGACCGCGTGACCGGCAAGATTTCCAATTTCCGCCGCGGGGTTACGCGTTATCCGATCCCCGGAAGCGAAGTCTATGCGGTGTCGAGCGCGGACATGAATCAAGTCTATGCAACCGACGCCCGCGCACATGTTGAAATTGGCACCGTTGTCCCGACCAAGGATATTCGCGGCGCGCTATATGTCGACGCGCTGCTCGGTAAGCATTTCGCGCTCGTCGGTTCCACGGGCACCGGCAAATCCACTTGCGCGGCGCTCATCGTGCATAAAATGTGCGATATCGCCCCTGACGGCCATATTGTCATGATTGACCCCCATGGCGAATATAGTGCGGCGTTCAAACAGAATGGCGCGTTGTTCGACGTGAACAATCTGGCCATGCCCTATTGGATGATGAACTTTGCCGAACATTGCGAAGTGTTCGTCACCTCCACCGGCGACGACCGGCAAATTGACTCAGACATTCTCGCCCGTTACCTGCTGCAGGCGCGCGCCAAAAACCGGATTGCCGAAACGATTGGCAAGCTGACGGTCGATGCGCCGATCCCGTATTTATTGTCTGACCTGACCAACATCCTCCAGAATGAAATGGGTAAGCTCGACAAGGCAACATCGTCTGCGCCGTTCATGCGGTTGAAGAGCAAAATTGACGAGCTGAAAGCCGACCCGCGCTACAATTTCATGTTTTCAGGGCTGCTGGTCGGCGACACCATGGCCGATTTTGTCGGCAAGATTTTCCGTCTGCCATCACATGGCAAACCGATTTCGATTATCGATGTGTCGGGCGTCCCATCCGACATCACGTCCACCGTTGTCGCGGTGCTGTCGCGTCTGGTGTTTGACTATGCCATCTGGTCGCGCAACGAACCGCAACGCCCCATCCTGCTCGTCTGCGAAGAGGCGCATCGCTACATTCCGTCGGATCGCGTTTTCAAAAACAGCGCGGTGCGCTCCATCCTTGAACGCATTGCCAAGGAAGGCCGAAAATATGGTGTGTCGCTTGGCCTGATTACGCAGCGTCCGTCCGATTTGGCCGAAGGCGTGCTGTCGCAATGCGGCACGATCATTTCGATGCGATTGAACAATGAACGCGATCAGGCATTTGTCGGCGCCGCCATGCCCGAAGGGGGGCGCGGTTTCCTGGACGCCGTCCCCGCCTTACGCAACCGCGAATGCATTATCTGCGGCGAAGGTGTCAGCATTCCCATCCGCGTCGCGCTCGACCATTTGGAAGCGGATAAACGCCCCGCCTCGGAAGACCCGCTGTTCAGCGCGCTGTGGCGCGAAACAGGCGGCGAAGCCGAAATGCTGGATCGCGTCGTGCGCCGCTGGCGTGCGCAGGGCCGGTGATTGCCGCTGCAAGGGTTGGAGGCATGTCCAAGCTTGCAATGTAGGATTGGCTTTGAGAGTATCGATGCGCACACGCGAAAGCGCGCGCACGGTTCTTTCTCCATGTTGAGATCAGCGGAAATTTCATCGAGCTACATCATCCGTTAAAGCGACAAAGCAGACAGTAAAAACGGCGCCCGACGTTGCTTTTGTCGCCTTAGTATCAGGACAAAGAGCGCGGTTTTCTTCATGGGCATTGGTCCGTAAAATCCAATATTGCCCTGAACTGCGCATCATTCGTTGAGGTTGGGCCTGAGATACTGCCGCGCCCGATCCAAATCGAGTGCGCGCCGTGCGGCATAGTCCGCAACCTGATCTTCGCCAATGCGCGCAACGCCGAAATATTCGGCTTGGGGGTGCCCGAAATAAAAGCCGCTGACCGCGGCGGTCGGCAACATGGCAAAGCTTTCGGTCAAGGTGATGCCGGTATTGTGGGTGGCATCCAGCAGGTCTAACAATATCGGCTTCAGGCTGTGGTCCGGACATGCGGGGTAACCTGGTGCAGGCCGGATGCCGCGATATTCCTCACGGTTGAGCGCCTCGATGGTGAACTGCTCGTCGGGCGCATAACCCCATAATGTTGTGCGGACATGCTCATGCATCCGCTCGGCAAAAGCTTCGGCCAGACGGTCGGCAAGCGCTTTCAACATGATGTCGGAATAATCATCGATATTGGCTTTGAACTGCGCCAAATGCGTGCCGATGCCATGGCCAGTGGTCACCGCAAAGCCGCCAATCCAGTCACCGTCGCGGCTGATGAAATCGGCCAGGCACATGTTCGCCCTGCCTTCGCGCTTGGCGATTTGCTGCCGCAGGAACGGCAGGCGAATATGGGCTTCGGTCTTTTCGCAATAGACCACAACATCGTCGCCATCGCGCCAGCATGGCCATAGGCCCGCAACGCCCTTGGCGCGGAGCCATTTTTCGCTGATGATTTTATCGAGCATCGCATTGGCATCGGCAAACAGGCTGGTTGCACTTTCGCCGACAACTTCGTCGGTCAAAATATCCGGGTAATTGCCATGCAATTCCCATGCGCGGAAAAATGGCGTCCAATCGATATAATTGCGCAGATCCGCAAGGTCCCAATCATCATAGACATGCACGCCAGGCTGTAATGGCGGGGCAGGTTTCAGCGTCTCATCAATCTCGAACGCATTGGCGCGGGCTTCTTCCAGCGAAGCCAATGGCTTTGCGGTCTTGCCCGCACGGGCATCGCGGATGTGGCTATATTCGGCGCGAGTGTCAGCGACGAACTTTTCGGCCATGGTATCGCTGACCAATGTGCCCGCAACACCGACAGCACGCGATGCGTCGAGCACATGAATAACGGGGCCCGAATAGACAGGCTCGATCCGCAACGCCGTATGCGTTTTGGACGTGGTGGCGCCGCCGATCATCAACGGCATCGTCATGCCCGCCTTCTGCATTTCTTCAGCGACGGTGACCATCTCGTCCAGCGACGGCGTGATCAGGCCCGATAGCCCGATCATGTCGGCATCATGGTCGACCGCCGCCTTCAATATGTCTTGCCACGGGACCATCACGCCCAGATCGACAATCTCAAAACCATTACACTGCAGCACAACGCCAACGATATTCTTGCCGATGTCATGCACGTCGCCCTTGACGGTCGCCATGATGATCTTGCCCTTGCCCTTCGCGCCGACTTCTTTTTCGGCCTCGATATAGGGGAACAGATGCGCGACCGCTTTTTTCATAACCCGCGCCGATTTCACGACCTGCGGCAGGAACATTTTGCCCGACCCGAACAGGTCGCCAACGACGTTCATCCCGTCCATCAACGGGCCTTCGATAACCTCGATAGGTCTGCCGCCCGCAGCCTTGATCGCCTGCCGCGCTTCTTCGGTGTCGTCGACGATATGCGCATCAATGCCTTTGACCAAGGCATGCTCAAGCCGCTTCTTGACGTCCCAGCCGCGCCATTCAGCCTCGGCCTTTTCCTGCGCCACATCCGTACCGCGATATTTCTCGGCCAAGGTGATGAGGCGCTCGGTGGCATCGGGGTCGCGGTTGAGGATCACATCTTCGCACGCCACCCGCAGTTCCGGATCAATATCGTCATAGATATCCAACTGACCTGCATTAACGATCGCCATGTCCAAGCCGGCAGGGATTGCGTGATATAAGAATATCGAGTGCATCGCGCGGCGCACAGGCTCGTTACCGCGGAAGGAAAAGGACAGGTTCGAAAGGCCACCCGAATAATGCGCATGCGGGCACAATACGCGCAATTCCTTCAGCGCCTCGATAAAATCGACGCCATAATTGTTATGCTCTTCAATCCCCGTTGCCACCGCAAAAATATTGGGATCGAAAATGATGTCTTCGGGCGGGAAACCAATGCCGACCAGCAAGTCATAAGCACGCTTGCAGATTTCGACCTTGCGCTCTTTGGTGTCCGCCTGCCCAGTCTCGTCGAACGCCATGACCACAACGGCGGCGCCATAGGCCATGCACAGCCGCGCCTGATGCAAAAAGGCGTCTTCGCCTTCTTTCATCGAAATCGAATTCACGATGGGCTTGCCCGAAACGCATTTCAGCCCCGCCTCAATGACGCTCCATTTGGAACTGTCGATCATCAACGGTACGCGCGCAATATCTGGCTCGGCAGCGATGCGCTTGATGAATGTTGTCATCGCCTCATGCGCGTCGAGCAGACCTTCATCCATATTGATGTCTATAATCTGCGCGCCATTTTCGACCTGGTCGCGCGCGACTTCAACAGCGGCTTCATAATCACCAGACAGAATGAGCTTCTTGAACTTGGCGCTGCCGGTGACGTTCGTGCGTTCACCGATGTTGACGAAACGGGAGGAGGAGGATGTCATATTGATGTTCAGCTTTAAGGAGTTCAGGCGGCCATGATGAAGGGTTCGAGGCCAGCGAGCCGCGTGACCACCGGTGGCTGCGGGATGTTGCGCGGGGCGCGGCCCTCAACGGCCTTGGCAATCGCGGCGATATGCGCAGGCGTGGTGCCGCAACAACCGCCGACAATGTTGACCAGCCCATCATCCAGCCATTGGCCAATCAGCTGCGCCGTCGTTTCGGGCAGTTCATCATATTCGGCAAGGTCATTGGGCAGGCCCGCATTGGGATAGGCCATGACAAGCGTATCGGCTTGCTTTGCCAAAGCCGCCAAATGCGGACGCAACAGATCGGCCCCGAACGAGCAATTCAATCCAATGGTAAGTGGTTTGACATGGCGGATCGCGGCCCAAAATGCCTCTACGGTATGGCCCGACAGATTGCGTCCAGCCATATCGGTGATTGTCATCGATATCATCAAGGGCACGTCCCTGCCCGATGCCAGCGCCGCTTCCTGCGCCGCCATGCCTGCGCATTTGGCGTTCAGCGTGTCGAAAATCGTTTCAATCAGCAGGAAATCCACGCCGCCTTCGATGAGCGCGTCGCATTGTTCGCGATAGACGCCTTTCAGATAATCAAAGTCGATTTCGCGATAGCCGGGGTCGTTGACGTCTGGCGACAATGACAATGTCTTGTTCGTTGGCCCGA
>JAIXYC010000004.1 GCA_027490455.1 Sphingomonadales bacterium
GACTATGTTTCGCGGGCAACGGACCCGGATTATCTAACATCAAAAGTGCGCGAAATCGCGCTGACCCAGCCAGAAGCCGATGAAGTGGTATCGCATGGAATGCCGTGCTTCGGGATCGTCGGCGGCAAGAAATTTGCTTATGTTTCCATCGACCATCATGGCGACGGGAAAATCGCGCTCTTGGTCAAAATTAGCGGCGCCGAAGAACAGGCGATGCTGATCGATAGCGATGATGAGAGATATTACCGCCCCGCTTATTTCGGCGATGGCTGGGTGGGCATCAGGCTCGACCTAGGCGACACCGATTGGGACCATATCGGCGAATGGCTCGCCAAAAGCTGGCGCGCCGTTGCGCCGAAGAAGCTTACGAAATTTCTGGATATACTCGGCTCGGCCTAATAGGTTTCAGGCCCCATAGGCTTTTTCGAACCGCCAAGTGAGGAACATTGACACCAAGCGCGAGCTTCGCGCTTGGTGTCAGATAATCTTAGATTGATCGGGTTTAGCCGACGATTTCTTCTGGCTTGAAGAAGTAGGCGATTTCAATCGCTGCGTTTTCGTCGCTGTCCGAACCGTGGACGCTGTTCGCTTCGATGCTTTCGGCCAGTTCCTTGCGGATCGTGCCGGGTTCAGCATTTGCAGGGTTGGTCGCGCCCATGATGTCGCGGTTACGCTGCATGGCGTTTTCGCCTTCAAGAACCTGAACAACAACTGGACCGCTGATCATAAAATCAACGAGTTCGCCAAAGAATGGGCGTTCTTTGTGAACAGCGTAGAAGCCTTCGGCCTGTTCGCGGGTCATGTGGATACGCTTTGAAGCAACGACGCGCAGGCCGGCTTCTTCAAGCATCTTGGTGACTGCGCCAGTCAGGTTGCGACGCGTTGCGTCAGGCTTGATGATCGAAAAAGTGCGGGTAACCGACATGAAAAGCTCCATATTTGTAGGGGGAATTTGGCGCGCATCTAACGTCGCTGCGCCTTGAGTGCAAGCTTTATGGGCCTTGGACCCATTTGCCGCCGTCCTGTTTCCAATAGCGGCGCTCTACCCCATCGCCCAATGTGCGCCATGCCGACCGCGCATTGTCGGTCTGTTCCGGTGGAAAAAGATAAAAGATCCGCTCAAAATCTTGGGTAACCGCTCGCCAATTACCATCAGCCAAGGCAACAAATTTGGCACCATTTGGCGCATCGATATCTTGCGACAACAATATCGGCTGAAGTGCATCATCGCCCTCCCCAGATTTTGCGTGCGCTAAAAAACTGTCCGTCCTTGCGGTCCACAACGCGTCAGAGATCGCATCCAGCTGGCCCGCATCATCACTGATAATCAGCAACCGCCCTTTATTGTCCAAGATTCGCTGGGCAATGGCAGGCAATACTTTTTCAGCAGGATCGCGCGTGAGTTGATAAAAATCGACCTGCATGTCGCGGCAACATCAACCTTCGAAATTATCCGCGACAAACCGGTCAAGCAAACGCACGCCAAAGCCGGTTGCACCCTTATCCCACACGGGCCCCGCTTTATCGGCCCATACCGTCCCTGCGATGTCCAAATGCGCCCATTTCACGCCGTCCTTGATGAAACGACCCAGGAACTGTGCAGCGGTGATGGAACCAGCGCCCTTGCCGCCGATATTCTTCATGTCGGCAATCGGGCTGTCGATCATTTTGTCGTAAGCCTTCGAAAGCGGGAAACGCCACAGCGGGTCGCCCGAGGCCTTACCTGCAGCGGTCAACTTGTCGGCGAGTTCATCGCTGTTCGAGAACAGGCCAGCATATTCACTGCCCAGCGACACGATAATCGCGCCGGTCAATGTTGCGAGATCGACGACATATTCAGGGTTATACTTTTCCTGAACCCAATGCAGCGCATCACAGAGAACCAAACGCCCTTCTGCGTCGGTATTCAGCACCTCAATGGTTTGGCCGGACATGGATGTCACAATGTCACCGGGGCGTTGTGCGTTGCCGTCAGGCATGTTCTCCACAAGGCCACAGACGCCGACAACATACGCCTTTGCCTTACGACCAGCGAGCGCCTTCATCGCGCCTGCGACAGCGCCTGCGCCGCCCATATCCCACTTCATATCTTCCATGCCCGCGGCTGGCTTGATGGAAATGCCGCCGGTATCAAAGGTTACGCCCTTACCGACCAAGGCAACGGGGCGTTCTTGCGAACCGCCGGTACCGTCCCACTTCATCACCAGCAAACGGGCCGGACGACGCGAGCCTTGTGCGACGCCAAGCAGCGCGCCCATGCCGAGCGCAGCCATGTCCTTGTCATCCAGCACGCTGATTTCGACGCCAAGCTCCGCGAGATGCTTACAGCGTTCAACAAAGCTTTCAGGGTAAATGATATTGGCGGGTTCGGTGACCAGTTCCTTCGTCAAGGCAACGCCTTCAGCAATTGCATGATAGCTCGGCCACAAGGCATTTGCGTCTGCAGGCGCGCCTGCAACCGTCAATGTGTCGACCGTCGGCTCTGCCGTGTCCGCCAATTTGGTGCGGTATTTGTCCATGCGCCAGTTGCGCAATGTTGCGCCATAGGCAGCCTCTGCGGCCGCTTTCGCGCTGAGGTTCGCGCCATGAATGGCAATATGTTTGGCGCCCGATGTCTGAACCTTGGCGACAATGTCGCCGCCCGCCTTTTCATAATCGCCGGCTTCACCGTCCGCGACACCGACCAAAATGATCCGAACAAGCTTCCCGCCCTCTTCGTTGATGAGCAGGAAACTTTGCCCTGCCGCAGCTTCGAAACGCGCCAATTTTGCGGTCGCGTGCACGATGTCGCTATTTTCCA
>JAIXYC010000112.1 GCA_027490455.1 Sphingomonadales bacterium
CAGGGCGTTGCGGTCTAAATTCGCATTAGCCCTGGGTGACAGGTACCAGTCGGATTTCGACACGGCGGTTTGCCGCGCGACCGGTTTCATCCAGATTGCTCGCCTTTGGTTGGCTCTCGCCATAGCCACGCGTTGCAAGACGCGCGAACTGCAAGCCGCGCGACGTTAGATAGCTTGCAACAGCCGACGCACGGCGTTCCGACAACGACTGGTTATAGGCATCCGACCCGGTGGAATCGGTATGGCCCATGACGTCGACATAGGTTTTTTCATATTGCGTCAGCGTCGATGCAACCTGGTCCAGCGTATTTCGGAAACCTGCATCGATGTTCGCGCTATCGAGGCCAAAAGTCACTTCCGAAGGCATATCGAGGACGAGATTGTCGCCATCGCGAATAACGTTGATGCCCGTGCCCGCAGTTTGCTGACGCAGCTTTCTTTCTTGTTCGTCCATATAATAGCCAACACCCGCACCAGCCAATGCGCCAATACCTGCGCCGACAATCTTTTCGGTGCGATCGCGGCGGCCGCCGATAAGGTCGCCAAGCAAATATCCGCCCAATGCGCCGCCAACGCCACCAATTGTAGCCTTCGAAATCGTGCGCTGGCCGGTTTCCGGATCGGTCACACATGCCGATAGCGGGAGCATCGCAGCCATCAGCGATAACGTGATCAATTGATTTTTCTTCATCATTTTCCCTTTCAGCCAAGATGCCCCATAGACGGCACCCATGATGAACCTGCGATTATCATTGGATAGGTTTCATCTTTTGACGGTAACAGTTTTGTCGGCATTTTGTTGCCAAAGCGCTGGCGTTGGCCCTATGGGAATCAGGTCCCTATGGAACCTCTTCATCCTTTTCCGTGGTTTGATGCCGCGACGATATTGGCCCTCATTGCCCTGAACGGTGTGTTTGCCATGTCCGAACTCGCCATCGTTTCGGCACGCACAGCGAAACTAAAGGCTATGGCGGAAGACGGCAAGCGCGGCGCAGCGGCCGCCCTTCGGTTGGGGCGAGACCCCGGAAAGTTTCTGTCCACCGTCCAAATCGGCATAACACTCATTGGTATTATCGCCGGTGCTTATTCCGGATCGACGCTGGGCGGGCCAGTGGCCGAGCGTATCGCACTTTTTGGCATGGATAAGGAATGGTCGGAAACTTTGGGTTTCGGGCTTGTCATCAGCATCACGACCTATGCATCCTTGGTGGTCGGCGAACTGGTCCCCAAGCAATTTGCGCTCATTGCGCCCGAAAGAATCGCCGTCACCATGGCAGGCCCAATGGAGATGCTGGCACGCGTGACCGCGCCGATTGTCTGGACCCTTGATAAATCCAGCGCGACCATATTCCGGGCACTTGGGCTTCGCCGCGATACCCGTGACGCACTGAGCGCCGAGGAACTGCGTATGGTCTTTGCCGAGGCCACCCATGCAGGCATCATTGAAGAGCATGAACATAAGGTCATTGCCGGCGTTGTGCGGCTGGCCGACCGTCCGGTACGTGAAGTCATGACGCCACGGACCGACGTCGACCGCATTGCGGCGGACGCATCTGAAGATGATGTCCGCGATTCGCTGTTGAATTCGCTGCACACCCGCCTGCCTGTCACCGGCGAAGATGGTGACGATATCATTGGCGTTGTCCAATCACGCGATATTGTTGCCGCGCAGATTCGCGGGGAAAGTCTGGATATCCGCAACTTGATGCGTCGCGCCGAAATCATCCCCGATCAACTTGACGCCATGGACGCACTTGAAATCCTGCGTTCGTCCGATGTGCCGATGCTGCTGGTCCACGATGAATATGGGCATTTTGAAGGGATCGTAACGCCGAACGACCTTTTGGCGGCGATTGCCGGCGAGTTTGCATCGGATCAGGCGCAAGGTAGCGCGCCAAACATCATCACATTGGACGATGGCTCGATGCTCGTCTCGGGCGCTATGTCCGCCGACGCAATGGCAGACGCGCTGTCGATTGATCTGCCTGAAGACCGCGATTACGCGACCGCTGCGGGCCATGTCCTACACATATTGCGACACTTGCCCGTAGAGGGCGAATCCTTCCGCGACCAAGGTTGGCATTTTGAAGTTGTGGATATGGATGGCCGCAAAATCGACAAGCTGCGCGTCCGACTTGCAGAAAAAGCAACTCGAACGGACGCAGTTGAGGGCTTGTGATTGCACAAACGCTTGGTTAGGGCGTTCGGCAGATATGGAATTACACGTCACGACGACAACAGGATATTGATATGGCCGATTTCTTCCTCCCAAAGAACAGCAAGGTCCAAAAGGGCGCTGTTCACGCCGCGAAAACCGACGGGAAAGTCAAGAAATTCAAGGTATATCGTTACGATCCTGACAGTGGCGAAAACCCGCGTTACGACACCTTTGAAGTCGATACCGAAACCTGCGGCCCGATGGTCCTCGACGCGTTGATCAAGATGAAGGGCGAGCAGGATTCGTCGCTGACATTCCGCCGTTCGTGCCGCGAAGGCATTTGTGGCTCATGCTCAATGAACATCGACGGCAAGAACGGCCTCGCGTGCACCACGGCAATTGAAGATTGCAAAAGCGAAGTCACACTGACGCCGCTGCCGCATATGGAAGTCATCAAGGACCTCGTTCCTGACTTCACCCATTTTTATGCGCAATATGCGTCGATCAAGCCATGGCTGCAGACGGTTACGCCAGAACCATCGGGCAAAGAGCGCCTTCAGTCGCCGGAAGACCGCGCAAAGCTGGATGGTCTGTATGAGTGCATCTTGTGCGCATGCTGCTCGACAAGCTGCCCATCTTATTGGTGGAACAGCGACAAGTTTTTGGGCCCAGCCATCTTGCTTCAGGCCTATCGCTGGTTGGCAGATAGCCGTGACGAAATGACCGGTGAGCGTTTGGATGAGTTGGAAGATCCATTCCGTCTGTATCGCTGCCACACGATCATGAACTGCGCGAACGCATGCCCCAAGGGTCTGAACCCTGCAAAGGCCATTGCCGAAACCAAGAAGATGGTTGCCGAACGCCACCTTTAATTGAAGGGACGGCCGTTGGACACACCCGCTTTTGATAGCAGTCCGGATCCGGACAATCCCGGTTGGCTAAACTGGCAGATGACCGATGGCACGCGCTATAATGGCACGGTGCTCGGTAAAATGCTGGTGCGCAGTGAAGGCCATCATAAAGCACGTCTTCGCATGTTTCCCGAACACCGGCACAGCAACTTGCGCGACGCTGTGCATGGCGGCGTCACGCTCGGTTTTATCGACGTCGCGATGTTTGGCGCATCGCGGATGTTTGGCCTAATTGAGGCGGGCGCTGCCGTTACGCTTGACCTATCGGTGCAGTTCATTGGCGCTGGCGTCATCGGCGAACCGCTTGAGGCAGAGGTTGAACTTTTGAAAGAGACGGGCCGCCTGCTGTTCATGCGCGGCATTGTCTCGCAAGGCGAGTCCCGCGTCGCCGCGTTTTCAGGGACGATTCGAAAACCCAGTAAGAAATGATGGCGGTCTCGGTCACGGATCGGCACGCAGCCCTTGTCAGTGCAGGCGAACTGAAGCCTGATGCTGATCAAGCCAAAGCCGTTTTGGCGCTGGCGAAAGTGCAAGCAGAGCTTGAGGCCGTGCCGCCCCGCGGTAGCACAATGTGGCGTTTCTTGGGACGCAAGCCCGACCCTGCGCGCGGGCTATATTTGTGGGGCGGCGTTGGGCGCGGGAAATCCATGCTCATGGACCTGTTTTTTGACAGCGTTCAGATACAGCGGAAACGTCGCGCCCATTTCCACGAGTTCATGTTGGATATCCACGCGCGGCTAAAGGTTGAGCGCGCAAAAGAAAAAGGTGATCCCATTCCGCCCGTGGTCGCGGCACTGGCGGATGAAGCCCGGTTGCTCTGTTTTGACGAAATGGTGGTCAACAACATGGCCGATGCAGCAATTATGTCGCGGTTGTTCACAGGATTGATTGCCGCTGGCGTCACCGTTGTCACAACATCGAACCGGCGACCCGATGACCTGTATAAAGATGGCCTCAACCGCCAGCTGTTTTTGCCATTCATCGCGTTGATCAAAGACAGCCTTGATATTTTTGCGCTCGATGGCCCGACAGACTATCGGCGCGACCGTTTGGGCAATGCCAAAACCTGGCTCGTACCCAATGGTGCCACGGCGACGGCTGCGCTTTCGGAAACATTCTTCCGCATGACAGATTACCCGCCGGAGGATCGCGGACATGTTCCCTCGTTGGAACTGGACGTGGGGGGCGGTCGGATTCTGCACGTGCCAAAGGCGCTTAAGGGCGTCGCCGTTTTCTCGTTCAAGCGTCTTTGCGCCGAGGCCCGCGGCGCCTCTGACTATCTGGCGATCGCGCGGCGGTTCCATACGGTGTTGATGGTGGGCATTCCCGTGCTTGGGCCGCACAACCGCAATGAAGCGGCGCGATTTGTAACGCTGATCGATGCGTTGTACGAATATCGCGTAAAGTTTTTGGCGAGTGCAGATGCCGGTCCTGACCAGCTTTACCCAATGGGTGACGGGCGTTTTGAATTTGACCGCACAGTATCGCGGCTGATGGAAATGCAGTCGGAAGATTATCTGGCCGAAGGCCACGGCGCGCGCTAGCATGGCATAAAGGAGAGAAAAGATGATCGGACGGAACATGTTTTTGTTGGCAGGCATGTTGGCCCTGACAACCGCTGCACATGCGCAAACACCTGCATCGAAAATAGCAGCGGAACGCGCGCTCTTTGCAAAGATTGTCGAAATTCCGACCGTTGAAGGGCAGCCCGCCGAATTCAAAAAGCTGACCACATTATTGACGGCGGAGTTCCGCAAGGCTGGCATCACGAACGTAATCGTCAAGGATCATGACAATACCCAGACAATGATTGTCCGTTGGCCCGCAGCCAAACCGTCGGGCAAAAAGCCTATATTGCTGATGGCGCACATGGATGTCGTCGCCGCCAAAGCAAGCGATTGGAAATATCCGCCATTTAAATTTCGCGAAGAGGGCGGATATTATCTGGGTCGCGGGTCAAACGACAATAAGGCTGCGTTGACCGGCATCGTCCTTGCCCTGCAATATCTGCGCGCAGAGAAGTTTGAACCCACGCGCGATATCATTGTGCTGTTCACCGGTGATGAAGAGACGATCGGCAACGGTGCACGGCGCGCAGCAACCGAATGGCGCGAGCTGATTGACGCAGAATATGCGCTCAATGGTGACGCTGGCGGCGGATCGGTTTTCCCTGATGGGCGGGTCGAGGGCTTCGGCATTCAGATTGCGGAAAAAACCTACGCCGATTTCCGGCTGACCGCTTTGAACCGTGGCGGGCACAGCAGCGTGCCGCGTCCGGACAATGCGATATATGCGTTGGCCAATGCACTCACCGCAGTGGAGCGTCATCGCTTTCCCGCCATGATTAACGATGCCACCCGTGCGAG
>JAIXYC010000120.1 GCA_027490455.1 Sphingomonadales bacterium
TGTCCGTCGATTGAAGACAAAATATTCCGTTTCGGCGATCGTGATGGCCACCAAATATTCTTGGAACCCGAAGGTTTAGACAGTCATTTGGTTTACCCCAATGGCATATCCACGTCGCTGCCCACAGACATTCAGGAAGCCATGGTCAAGTCGATGGCGGGCCTTGAGCAATGCCAAATCATCGTTCCGGGTTACGCCGTTGAATATGATTATATCGACCCGCGTTGTCTCGATTCCACACTCGCCGTGCGCGGTTTTGAAGGTCTATATTGCGCGGGTCAGATCAATGGCACAACGGGATATGAAGAGGCCGCGGCACAGGGATTGGTTGCCGGGCTTGGTGCCGCGTGCAAACTTCTGAACCGACCCATGCCAGCCATGGACCGCACCAACAGCTATATTGCCGTGATGATCGACGATCTTACGCTGCAGGGCGTTACCGAGCCGTACAGGATGCTCACGGCGCGGGCAGAGTATCGTTTGAGACTTCGTTCCGACAATGCCCATACGCGGCTTACGCCTTTGGCGATTGAAGCGGGTGCCGTTGGCACGGAACGTATGGATGCATTCAACCACAGAGCGCAGATGAAAGCGACAGCGCTCGATATGATGTCGGCGCACATAAGTGCCGATGTGTTGATGAAGCAGGGTGTACCGGTCAAACCTGATGCGGGTAAAATGTCGAAGCTCGAATGGCTGCGTTTCCCCCATGTATCCATCATGGACTTGTTGGAGGCCGATAGGGCCGAATGGCCACGCGAGCTGTTGTTAGAGATTGAGCAGGACGGTCGCTACGCACCATATCTCGCGCGACAAGAGGCTGAGATTCAGGACATTGCGGCAAATGAGAAAATAACGCTGGCTAGCAATGTTGATTATGCGGCTATCGCGGGACTTTCCAATGAGATGGTGGAGAAGCTGCAAAGCGCAAAGCCCGAAAATTTGGCGGCTGCTTCTCGCCTTCGTGGCATCACGCCAGCGGCTTTGGCTGCCATCTTGGTCCACGCCAAAAGAGCCCGCAGCGCGGTGACGGAAGCCGCATGACCGAAGCTGAAGCGAAAGAGTGGCTGACAACATCCTTGGGTGTTTCACGTGAAACAATGGAATCGCTCGACGCGTTCGTTGCGTTCCTGAAACGCGAATCGGCCAGCCAGAACCTCATTGCGGCATCGACTGTAGACGATATTTGGTCGCGCCATATCGTCGACAGTGCGCAGTTGCTGACCTTCATGGATCAGAGCATGCCTGAAACCAAATGGTTGGACCTTGGGTCTGGCGCGGGCTTCCCCGGGTTGATTATTGCGTTGCTCACGGATTTTGAGGTCACGCTTGTGGAGTCGCGCGCACGGCGCATAGAATATTTGCAGCGTGCGGTGGAAATGCTGGATATTGGTGGCCGTGTCACGGTCATGGGCATGCCGCTGGAGCGCATGAAAACCACCCCATTTTCGGTCATCAGTGCGCGGGCATTTGCGCCCTTGCCCAAATTGTTTGAACTGGCGGCGCGTTTCTCTCATAATAATACTTTGTGGCTGCTGCCAAAGGGGCGTAACGCAGCTGCAGAGTGGGACGACGTCAAAACAGTCTGGGATGGCGCGTTTAGCGTTAAACAAAGCATAACCGATGCAGAGGCCGGTATTCTGGTCGGTACATTGGCTGGTAAGCGAACAGGTGGCGGCAACGCTGGGGCAAAGGGACAAAAACCATGATCCGAATTGCAGTGGCAAATCAGAAGGGCGGCGTTGGCAAGACCACCACGGCTATCAACTTGGCTACTGCATTGGCGGCGAGCGGTTGGCGGTGCGTGCTGGTCGATCTGGATCCCCAAGGGAACGCGTCCACCGGTCTGGGCCTGAAACAAGCGCAGCGCGTCCACAGCAGCTATGATCTTTTGCTGGGGGATGCCTCGCTGAAGGATGCGGCCATTCCGACCTTGATTCCCAATCTCGACATGGTGCCCGCAACGGTTGATCTGTCGGGCGCCGAAATTGAACTGGTCGAATATGAGGACCGCACCGGACGGTTAAAGGCGGCTTTCGACAAATCGGATGCCAATTGGGACATCTGCATCATTGATTGCCCACCCTCGCTGGGGCTTATCACAATCAACGCGCTCGTCGCCGTCGACTCACTGCTTGTGCCGCTACAATGCGAATTTTTTGCGTTGGAAGGTTTAAGTCAGCTATTACAAACCGTTGAGCGCATTCAGGGCCGGTTTAACCCGGCGCTGACGATCATGGGTGTTGCGTTGACCATGTACGACAAACGCAACAAGCTGACAGAACAAGTTGCGGATGACGTGCGCAGTTGCTTGGGCGATCTGGTGTTTAAAACAGTCATCCCGCGCAACGTACGTTTGTCGGAGGCACCAAGCCATGGACTGCCTGCGTTGGTGTACGACCATCGCTGTTCGGGTTCAGAGGCGTATATGAAATTGGCAAGAGAATTGATTGGCCGTCTACCGGCACGGGAGCTCGCAGCGTGACGAATGATAATCCATCTGAAAAATCGCCATTGAAGAAAAAAATGGGATTGGGCCGTGGCCTGGACGCCTTGCTTGGTGAAGCATTGCGCGGCGATCCCGCTTCTGCGCGCGCGTCCGGAAATGCCGATTCCCGCAGCGTTGGCGTCATGACAATTGCGGTTGCCGAGATACGCCCAAATCCCGATCAGCCGCGCCGCCATTTTTCCGACGATAAGCTGAACGAGTTGGCGGCCAGCATTGCAAAACATGGCGTGATTCAACCTATCGTCGTGCGTCCGTTCAAGGACGGCTATCAAATCGTCGCCGGCGAACGCCGTTGGCGCGCGGCGCAGCGGGTTCAGTTGCATGATTTGCCTGCGATTGTTCGCAATTTTGACGATGCCGAAACGCTTGAAATTGCATTGTTAGAAAATATCCAGCGCCAGGATCTCAATCCGATCGAAGAAGCCGAAGCGTATAAAAAGCTAACCGATGTGTTCGGGCACAGTGCGGCGGAGTTGGCGGAGCTGGTGCACAAGTCGCGTAGCCATGTTGCGAATATGATGCGCCTGCTCGATTTGCCTTTGCCGTTGCGCGATCTGGTCATCGAAGAGAAATTGGCCATGGGGCATGCCCGCGCTTTGTTGGGCAGCGAGAATGCGCTGCCACTGGCCATGCTGGTCATTAAAAACGGCCTGTCGGTCCGCGCTACGGAAGCGCTTGTGCAAAAAGAACGCGCCCCAACCGCTAAAAAAGGCAAAAGTGCTGGACCAAGCGACAATGCGGATATTCGGGCCGTCGAAACCCATTTGGGCGACCTGTTGGGCTTGACCGTCCGCATCGCTCAGAAAAATGCCACGGGCGCGGGCGCTGTGACATTTGAATATGGCAGCCTAGACCAACTCGACATGCTGTGTCAGCGCCTGACGGGTGAAAAATTCTAATATTTTCAGATACATAGATGCGCCGCAATGAATAAGCCGGCTGTGAGTTCAATCGTGGGAAAGACGGTGGATGGCGAACAAGATGGCGCAGCGGCACAAAGCTACCACGCGGATTTGGCATTGGCTGAACGCAATTACGCTGACGGTTTTGCTGATGAGCGGCCTGATGATTTTCAATGCGCACCCGCGTTTATATTGGGGCGAATATGGATCGCGCGAAGACCGCGCATGGTTGGAAATTGACGACACAAGAACAACTGGATTTGTAAAAATCGGTTCAACGACGATCGAGACAACGGGCGTTTTAGGATTGTCGTTGGGCGCCGACGATAAAGTCCGCCGCGTGGCCTTCCCCGGATGGGCGACGATACCCACCCGGTACAATCTCGCTGCGGCACGGCGCTGGCATTTTGCCTTTGCATGGCTGTTCGCGCTGGGGTTGACTGGCTTCATGGCGGCATCGTTGTTGAACGGCCACATCCGCCAGCATTTGCATATCCGCAAGGCAGAATGGGCCCCAAAGCATATATGGCGTGATGTTAAAAACCATGCCCGATTGCGTTTTGATGCGCACAATGCGGCGACATATAATATCCTACAAAAATTCAGTTATGTCGGCGTGATTTTCATTTTGTTGCCGCTGATGATCTTCACCGGCCTTGCCATGTCACCGGCGATGAACGCAGCCCTACCATGGTTGCATGATATATTTGCCGGTCGCCAATCGGCGCGTTCGATTCACTTCATGTGCGCGGCGCTTTTGTCCATTTTTGTGCTGCTGCATCTGCTCATGGTTTTCTTGTCCGGGCCAATCAAAGGCATCCGTTCGATGATTACGGGCAAATTTGCTCAGGCACCCGAAAGTAACTCGGCGGGGGTGGCGTCATGAAGAATGACCGCGATATTATCGGGCGGCGGGCACTGTTGCGCGGCGCAACTTTGGGTGGCAGCGCATTGATCCTGGGCGGTTGCGATGCGTTGAATGAAAGCGACATGTTTCGATCGGCATTGCGCGCAGCTGAAGCGTTGAATCAGACGGTGCACAGAAGCCTGATGGACAGGGCGGCGCTTGCACCAGAATTCCCTGCATCCGATATTTCGCCGGTTTTCAAAACCAACGGTTCACTGACAGGCACCTCGGCGGAATATCTGGTGCATGTCGATAATAAGTTTGCCGACTGGACACTGCGCATTGATGGCATGGTGGCGAACCCGATGGATGTCAGCCTGGAAACGCTGCGGGCGATGCCGTCGCGCACACAAATAACACGGCATGATTGTGTTGAGGGCTGGAGCGCGATTGCAAAATGGCAGGGTACACCGCTGCGGCTTTTGTTACAGCAAGCGGGCTTATCCGCGCGCGCCAAATATATCGTGTTTCATTGTGCGGACAGTTACGGCGCGCAGCCTTATTATGAATCGATCGATTTGATCGACGCATTTCACCCGCAAACAATATTGGCCTGGGGCATGAA
>JAIXYC010000016.1 GCA_027490455.1 Sphingomonadales bacterium
ATCACTGGCTAAGGATTTCCTTTTCCTTGTGCGCAGCAGCGTCATCAACGGCCTTGATCATCTCGTCGGTCATCTTCTGAACTTCCGTCTCAAGCCGCTTGCGATCGTCCTCGCTGATTTCCTTCTTATTCTCGTCGGTCTTCAGCCCGTCATTCGCATCGCGGCGCACGTTGCGGATCGCGATCTTCGCCTTCTCCGCATATTGGCCGGCAAGCTTTGCCAGCTCTTTGCGGCGCTCTTCGGTCAAATCGGGGATAGGCAAACGCAGTGTCTGGCCATCGGTAATCGGGTTCAGGCCAAGCCCCGCCGAACGAATAGCCTTTTCAACCGGCGTCACGTTTGAACGGTCCCAAACCTGCACCGACAACAACCGCGGCTCAGGCGCGCTGACCGTTGCAACTTGGCTCAACGGCATGTGTGCGCCATATACTTCGACCACTACGGGGTCGAGCAAGGTCACGTTCGCACGGCCCGTGCGCAAACCGGAAAGGTCGCTCTTAAAAGAATCAACAGCGCCTTTCATGCGGCGCTCGACATCAGTCTTGTCATATTGCGGCATGATTCAATTTCCTTCGCTTGTTACCAAAGTAGAAGTGCCGCTTCCGTCCAGCACTTTCAAAATATTGCCCTGTTCGCGGATCGAAAACACCACGATTGGAATGTTGTTATCACGACACAGCGACACGGCGCTTGCGTCCATAACCTTCAGATTATCTGCCAACACCCGGTCGTAACTCAATGTTTCATAACGGGTTGCTGTGGCGACCTTCTTGGGATCGGCATCATATACGCCATCGACCGAAGTGCCTTTGAACAAGGCATCGCACTGCATTTCGGCCGCACGTAAGGCGGCGCCACTGTCCGTCGTGAAGAACGGCGCACCAACACCGGCGGCGAAAATGACGATCCGGCCTTTTTCAAGGTGACGTTCTGCGCGGCGGCGAATGACAGGCTCGCACACTTTGTCCATTTCGATGGCCGACTGAACCCGTGTGGGAACGCCAAGTTGTTCGAGCGCATTCTGCATGGCCAAAGCATTCATGACCGTTGCCAGCATGCCCATATAGTCCGCCTGTCCGCGATCCATACCCTTGGCAGCGCCGGCCATTCCGCGGAAGATGTTGCCACCACCGATAACGAGACACAGTTGAAGCCCGGTATCTTGGGCCGCCTTCACTTCTTCGGCCACGCGCGCGACGGTATCTGGGTCAATGCCATAGGCCTGATCCCCCATCAGCACTTCGCCCGAAAGCTTAAGCAATATACGACGATAGCCGTGCGCGCTCATAATGTCCCTCGTCCCGATACAATAATGGCGCCCAGCTATAGGAGCCGCGCGCCACATCGCCAAGGCTTTATCCCCGTCATGTGACGGGGAAGCCAAGAATATTTATCCGCCGACCGCAGCAGCTACTTCAGCTGCAAAGTCAGACACTTCCTTTTCGATGCCTTCGCCAAGCTGGAAGCGGACATAGTCCTTCAACACGATTGGCTTGCCTGCTTCTTTACCAGCGGCGGCAACAACGTCGGAAATCGGTGTCTTGCCGTCCATAACAAATGGCTGGCTCAACAAAGCATTTTCCTTTGCGAACTTCTTAACAGCGCCTTCAACCATCTTTTCGACGATATCGGCAGGCTTGCCGCTTTCCGAAGCCTTCTCACGGGCAATGCCACGCTCGCGCTCAAGTGTTTCGGCATCCAAACCAGTTTCGTCGAGCGAAAGCGGGAATGCAGCCGCGATGTGCATCGCCAATTGCTTGCCGAGACCGTCGAGCGTTGCAGCGTCTGCTTCGCTTTCGAGCGCAACGAGAACACCGATACCACCCATGCCAGGCGCAGCAGCGTTGTGCACGTAAGACACGACGCGACCATTGCTGACCGACAACGACTTAACGCGGCGGATAACCTGGTTTTCACCGATGGTTGCAATGTTGTTGGTCAAACGATCCTGAACGGTTTCGCCATCGCCATAAGGCGCAGCCAAAACAGCTTCAGCTTCGTTTGCGCTCAGGCTCAATGCAACATTGCTGACAGCAGCAACGAATTCTTGGAACTGTTCGTTCTTCGCAACGAAGTCCGTTTGGCTGTTGACTTCGATGGCAGTACCCTTGGTACCTTCAACGGCAACGCCAACAAGACCTTCTGCAGCCGTACGGCTCGACTTCTTGGCAGCAGTGGCAAGACCCTTGGCACGCAGCAAATCTACTGCTGCTTCGATATCGCCATTGGTTTCTTCAAGCGCCTTTTTGGCGTCCATCATGCCGGCGCCGGAAAGCTCACGCAGTTCCTTGACGGCTGAAGCTGTAATTGCAGACATATTTTGTCCTTTCGAATGAATGCAGCGGCATCCATAGCCGCCAATTTTGTCATTCCCGTGAAAGCGGGAATATATGATCCAAAAACGATGCTTACACCGATATTTCAGACCATGGCCCCCCGAGCAAGTCGGGGGGTGACAAGGTTTATTTAAGCTTCGGCAACTGGTGCTTCTTCTGCAGCGACTTCCGCTACAGGTGCAGCTTCTTCGGCCAATGCAGGTTCAGCAGCTGGTTCAACTTCGGCACCAAGGTCTACGCCCTTGGCAACCTTAGCATTTACGTTGCCCTTGGTTGCCGCAGTGGCAACCGCGTCGCAATACAAACGAATGGCGCGCGCTGCGTCATCATTTGCAGGAACCGGGAACGCGATACCGTCTGGCGATACGTTCGAATCGAGGATCGCGATGACAGGAATACCAAGAACATTGGCTTCCTTAATGGCGAGTTCTTCCTTGTTGGCGTCGATGACGAACATCACGTCAGGAATGCCGCCCATATCGCGGATACCGCCAAGGCTCATTTCAAGCTTGTCGCGCTCGCGGGTCATCTGAAGAATTTCCTTCTTCGTGAAACCGTGCGTGTCGCCCGAAAGCTGCTCTTCGAGCGTCTTGAGCTTCTTGATCGAGTTCGAAATGGTCTTCCAGTTGGTGAGCATGCCGCCCAACCAGCGGTGGTTGACGAAATGCTGACCCGATGCGCGTGCTGCGTCAGCGATTGGGCCCTGTGCCTGGCGCTTTGTGCCGACGAACAGAACCTTGCCGCCCGACGAAACGCTCTGGGCAACGAAATCAAGCGCACGTGCGAACAATGGCACGGATTGCGAGAGATCGAGAATGTGGATGCCGTTGCGCGCGCCGAAGATATACGGCTTCATACGCGGGTTCCAACGGTGTGTTTGGTGGCCGAAATGGGCCCCAGCTTCAAGCAATTGCTGCATGGTTACGACAGGTGCCGCCATGGTACTTCTCCTTCCGGTTGAGCCTCTGGGAAACTAGAACGTCACTGTTGCCTAAAAGACAAAGATTAGCACCGGTATGTGCGTTTCCCATGTGGAATGAGCGCGCCGTTATAGCCGCAGCAGGGATTCGTCAAGCGGTTTAGCCCTTTGTTAGCAACTATAGGGGTAGAATGCGGGTTATGACGAAACCAAATGATGAAATTGAATATTGTGTGCCCGGATTGGCACTGGCATTCCGCTTTGGTGAAGCGAGGACGGCGGCATGATGGCGCGGCGGGGGGTGCTTGGGATACTGGCGGGCGGTGCGGCGGCTTTGCTGTCGGGGTGTAACCCTTTCGGCAGCAATTACAGTTATCGATACAAGATCACCGTTGAGGTGGGGACGCCGCAAGGGCTGAAAAGTGGCTATGCCGTGCACGAAACGTTGGTGAGAAAGCATAATTTCGATTTTGGGGGGCTCGGACCCTACCGGGAGATGCGGACGCGGGGTGAGGCGGTCGCGGTTGATCTGCCCGGTGGGCAGGTGCTGTTCGCACTCGTTCCGCGCGATACTCTAGTTCAATCGGTGCTCGATCCCGACTGGCAAAATGACTGGGTGGCAAGTGCGCAGGCAATCAGCGGTGGAGATACGCCGCAAGGGCCGATCGCGATGACGCTAACGACGCCCAAAGAGCGATACAAATCCGGGCAGAAAATTGTTGAGGATGTGCCGAGCTATCCGATGCTGGTGCGGTTTCGGGATATCAATGATCCGAAAACGGTTGAGGAAGTCGATCCAGCGGATCTTGCAGCGAGCTTTGGCGCTGGTTTTACGCTCAAACGGATTACCGTTGAAGTGACTGATGAGGATGTGACGGTGGGGATTGGAGAGAGGTTGGCGTGGTTAAGGAGCATTAAAACGAGGCTAATTCCTCCACGTGTTCGAACACCGGGCGAAGGGTTACCTCTATCAAAGGATGTTACCCCTATTCAGCGTGTTAGCGGAACAAACTTTGACACGGAGTTATATAAATGACAGGTCCAACAGAAAAACAAAAGCATGGTTCGCTGAACGACGCGGCAAAAGCGAAGGCCGTTATACCTGCGCTGATCACGGAAGTTATCCACACATAATCCCCAAAGTTACGCCATGTCATTTTGCTGGTGAAATACCGCTTGACATGATGGAACAAATAGTGAACAACGGCTTAAACGCTGCCCATAGCCGGGCAAACACATCCCCGCCAAATAGGTTGGCGGGGAACAGAAAGGACCAGTGCCATGACCGTCGTAGCTTCCCTTCTTTTTCTGACCGCGCTTGGCTTGTCTGTCGGCGCAATATTTTTAACTATGCGCAACGCCGTGCCGCGGATACGTGAAGTCGTCGCAATGGAATTTGCGGGCAAAGTCGCACGCGAACGTCACATCACATGTGGCGAAATGCGCCGTCGCACCCCTGCAACGATTATCGCATTCCCGGTCGCTGGCCGCGCCATTGGCGAAATGCGCCTCGCCGCTTAACAGGGTTTATGGAACAAACGAGCCGGACAAGTCGGCTCGGTCATCACGCCGCCTTCATGGCGGCGTTTTTGTGTGTGCATTATATCTGCCATGCTGCACCACGGCCATGCCCGCTGGCGTCGGGCACAAAAAAAGGGCGGGTGCTTTCGCCCCGCCCCTTTCACCAAATAAATTTGGTTTGTCTTAGTTGACGGCATCCTTAAGCGCCTTGCCAGCCTTGAACTTAGGCTGAGTCGATGCTTTGATGGTCATTGGTTCGCCAGTGCGTGGGTTACGGCCGGTCGAAGCCTTACGCTTTGCAACGCCGAATGTGCCGAAGCCAACAAGGCGAACTTCGCCACCGCTCTTCAGCGCGCCAGTGATTGCTTCAAAGGTTGCTTCTACTGCTTTACCAGCGTCTGCCTTGGTCAGGCCGCTTGCGTCTGCAACTGCATTGACGAGATCTTGCTTGTTCATATTAGGAACCCCCCTCTCAAAAATTGTATAAAACTCAAAATATTGGTTAATTGAGTCGCGGCTTGAACCGGTGGACGGATAATGATGACATTGCGTGCACTGTCAAAGGAAAAATCCGCCTAAAACCGTCATTTTCTGTGAAAAACTGCCAATTTTGCCCACAATATGCAATCAAAAGGCATTTATCACCCTTTAATGGGTCACCGACGCCCCGTTTTCGCCGCCCACTGTCGGCGGCAAGGCCGCAGCAAGTTCATCGGCTTCCGTCCATTCTACGGCCACCAAAGGCGATACCAACGCACGCGCCAGCACCTGATCAACGTGGCTAACAGGAATGATTTCCAGACCTTCTTTTATGTTGGCTGGAATGTCGGCGAGGTCCTTTTCATTCTCCTGCGGAATGAGCACCGTCTTGATGCCCCCCCGAAGTGCCGCGAGCAGTTTCTCTTTCAGTCCGCCGATGGGCAGCACGCGTCCACGCAAGGTAACTTCGCCCGTCATGGCAACGTCGCGATGCACCGCAATGCCGGTCAGCGTCGAAACGATGCATGTCACCATGCCAATACCCGCCGATGGACCGTCCTTGGGCACAGCGCCCTCAGGAAGGTGGATGTGGACATCCTTGCGCCCAAACAGGCTTGGCTTAATGCCATAGCTTGGTGCGCGCGCCTTAACATAGCTCAGGGCAGCCTGAATGGACTCGCCCATCACTTCGCCCAGCTTACCGGTGGTCTTGATCTGGCCCTTACCGGGAACCGTCACAGCCTCGATGGTGAGCAATTCGCCGCCCACCTCAGTCCAAGCAAGACCCGTAACCGCGCCGATCTGGTTTTCTTCCTCACCCATATCGTGGCGATATTTACGGACGCCCGAAAAATCTGCGAGATTGTCGGGTGTGATGGCAATGCTGGTAGCCTTGCCTTCCAATATGCGGCGCAGCGCCTTACGCGCCAGCTTTGCAACTTCCCGCTCCAGCGTACGCACACCGGCTTCCCGCGTGTAATAACGGATCAGATCGCGCAGAGCATCATCGCTGACCGAGAATTCTTCCGGTTTCAGCCCATGGGCTTCGACTTGCTTGTCGAACAAATGTCGCTTCGCAATCTCCAGCTTCTCGTCTTCGGTATAGCCTTCCAACCGGATGATTTCCATGCGGTCCAAAAGCGCCTGTGGCAAATTGAGGCTGTTGGCCGTTGTCACAAACATCACGTCGGACAGGTCCAAGTCGATTTCGAGATAATGGTCATTGAACTTGTTGTTCTGTTCCGGATCGAGAACCTCAAGCAACGCAGACGCCGGATCACCGCGGAAATCCTGACCAAGCTTGTCGATTTCATCGAGCAAGAACAGCGGGTTCATCGTTCCCGCTTTTTTCAAATTGGCCGCGACCTTACCGGGCATCGAACCAATATAAGTCCGGCGATGGCCACGAATCTCCGCTTCATCGCGCACGCCGCCAAGCGACTGACGGATAAACTCACGCCCCGTTGCCTTCGCAATCGATTTGCCAAGCGACGTCTTACCAACGCCAGGAGGACCGACGAGGCACAAGATTGGGCCTTTGAGCTTGTTGGTACGTGCCTGCACCGCAAGATATTCGACGATGCGGTCCTTGACCTTTTCCAAGGCAAAATGGTCCTCATCAAGAACCTCCTGCGCCTTGGCGATGTCGCGCTTCAGCTTGGACTTCTTACCCCATGGTATGCCCAAAAGCGTATCGAGATAATTGCGCACAACGGTCGCCTCGGCGGACATGGGTGCCATGCCGCGCAGCTTTTTCAATTCGGCATTGGCTTTCGCCTTTGCTTCCTTGGACAGCTTCATCGTGTCGATCTTGTTTTGAAGCTCGGCTACTTCGTCGCCGCCTTCGCCATCGTCATTGCCCAGCTCGCGCTGGATAGCCTTCATCTGTTCATTCAGGTAATATTCGCGCTGGGTCTTTTCCATTTGACGCTTCACGCGGCCACGGATTTTCTTTTCGACCTGCAATACGCCCAATTCGCCTTCCATGAAGGCAAACGCCATTTCCAACCGGCGAAGCGGGTTTGCTTCAACCAGAAGCGATTGCTTATCCGACACCTTTAACTGGATATTGGCCGCAACGGCGTCCGCAAGCGCCGACGGTGTTTCGATCTCCGAAAGCTGCACCGCGGTTTCAGCGGGCATTTTCTTGTTGAGCTTCGAATAATTTTCAAACTGGTCAGCGACCGAACGCATCAGCGCTGTCGCTTCAGGGCCCTCAGCATTTTGTTCGACAACGAGGGATACCGCCGCTTCGACATATTCGCTGCCGTGCTCAACCAAATCGCGCAGTTGCGCGCGCTGCTTGCCTTCAACCAGAACGCGCACAGTTCCGTCAGGCAGCTTCAGCAGCTGCATAATCGTCGCGGTTACACCGATATCGTACAAATCATCTTTGCCGGGATCATCCTCGGCAGGATCGAGCTGCGCGACGAGGAAAATTTCCTTGTTCGCCGCCATCGCTTTTTCCAGCGCGACGACCGACTTATCCCGACCCACAAACAAGGGAACAATCATACCGGGGAAAACAACAATATCGCGCAGGGGCAATAAAGGAAGGTTCAGATCCATAGATACTCCAACTGGGGTCGCCCAAAAATGCGGCACGCCCGTTCCCACTCAATATGAGCGCTCTGTGCAGGCTTTCAATGCGTCTGGACCCCAAAAGCGCAATTTGCTGGGGAAAAAACGGGTTTACTGGAAAATGGCGCCGATAATGGCGGGGTTAAAACGGCAGTTTGAACCCGGCTGGCAATGGCAGGCTGCTCGACATTTTGCCCATTTCCGCGTTGCTCGCGGCATCCGCTTTTTCACGGGCGTCATTAAATGCTGCGGTAATGAGGTCTTCCAACATCGTTTTATCAGCAGGAACGATCAGGCTGTCATCGATGGCCACATTCAGGATGCGGCCTTTTGCCGTTGCGCGGACTTTCACCAAACCGCCGCCAGACAGGCCTTCGACGTGAATGGTGTCGAGCGTTGCTTGCGCCTGTTCCATTTGCTGTTGAATGCTTTGGGCGGCCTCTTGGGCGGCCTTGATCATGTCTTCCATGCTTTTCATGCGCTCTTACTCCATTTCATGTCATTTTCGTCGCTGTCTAGCAGCTCCGCCTCAGGAAACGCAGCAAAGGCTGCTTTGACCAGAGGTGACTCCAATATTATGCGCTTTTCAGCGTCGGCCTTCGCTTGCTCTTGCTCCAACAAGCTTGGTGCAGCCTCGCCAGCCCGCTCTTCAACGTCCCAGCGGGTACCTGTTACCTTCGCCAGAGCATCGCGCAGTTCCGCAACGAATCCGGGCGCAACGGGCCCCGCCAGCTGATATGCCAACACCGGTGGCGCATATTCAACCAAACGGACAACATCGCGCAGGGTCATCTCCAGACTGACAAACCCCTCGCGCGCCAAACGATCCAAAAGTGCGTGGAAGTCGGTGGGCATTAAGGTATGCACTGTCGCGGACTGTGGGGTGTTGGGTTCAGTGGCCGCAGAGGCCGGCGGCGCGGCAAAGCTGCCCTGCCCAATCATCTTGGCCAACTCACCGGGATCGGGAAGTGTCGCGGCGTGAATAACGCGCAACAAAGCCATGTCCGCAGCATCGAGCGGCACTGATGCGCGCGCGACTTCTTCCTGCCCCTTCAGCAAAAGCTGCCACAAACGGTGCAGGACTGGAAAGGACAAGCGATCCGCATGCTCTTCCACCAATGCGGCAGCATCGGCATCCAAAGCGCCATCGCGCGGTGCGCCAACCTTTGCGAGCGTCAACCGGTGCACTTCGGACAAAAGCCCGGCAAACATCGCCAGCGGCTCTACGCCCAGATTATATTGACTGCGGGCTTCCGCCAACATGCCCTGTGCGTCGCCGGCCAAAATAAGCCCAAACAACCGACGGATTGCACCGCGATCCGACAGGCCAAGCATATCGCGCACTTGCGCAGCCGTAACCTTGCCGTCACCTTCCATGTCGGCATGGGCAATGGCTTGGTCGAGTATCGA
>JAIXYC010000123.1 GCA_027490455.1 Sphingomonadales bacterium
TGAACGGATTGTTGCCAGCACCTGAAAAGGTCGTGTCGAGCACGACTGGCTTGGTGATGCCGTTCAGCGTTAGGTTGCCCGTGATTTTCGCTGTCGTGCCCTTGGCGACTACGCTGGTGGATACGAACTTTGCGTCCGCTGGCGCTGGGCCGAAAAAGTCAGCTTTGCCGCCTTCTTTGCCAGCACGAAGCAAATGGCCCGTGAGGCCCGCGCTCGCGGTTGTGACTTTGCCAACTGGAATAGTGATATCGACCGTTGATGCATTTGGCTTTGCAGGGTCCAGAACCAATGTCCCCGTCGCATCGCCGAAGATGCCAAAATAATCGTTGAAGCCGAAATGGCTAACCCGCCAACCGATCAGCGTGTGCCCGGGATCGGTGTTGTACGTTCCTGCGGTAACGCGCGTGACATCCACTGCGCCGGGGGTTTGTGGTGCGCTCTGTGCGATGAGCGGGACAGCCGCGAAGAGGGGAAGGGCACATAAAAACTTGCGCATAGCATTGCTCCAGACAACAAAAAGGGGAGGCACCAGTGTCGATGCCTCCCCTTAAACTGTCAAGATGCGAAGATGTTTAGTTTTTGGCTTGATCAACCAGCTTATTCTTGGCGATCCAAGGCATCATGGCGCGCAGTTTTGCGCCAGTTGCTTCGATTGGATGCGCGGCAGCCGCCTTGCGTGCGGCCTTGAGTTCAGGTTGTCCAGCACGGTTGTCCAGAACGAAGTTCTTCACAAAACGGCCCGACTGAATGTCCGCAAGAACGCGCTTCATTTCCGCCTTGGTTTCATCGGTAATGATGCGCGGACCGGTCGTGATGTCGCCATATTCTGCGGTGTTGGAGATTGAATAGCGCATGTTGGCGATGCCGCCTTCATATAGAAGGTCAACGATGAGCTTTGTTTCATGCAAGCACTCAAAATACGCCATTTCAGGGGCATAGCCCGCCTCGGTGAGCGTTTCGAAGCCAGCTTGGATCAGGTGGGTGATTCCGCCGCACAATACGGCCTGTTCACCGAACAGATCGGTTTCGCACTCTTCGCGGAAATTGGTTTCGATGATGCCGCTGCGTCCGCCGCCAACGCCGCTTGCATAAGCAAGCGCGATGTCATGGGCATTGCCCGATGAGTTTTGTGCCACGGCGATGAGGCAAGGCACGCCGCCGCCTTTTTGATATTCACTGCGCACGGTATGGCCGGGGCCCTTTGGCGCGATCATGATGACGTCAATGTCTGCGCGTGGTTCGATAAGGCCGAAATGGATGTTCAGGCCATGGGCAAAGGCAAGCGCCGCACCGGGCTTCATATTTGCATGCAAGTCATCGGCGTAAATGGCCGCCTGATGCTCGTCAGGTGCAAGCACCATCAAGATGTCGGCCCACGCGGCGGCATCGGCATTTGCCAATACCTTGAAGCCAGCAGCTTCTGCCTTTTTCGCGGTGGCCGAGCCAGCACGCAACGCAATGGCTACATCAGCAACACCGCTATCGCGCAGGTTCTGTGCATGTGCATGGCCTTGGCTGCCATAACCAACAATCGCGACTTTCTTGTCCTTGATAAGGCCAAGATCGCAATCTGCGTCGTAAAATACTTTCATGTTTTAGTCCTTCTGCTTTGCCGTCACCCTGAATGTGTTTCAGGGTCTACCGTTAACGGCGTAATATTTTGACGATGATATTTAGCTGCCTTCGGCTCCGCGCATCAGGCCGACAATTCCGGTTCTACCGACTTCAACCAGCCCGACTTCGCGCATCAACGCCACGAACGTGTCGATCTTGTCCGGGCCGCCGGTTATCTCAAAAATGAAGCTGTTGACAGTCGCGTCGATCACGCGCGCACGATAAATGTCGGCAAGGCGCATTGCCTCAACCCGTTGGTCACCGGTGCCGCGCACCTTAACCAACGCAAGCTCTCGCTCCACATGGGGGCCGGCTTCGGTCAAGTCCGTGACCTTGTGCACCGGGATCAGGCGTTCACATTGCGCAATGATCTGGTCGATGACCGGCGGTGGCCCGCGGGTGACGATGGTAATCCGGCTGGTGGTATGGTCTTCGCTGATATCGGCAACGGTCAAACTGTCGATGTTGTAACCACGCGAGGTGAACATGCCCGCGATCCGCGCCAGCGTGCCTGCTTCGTTGTCGACGGTCAGCGTAAGCACATGCCGTTCGGTGAGTTCCTGTTTGATATGCATTATACGAGCGCCTTTGCTTCGTCGTCCATCGTCCCCGATACTTCATCCGAATGCAGGATCATGTCCGTATGGGCTGCACCTGACGGTATCATCGGGAAGCAATTGGATGTTTTATGCACGCGGCAGTCGAACATTACCGGGCCTTTATAGGCAAGCATTTCGGCTATGGCATCATCGAGCTTGGCAGGGTCGCTGCAACGTATGCCTTTCCATCCATAAGCTTCGGCCAGCGCCACAAAATCGGGCAAGCTGTCTGAATAGCTTTCTGAGAAGCGGCTTTCATAGGTCAGTTCTTGCCATTGGCGGACCATGCCCATCCATTCATTGTTCAGGATGAAGACCTTGACCGGCAAACGATATTGGGTCGCGGTTGCCATTTCCTGAATATTCATCTGGATCGACGCTTCGCCGGCGATATCGATAACCAGCGCGTCCGGATTACCCATTTGTGCACCGACTGCTGCGGGCAGGCCATAGCCCATGGTTCCCAAGCCGCCGCTGGTGAGCCATTTGTTGGGGGCATCAAAATGGAAATGCTGTGCCGCCCACATTTGGTGCTGCCCAACTTCCGTGGTGATGATCGGCGCTTTGTCTTTGGTGGCCGCGAACAAACGTTCAATCGCATATTGCGGCATGATTTCCTGCGTGCTGCCGGCGTAGCTGAGGCAATCGACTGCGCGCCAGCCTTTGATACGTGCCCACCAGTCATCCAACGCAGCAGCTTTATATTTACGGCCTTTCCACACTTCGATCATTTGCCGGATCGCCGCGCCAACATCCGCCACGATGGGCAGATCAACGCGCACCGTTTTGTTGATTGAACTGCGGTCTATATCGATGTGGATTTTGATGCTGTCGGGTGAAAAGGCATCCAAGCGACCTGTGACACGGTCGTCGAAACGCGCGCCCAGGCATAGCATCACGTCGCATTGGTTCATCGCCATATTGGCTTCATATGTGCCATGCATGCCAAGCATACCAAGCCATGCGTCGCCGGAGGCAGGATATGCGCCAAGACCCATGAGGGTTGAGGTGACAGGCGCGCCGCACAGTTCGGCGAGTTCACGCAGCGCCGCACTTGCATCGGGTCCGGAATTGATGATGCCGCCGCCGGTATAAAGGATTGGCGCCTTCGCATTGGCCAATAGCTCAACCGCGCGGTTGATTTCGGCGTAATCGGCTTCGCCCGCAGGGTTAAACCGCGACGACGTTGCGCGCTTTACGTCGGTGGATGCCGTCGCAACCTGAACGTTTTTCGGAATGTCGATGACAACGGGGCCAGGGCGTCCTTTGGTCGCGATGGCAAATGCCTCTCGCACTGTGGATGCGAGGTCCGCCGGATCTTTCACAAGATAATTGTGCTTTGAACAGTGGCGCGTGATGCCGACGGTGTCCGCTTCCTGAAACGCGTCCGAGCCGATTAAGTTGGTGGCAACTTGTCCAGTCAGAACAATCAGCGGAATGGAATCCATGAAGGCATCCGCAATACCGGTAACGGCATTGGTCGCGCCAGGGCCTGACGTGACCAGCACGACGCCCGGCTTGCCCGTCGAACGAGCGTAACCTTCTGCCGCATGCGCAGCGCCAGCTTCGTGACGGACGAGGACGTGACGGATTTTTGTATGCTGAAAGAGCGCGTCATAAATCGGCAGAACTGCGCCGCCGGGATACCCGAATACGGTGTCCACACCCTGTTCGATCAGGGTATCGATCAAAATTTCTGCGCCGGATTTTTCGGGCACTGTAAAGTCCTCACTCATTATGAAACTGCCCTATGTTGCAGCGCAACAGAGTAGGCAAGAGCGGGCTAGCTAAAGATTAGAAAATGACATGTCAACGATAATCATTGAAATATTGTTTCAAAATAACCTCTATTTGAATCATTTATTTCATCAACTATGCGGGGCCATGTGGCGGGGGCTTGGTTCCTGAACCAGGTAAACTGCCGCTTTGCATATTGGCGGGTCGCAATTTTGCCGCGTTTGATGGCTTCTGCCTCTGACATGGTACCGCCAAGAAGCGCGGCTATCTCTGGAACGCCGATGGCCCGCATGATTGGCGCAGCATGCGGCATTTGCTGCGCCAGTAAGGCTTCAACTTCCTGAATAGCGCCGCTTTGCATCATTTGTTCGAAGCGGATGTCGCACCGTTGATATAGCCATTCGCGCGGTGGTAAAAGGAGGAGCGGGTGCAGCGAGATTTCCTGCTCGATGCCGCCCGTCTTAATTTTGCGCCATTCGCTGATGCTGCGGCCAGTGCCCTCCATAACCTCAAGCGCGCGGGTGATACGGATGATATCCGCGGGGCCTAAGGTTGCGGCTACCGCAGGGTCGAGTTTTTGGAGCGCCGCATAAGCTTGTTCGACGGGCAATGCCCGAATGCGCGCGCGCAACTCCGGATCGATGTCGGGTATGGGCGCGATACCATCGAGTAATGTCTGGATATATAGGCCGCTGCCACCGACCAATACAGGCAGCGCGCCTGCATCATGCGCTTCGTCAATGGCGTCTTTCGCATCATTGGCCCAGCGCGCCGCCGAACAATGCGTTTGGCCGTCCAGATATCCGAATAAACGGTGCGGGGCGCTGCGTTGTTCGCTTTCGGTAGGTTGGGCGCTGAGTATCGGCAGGTCGGAATAAACTTGCGCGCTATCGGCGTTGATAATCACGACATTGCGCGACTTCGCCAATTGCAGCGCTAATGCTGTCTTGCCGCTTGCGGTTGGACCCGCAATAAGCGCGACCATCTTTTTAGGATTCGAAATGCCCATCTTAACCCTGATAGCAGCAGATTCTTTCGAAAGCGGCATAATTTCAGAAGCCTGCGACCGATTGGCTGCACATACATGCGTTGCGGCAACAACGGACTGGCTTGCGGAGGGCAGGGCCGTGGACATATTTTTTGACGGCACGCTGGCGCATGCGCGCACTGCGGTTGCTACCCTCGAAGATCGCGTCGATATCGTCGTCCAATATGAAGAGCAGCGGCGCAAAATGCTGTTGGTTTCCGACATGGACAGCACGATGATTACCGTCGAATGCATCGATGAGCTGGCCGACTTTGCCGGAATAAAGCCTGAAATCGCTGCAATTACCGAGCGGGCCATGGCGGGGGAGTTGGACTTTGCAGAAGCGTTAAAGGCGCGTGTTGCTTTACTGGCGGGACTTGATGCCGACATGATCCAGCAATGCCTGCACGATCGCGTCCGGCCTATGCCCGGGGCGGAGACATTGGTGCGCACCATGGCTGCATGGGGTGCACATGCCGTGCTGGTATCGGGAGGCTTTACCAGTTTCACAGGTCCCGTTGCGGCCATGCTGGGCTTTGCAGAGGTGCATGCCAATGTCCTTGAGATTGAACAGGGGCGTCTGACGGGACGTCTTGCCGCCGATATTGTGGATGCGGCGACAAAGCGGCGGGTGCTTCAATCCGCGGCAGCAACGCTTGGATTAGACCTGAAATCCGCGCTTGCGGTCGGTGACGGCGCCAATGACATGCCGATGATCGCAGAGGCCGTATCGGCCGAAGGCCTTGGTGTTGGCTATCATCCACGACCGCAACTTGCCGCCGCCGCCAATTTTGCGGTGCGCCACAATGATTTGACCGCCCTCCTTTTTGCGCAGGGGATTAAACCGGGCGCATGGACGCAATGAACAAGTGAAACACATTGAGCGGCGCAGGGTTGATGTTATGTTGCCCCAAGCCGTTTTTCCATAGGAGCATAATATGCGTGCATTTCTGCCTGTTCTACTCATCCCGGCCCTCGCGAGCTGTGCGACGCTTATGCCAACAAAGTCCGGTGAAGCGTCGGAAGTTGTCACGGCGGAGCTTGCGCGGGGGGATGGCAGCCGGGCAGGCATTGCAACGATATCAAAGCGCGGGGACGGCCTGTTCCTGAGCCTTTCTGCCGAAGCGCCTGCAGAGGGAACATTTGGCATGCACCTTCACGCGGTGGGGACATGCCAAGGACCAGATTTTACGTCGGCTGGACCACATTGGAACCCCGAAATGAAACAACATGGCCTGGATAATCCAATGGGCGCGCATCATGGCGATTTGCCAAATGTAACGGCCGGCGCTGACCGCAAGATAACATTGGAATATAAATTACCCGATTTTGTGATTTCAGGACCTACGGGGCTGCTGGATGCCGACGGCGGTGCGTTGGTTATCCATGAAAAAGCAGATGACTATAAAACAGACCCCAGCGGGAATAGCGGTAAACGGATCATTTGCGGTGTATTCAAGTCCGGCAACCGGAGCTGAAGCTAGGTCCTGACCCTAAACTTTATCCGCGTATAGAAGGCAGCCGGGTGCAACGCGCTCGAGAATGACGTTGATGTCATTTTTGGCAAAGGCAAAGCAACCTTGGCTGCGGCCAATCTTGCCCTGATCTTGGATCAGAGACTGGTTCACATACCATGCCGGATGAATAACAATCGCGCGGGCTTCGGCTTGGTCATTCTGCGGATCCAAGCCAATGAGGCGGCGAGACTCGCCATATTGGCCGATATAGGTATCGCTGACGAGGTAGCTGCCAGCCGATGTCGCTTCGGACCCATGAACGTTGGAGAAATTCTGCACCCATCCGCTATGGCTCGGGTCGGAACCTTTTCCATGGGCCACCAGATAATGCGCGGATGAACCGTTCCGTAAATCAACGATGTAAAAGCGCGGGTCGCGTGACGGTTTCGAAAAATCGGCAAGTGCGATGAGGTCGTGATTGCGAATGCGGTTTTTATGCATGTCCAGCGCGGCTTTGGCGCGGCTGAGCAATAAAGGCGAGGGAGCCCCGGCGCTGTTGCTGCCTGTTCCCGGAGCGAAAACGATATCTGTCGCCGTCGATGGCACAGCAAGCAAGCCGGCACCGGCAATGGCGGATTGGATAAAATGTCTGCGACCAATGATCATGACAAAGAGATAGGGATGAACGCTTGCAAGCAACAGTGGCCAACAGGCGTTTCGACGCAAAACTAGGACAGTTAACCTCATTGCTGCCGAAGCTGTTTTTACGGATTGCAGCGAAATTAACGTCGAATCTATCTCCACCCTTTGCTATAGAAGTTCTGTTACAGTGTGTTACTGTATATTGGGGGGTCAAAGGCAATTCCATGAAGGTGAACGTGGGTATCCGGATATTGCACGTCATGTGTGCGTTTGCTCTGTTTGCCAGTGCGCCCGGCGCTGTCACCGCGCAGAACACTGTTCCAGCTGTGCCCTCGGACACACCGGCTAACCCTGCTGTGGTTCCTCAAAGCCCGATGACGCCGCCGGTTGTTGTCCCACCAGTAGTTAAACCACCCGTCGTCGCGCCAGCGCCAAAGCCCGCCCCCAAAAAGGGACCAGTGGATAGGCTGAAGCCCGGGCAATATGTGTGGATTCCGCAAGACCGCTATGAGGGGCCGATGAAAATCGTCGTCGTGCTGGATACGCAGCGGGTCTATGTATTCCAAAATGACAAGCTGATTGGCTTCAGCACGATTTCGTCCGGTAAAAAAGGCAAAGAAACGCCCATTGGTGCTTTCAATATTCTGCAAAAAAATATCGATCACAAATCCAACCTCTATAGCAATACCCCAATGCCTTATATGCAGCGGCTGACTTGGGACGGGATTGCCATACACGGCGGCCATCTGCCGGGATATCCAGCCTCGCATGGCTGCATTCGCTTGCCACTGCCATTTGCGAAGGCATTGTTTGCGATCACGAAATTGGATCAGGAAGTGGTGGTATTGAAGGATACATCGACGCCGGTAAAGCGGACTCCGCCCAAGCCAGAACCAACGGTTGACCCTGCGCCTGCACCCGTGACTGGCGATACATTGGCCGACCCATCCGCCACCCCGCCTTCTTCGCCGCCAAAACCCGACACGCGCACATAAACGCAGGCTATGTTACGTCGCAGCAGGGGTAACTTCGCCAATTGACGTTTACGCTAACGTAAAGTAGTGACGCTAGTGCACACAAGAGGGAAGGCGCCATGGAATCAATTACGCGCGACGAAAGGCGGGCCGATGCGACCATCGATACGCCAGACGCATTTAACCGCGATTCATTCACAATTTCGGATCTTTCGAGCGAGTTTGATGTAACCGCGCGGGCCTTGCGCTTTTACGAAGACCAAGGCTTGATTTCCCCCGAACGTTTGGGGCTTGCCCGCATTTATTCCAAGCGCGATCGCGCCCGGCTTGCGTGGATATTGCGTGCAAAGCGCGTCGGTTTTAGCCTTGCTGAAATTCGGGAAATGATTGACCTTTACGATCTGAACGATGGCCGCAATATTCAACGCCGCGTGACCATTGAAAAATGCCGCGACAGGATCAATCTGTTAAAGGCGCAGCGTGACGATATCGAAAGCGCAATTCACGAGCTTACCGAATTTGTTTCAACCGTCGAAAAGGCAGAGGCGGCAGATAAATCTGCCACCGCCTAATTTGATATTTCCAGCCAGTTAAGGATCGAAAATGCCAAGCTACACCGCCCCTGTCCGCGATATGCAGTTCATTCTCAACGAAGTATTGGCTGTTGAGCGGTTTGCCAATCTGCCCGGCTTTGAAAATGCCAGCGCCGATATGGTCGACGCGATCCTGACCGAAGGCGCAAAATTTGTAGAGGGTGTTCTTTTCCCGTTGAACCAAGTTGGCGACTTGCAAGGCTGCACGCGCCATGAAGACGGCAGCGTCACCACACCTGATGGCTTCAAAGAAGCCTATAAGCTGTACTGTGAAGGCGGCTGGGGCACATTGTCAGCGCCAGTGGAGTTTGGCGGCCAAGGCATGCCGCACATCGTCTCCATGGCGTTTGAAGAGCTTATGGCAAGTTCGAACATGGCGTTCGCGATGTATCCGGGGCTTACCCAAGGTGCGGTATCGGCGATCTTGGTAAAGGGCAGCGACGAACAGAAAGCCAAATATGCGCCGAATATGATTTCGGGCAAATGGGGCGGGACGATGAACCTGACCGAGCCGCATTGCGGAACCGATCTTGGCCTTATCCGCACTAAGGCTGTGCCCAATGATGATGGCAGCTACGCAGTTTCAGGAACCAAGATTTTCATTTCGTCGGGCGACCATGACCTGACCGAGAATATCATTCATCTCGTCTTGGCCAAAACACCGGGCGCACCGGACAGCGTCAAAGGCATTTCGCTGTTCATCGTGCCCAAGTTCCTGGTGAATGATGACGGCTCGCTCGGCGCGCGGAACAGTTTGTCCTGTGGTTCGATCGAACATAAAATGGGCATTCACGGCAATGCGACGTGCGTCATGAATTATGACGGCGCGACGGGTTATCTTGTCGGCGAAGAACATAAGGGCCTCGCGGCCATGTTTATCATGATGAACATCGCGCGTCTGGGCGTTGGTCAGCAAGGCCTTGGCATTGCCGAAGTCGCTTACCAAAATGCCGTGCATTATGCGCAAGATCGCCGTCAGGGCCGCGCGCTGACCGGTCCGCAGGATCTGGAACAGAAAGCCGACACCCTGTTCGTGCACCCGGATGTGCGCCGCATGTTGATGGATGCCAAGGCGTTTACAGAAGGTATGCGCGCCTTGTGCCTGTGGGGCGCTTTGCAAGCCGATTTGCTGCACCATGCGCAAACCGAGGAAGAGCGGCAGATGGCGGACGACCTATTGTCGCTGCTGACGCCGGTCATCAAAGGTTATGGCACGGACAAAGGCTATGAAGTCGCCACCAATGCGCAGCAAGTCTATGGCGGCCATGGTTACATCGCCGAATGGGGCATGGAACAATATGTGCGCGATGGACGTATTGCGATGATTTACGAAGGCACCAACGGCGTACAGGCAATGGACCTTGTTGGCCGGAAGCTGGCGCAAAATGGTGGCCGGGCAATTCAGGCGCTTTTCAAGATTGTCGACGATAAATGTGCGGCCGCAAAGGGCGGGGCGCTTGCGGATTTCGCAACCCGTCTTGAAAAAGCCAGCGGCGATTTGAAGGCATCGACCATGTGGTTCATGCAAAATGGCATGGCCAATCCAAACAATATTGGCGCTGGCGCGCATCATTACATGCACATCATGGGCATCGTGGCGCTTGGTCTACAATGGCTGCGGATGGCGGAATCGGCACAACGTGCGCTTGATGCCGGCACCGGCAATGCGGCGTTTTACGAAACCAAATTGGTAACCGCGCGCTATTTTGCGGAGCGGTATCTGCCCGATTGCGGCGCGCTTCGTCGCAAGATTGAGGCGGGCAGTGAAGCGTTAATGGCCTTGTCGCCGGAGATGTTCGCCGCGGCGTAACCGTTCCGGCGTTTCACGCTTAGATACAAAAATGCCGGGATATTATGTCCCGGCATTTTGCGTTTAGTCGACGGGCAAAAAGTCCGGGACCGACAAATAGCGTTCGCCGGTGTCATAGCTAAAACCAAGAACACGTGACCCCGCTGGCAATTCGGGTAGCTTCTGCGCGATGGCGGCAAGTGTTGCGCCGGATGAAATGCCAACCAGCATGCCCTCCTCGCGTGCGGCGCGTCGTGCGGTTTCTTTGGCAACTTCAGGGTCGACCTGAATGACACCATCTAACAAGGCGGTGTGCAGGTTGGCGGGAATAAACCCTGCGCCAATTCCCTGAATGGCATGCGGTCCGGGCTGGCCACCGCTGATCACTGGGGACAGCGTCGGTTCCACTGCAAAGACCTTCAAATTGGGCCAGGCCTTCTTCAAAACTTCTGCGCATCCCGTGATGTGGCCACCTGTGCCAACGCCGGTAATCAGGGCGTCAATCGGTGTATCGGCGAAGTCCGCCAATATTTCCTGCGATGTCGTGCGCACATGGACGTCAATATTCGCCGGGTTTTCGAACTGCTGCGGCATCCAAGAACCCGGCGTGTGTGACACGAGTTCCAAAGCACGTTCAATCGCACCCTTCATACCCTTTTCGCGCGGGGTCAGGTCGAAGGTAGCGCCATAAGCGAGCATAAGCCGCCGGCGTTCCAGAGACATGGACTCTGGCATGACGAGGATGAGCTTATATCCCTTGACCGCTGCAACCATGGCAAGGCCAACGCCGGTGTTTCCCGACGTCGGTTCAATGATCGTGCCGCCAGGTTTCAGGCTGCCGTCTTTCTCAGCTGCCTCGATCATCGCAAGACCGATGCGGTCTTTGATTGAACCACCGGGGTTCGACCGTTCGGATTTGATCCAAACTTCGGCATTGGGGAACATGCGCCCCATCCGGATGTGCGGGGTGTTGCCGATGGTTTCGAGGATTGATTGGGCTTTCATGGGTTGCTTCCTCTATATTGTGGTTCGAATGTGCGGGCGTTTTTGAGTTCGGGGAACAGCCGCGCCCATATTCCAGTAATCAATATGGCACCAACGCCGCCGAATACAACCGCGCCGACAGGGCCAAGGGCTGCCGCCGCCACACCCGACTGTAGCTCGCCCAATTCATTGGAGGCCGAAATGGCGAGGCCAGATACAGAGCTGACACGTCCGCGCATTTCATCTGGCGTGTTGAGCTGAACCAAAGACGACCGGACATAGACCGACAGCATGTCTGACGCGCCAAGGATGATGAGGGAGATTAAAGCGACCGCCATGCCAGCGCCCATGTTCAGGAACCCGATGCGCGCGTCACCAAAAACACGACTGCCAATTTCATGGCTTAAGCCAAATCCAATCGTTGCGACCCCAAAGACCACTACTGCCCAAAGCATTTTGGCACCTACATTGTGGCGTAATGGCCTGATCGCGAGCATAAGCGCAACGACGGAAGCGCCAACCGCCGGCGCCGCGCGTAACTGGCCAAGGCCGTCCGGTCCGACCATCAGGATATCGCGCGCATAAACGGGGAGCATCGCGGTGGCGCCTGCAAGCAGGATGGCAAATAGGTCAAGGGTAATAGAAAAAAAAAAAAATCGTTCGGACCATGTGTACCGCAGGCCATCAATCA
>JAIXYC010000165.1 GCA_027490455.1 Sphingomonadales bacterium
GACCGCAACCTCATAGTCATTGGCGCTGGATCGGCGGGCTTGGTCTCGGCCTACATCGCGTCAATGGTCAAAGCGAAAGTGACCTTGGTCGAAGCGCATGACATGGGGGGCGATTGCCTCAACACCGGATGCGTCCCATCCAAGGCGCTGATCAAAAGCGCAAAGGTTGCGCATCAGGTTGCGGACTCTGCGCGCTTTGGCATTCAAAGCGGCGCGCCCGTCATTGACTTCCCTGCGGTCATGCGCCGCGTTCGCGATGTCATCACCGCGATTGAACCGCATGATAGCGTTGAACGCTTCACGGGTCTCGGCGTCGATTGCGTAAAGGGCTATGCGCGCTTCGTTAATCCGTGGACGATCGAAATTGATGGCGCACGCCAGTTAACCGCAAAATCCTTCATCATCGCCACGGGCGCAACGCCATTCATCCCGCCGCTGCCGGGTGTGGAGGACAGCGGTTATCTGACCAGCGAGAGTTTGTGGGATGTCATGGCGGACCGGCCAACTGCGCCCAACCGTCTGGTGATTTTGGGTGGTGGGCCCATTGGCTGCGAGCTCGCACAGGCATTCCAGCGTTTGGGGTCAAAAGTGACCATCGTCGAAATGGCGGATCGGTTGCTGCTGAAAGAGGATGCCGATGCCGCTGCATTGGTGACCGCGCGATTGCAATCCGAAGGCGTGAGCGTTCACACGGCTCACCGTGCACTGCGGTTCGAGTCGCGAAAAACTCTGGTCGTTGAAGGACCCCAGGGTGAAAAATCGATAGCCTATGATGACATCATCATCGCCGTCGGTCGCAAGCCACGGGTGTCCGGCTTTGGCCTCGAAGAATTGGGGTTGGTTGTCGATGGCCAGCTTGAGAATGATGATTTTCTGCGTACGAACATGCCGCACATCTTGTGTGCGGGCGACGTTGCCGGACGCCAGCAGCTGACGCATGGCGGCAGTCATGAGGCATGGTATGCCAGCGTGAATGCACTGGCGCGGCCGTTCAAAAAATACCGCACCGATTACCGCGTCCTGCCACGTGTCACCTATACGGAACCCGAATTGGCGACGGTCGGCCTGACCGAAGCGGAGGCGCGCGCGCAAGGCCTGTCGTTCGATGTCACGCGCTACGATCTTGATGATCTCGACCGGGCGATTGCCGAAAGCGAAGCCCATGGCTTTGTCAAAATCCTGACCGCCAAAGGCAGTGACCGCATTTTGGGCGCAACGATCATTGGCCAGAATGCCGGCGAAATTCTCGCTGAAGTCACCTTCGCGATGAAGCATAAAATGGGGCTGCGCAAAATCCTGCAGACCATTCACCCCTACCCAACATGGGCTGAAGCCAACAAATATGCGGCGGGTCAGTTCGGGTTGGCGCGTAAGCCCGAAGCACTGCTGAAATGGGCCGAACGTTGGTTCCGCTGGCAGCGTAGTTAGCTGAAGCTTTTTGCCGCGAACGCAACGCGTTGGGCAACGGTCAGTATACACAAAGCGGCAAATATCAGCGCCAATGTCGGGAAAAATGCCGGGAACAGGCAGAGCAGCAAAAAGAACGCGATGGTTTCCCCACCCTCCATCAACCCGGTGGAATAGATAAATGCTTTGGGGCCGTGCGCACCGTCATCATCATTGCGCCGCGCGGCGATTGCCGCATATCCCAGAAAGCTGACTGCGGTTAGGGTGAAACTCGCCACCAGCGCGAGGGCTGGCATTTGATTGTCTGTGCCTAGTATGCCGAACGCAACGGGGATGGAAACGTAGAACAGAAAGTCGCACAGCGAATCCAAATATCCGCCAAAGTCCGTCGGCCCATTGATTCGGGCAATCGCGCCGTCAAGGCCGTCGAAAAGGCGATTGAGGACGATACATGCCAATGCAGCCGAATAATGCGCCTGCGTGATGAAAAATGCGGCGCTCAGTCCGATGGCAGCACCTGTTATCGTCAGGGCATTTGCCGAAAACCGCGCACCCGCCAGCACGCGCGCCATGCGGAACAGCGCCGGGTCGACCAGTCGGCGAAGCGCCACATCAAACATGGCGCTTTCCCATCATTTTTTCGCCAGCAAGTCCTTCAGTCCAGCGAGCGCGCCTACTGGAGCGACGTCTTCTTCGCTTTTGACACCCGCAGCCTTCAAGATTTTCTCTGCCTCAGGGCTGCGTGGATAGGGATTGAGCGCGAGGCCCATTGACTGCGCAACAGCCTCACCCAAATCAATGGTCTGGCCATCATGGAACATTGTGTCGCAATCTTCGGGTGCGAGCTCTAACTCCACTTCGCCATTGGATGTGGGTTCGGCAATAAATTGGATATGGATGGCCTCGTCCAATTTTGCGGGAACGGGATCATGCGTTGCGATGCAAAATTGCGCGAGGCTGGCCGTGAACCGTCCGGTTGCAATTACGGCGTCCGTTTCATGCTTCAACGAAATTTCAGCCTCAAGATTGTCTAGCGCCGCCAGATCAAACCGCGCCATCAGGCCATTGCGCGCTGCCTCATCCGCCAAAAGCCGAAGGTTGCGGCTGTGGTTTCCCACTTCGGAGATTTTGACCACATGGCTGAACTCGTTGGCTGTCACCACTTTGCGTCACCTTCAACGATCCTATCGGGCAATTGCGCCCCCAATGCACGTTCGACATCCAACAAAGCTTGGCGGGTATGCGCAAGCGCGCCAGATTCGGGGGCGACGCCCCGGTAAATGTTGCGCACGATTGCTTCATCAAGCTCCGCGGTATCGGACAAAGCCGAGCGCAGCGCGCCGAGGCGGCCGCCGACAGCGCTCATAATCTGGCCGATATGTTTACCAACAATCATATCGCCAATGCCCACTTCACGCAGCTGCCCATCCATATCGTCGACAAACACTTCGGTAAGGCGCGCCATGTCGAGTGCGTATTCACCGCTGTCCTCAAGCCGTAGCAGAACCAGCGACAATATAGAGGCAACCATATCGAAGCGTCCGTCAATGCTGTCCGGAACCTGACCATCGATATACCAATGCGGCTCACGTGCTTTCGCCACGATCTGATTATACAATGGAATCAGCTTAAGCTTGGGGTCGGGTTCCCCTTTCCCGAAAAGTCTTTTCAATAATGTCATTTTGACGTGTTTTCATCCTTACTCATCGGGCATTCATCTGGGATTGCATATTGATATTGCGCCTTAAGGATGCAATGGCAAAGGCCCAACTTTAGTGGATTAGCGGAGAAGTTTATGCGCGCGACGCAAATTGCAGGTTTTGCAGCATTATTGGCCGCTATGACATTGGCGTCTGGCTGCACCCGCCTGCGTTCGCATCAGGGCTATATTGGCGATCAGACCTTGCTGAACTCTATCCAACCCGGCGTCGACAACAGGGAATCGGTTCAGGCATCGCTTGGCCGCCCGACATTTGTGGGTCAGTTTGATCAAAACGACTGGTATTATTATTCGCGCGACGCAAAGCAGCTGGCGTTCTCGCAGCCAAAGGCAGACACCCAATATGTGCTGAAGGTCCGGTTTGACGCAGCTGGAAATGTCGCCTCGGTTGCGCAAACGGGCAAAGAACTTATTTCGAAAATCAGCCCTGAAGGCGATAAAACGCCAACGCTTGGCCGCAACAAGAGCTTCTTTGAAGAAATCTTCGGCAATATCGGTGCAGTGGGCGCAGGCACTGGCCAAGGCGCGACGCCGAACAGCCCGAACTGATTCTGATTTAGCGTCGCGATATTGGCTGGCGGGGACCATCGCCCCCGCTGTCCTGTCGCTTATTCGGTGACACCTGCCGCAGCAAGCACGGCCAAGGTCACCAAATCGCTGGCGCTTGTTGCCATGGTGGCCACCTGCACCTGACGTTCGATACCCAGCAGCATCGGTCCAATGACTTGGTCCCCGCCCAATTCGCGCAACAGCTTTGCTGACAGGTTTGCCGATTGCAGACCGGGCATGACCAGCACGTTGGCTGGTCCGGACAAACGGCAGAACGGATAGTTTTTCATCAACGCTGGGTTGAGCGCAACATCCGGCGGCATGTCGCCTTCATATTCAAAGTCAGGGCGGCGGGCATCCAATATGGCAACGGCATCGCGGATATTATTGAGCCAGTTTCCAGCCGGATTGCCAAAGGTCGAGAATGACAGGAACGCAACGCGCGGGACATGGCCCATGCGGCGGGCAACACCAGCGGTTTTCTCCGCAATATGGGCGAGTTCTTCTGCCGATGGCCGTTCGTTGACCGTGGTGTCGGCGATAAACACCGTATGTGTTTTTCCGACCATGACGTGAATGCCAAACGGTGTCGCATCCTTCTTGGCATCGAGCACACGGCGCAGTTCGCGCAAGGTTTGTCCAAAGGTACGCGTCACGCCCGTGATCATCGCGTCTGCTTGATCCATCTGCAGCAGCAGTGCGCCAAAGATGTTGCGGTCGCGGTTGACCATCCGCTGGATATCGCGGCGCAGATACCCGCGACGCTGCAGGCGGCCATATAACCGGTCGACCATTTTCTCGACCAGTGGACTTTGGGCGCTGTTATGGATTTCATATTCGTCCGGATTGGCGCCGAGCCCGATCAGTTTTTCGGTAACGCGCGCATCGCGTCCAACCAGCACGGGTACGCCATAGCCATCTTGTTTGAACTGAACGGCGGCACGCAACACGACATCTTCTTCAGCTTCGGCAAAAATGACGCGCTTTGGTTTTGCCCTCGCGGCTGCATACACTTGGGTCAGAACCGAGGTCGTCGGGTTTTGACGCGCGCGCAGGCTCGCGCGATACGCGTTCATATCGGCAATCGGCTTTTGCGCGACACCCGAATCCATCGCTGCTTTTGCCACGGCGGAGGCGACGATCTCCATGAGGCGCGGATCGAATGGCGACGGGATGATATAATCCCGCCCGAATTTGTGCATTATGCCGCCATAAGCAGCCGCCACTTCCTCGGGCACGGTTTCACGCGCCAATTGTGCCAAGGCATGCGATGCCGCAATCTTCATGGGCTCGTTGATCGTCGTAGCGCGTACGTCGAGCGCCCCGCGGAACAGGAATGGAAAGCACAGGACATTGTTGACCTGATTTGGAAAATCCGACCGTCCAGTCGCAATGATCGCATCGGGCCGTGCCGCGCGCGCCACAGGTGGCGAGATTTCGGGATCGGGGTTCGCCATCGCGAAGATGATTGGCTCGGGAGCCATCGTCTTGACCATGTCGGCGCTCAACGCATTGGCGGCGGAAAGACCAAGGAACACATCTGCGCCGACGATGGCCTCGGCCAAATTGCGCGCGGTCGTTTTTGCGGCATGCGCCGATTTCCACTGATCCATGCCTTCCGTACGGCCTTGGTAAATGACGCCGGAACGGTCGCACATAATCACATTGTCGTGCGGCACGCCCATGGCCTTGATCAGCTCGGTGCAGGCAATCGCCGCTGCGCCTGCGCCATTGCAGACGACCTTAATATCTTTCAACGTACGGCCCGTAAGCTCGCACGCATTGATCAATCCTGCTGCCGCGATGATGGCGGTGCCGTGCTGGTCATCATGAAAGACCGGAATGTTCATCCGTTCTTTCAACGTCTGTTCAATGATGAAGCAATCGGGCGCGGCTATGTCTTCCAGATTGATGCCGCCAAATGTCGGTTCAAGAAGTTCGACCGCATCAATGAAGCGCTGCGCATCTTCGGTCTTCACCTCAATATCGATCGAATCGACGTCGGCAAAGCGTTTGAACAGCACCGCCTTGCCTTCCATCACGGGCTTGGATGCCAATGCACCCAAATTGCCCATGCCAAGAATCGCCGTACCATTTGAGATAACCGCGACGAGATTACCCTTTGCAGTATAATCATAGGCGGTTGCCGGGTCGTCATAAATGGCCTGCACCGGCACAGCGACGCCTGGTGAATATGCGAGCGACAAATCACGCTGTGTCGCCATTGGCTTGGTAGCCACAATTTCGATTTTCCCCGGGCGGCCTTGGGAATGGAAATCCAAAGCTTCCTGAGCTGTAATCTGGACGTCGCTATCGTTCATTTTTGGCCCTGACCCCATATTATCATTTAAACTGCCCTAACGCGGTGGTACCGCTAGGGCAAGCATTGCCCCGCAGGAATCCCTCCGCTATCGCGTTGACCATGACGGGGACAATGAAAGCGACATCGGGGCCGACACCAATGATGGTGCAGTATCTCGGGCTGAAGGCAAAGGCCGAGGATTGCCTGTTGTTCTACCGCATGGGCGACTTTTTCGAGCTATTCTTCGACGATGCGCGCGCGGCCGCTGCAACGCTGGATATCGCGCTCACATCGCGCGGCGAACATGATGGCAGACCCATTCCGATGTGCGGTGTGCCTGTGCATGCAGCCGAAGGCTATCTGGCGCGGCTCATTAAGGCGGGCCACCGCGTCGCGATTGCCGAGCAAACCGAAAGCCCCGAAGATGCCAAAGCGCGCGGCGGTTCGAAGACATTGGTGGCGCGCGACATCGTCCGGTTCGTGACGGCAGGGACCCTGACCGAGGACAGCTTGCTGGACAGCTGGACGTCAAACATGCTCGTCGCGGTCGCGCCGGTGGGTGACGAATATGGTCTGGCGGCGGCAGATATTTCGACGGGCTATTTCGAACTCGTCACCGTTGCGGCCAGCGCACTTGAAGCGGAGCTTGCACGCCTTTCCGCAAGCGAACTGGTCGTTCCCGACGGTTTGGCTCAACAGTTTATAGGCGCAATCATTCGCCCACGCGCGGACTTTGAAAGCATCGTCGGCGGCGATTTGCTGAAACAGCATTTCGCCCTTTCGACCTTGGACGCCATCGGTGCGGTCACGCGTGCTGAACAGGCCGCAGCTGGCGGCCTCATCGCCTATCTCGCGCATGTCGGGCAGGGCAATATGCCCTTCCTTAAGCTGCCTGTCCGGCGTGAAGTGCATGCCCATTTGCTGATTGACCAAGCAACGCGCGATAGCCTGGAAATCAGCGCAGCAAATAAAGGCGCGCGCGCGGGATCATTACTGGCCGAGGTGGATCGCACGATAACGGGTGCCGGCGCACGCCAGCTGGCGTCGGACCTGTCTGCCCCGCTGATGGATCAGAGCATCATCGAAGCGCGACTGTCGCTGGTGCAGTGGTTCCATGACGCGCCATTGACTCGCGATGCCGTCCGGTCCGCTTTGCGACAATTGCCGGATATTGCCCGCGCATTGGGCCGTGTTGTTGCCGGACGCGGCAGTCCACGTGACTTGGGACAAATTCGTGATGGGTTGGATGCGGCGCGTCATCTGCGTGAGCGATTGGGCGCCATGGCCGACCGCCCCCAATTGCTCGACCAATTGTTGCCGATGTTGGATGGCCACGGCCATATGGTCGACATCCTCAGCCGTGCGCTTGTCACCTCCCCGCCCACCGATACTGCGCAGGGCGGCTATATTGCCGAAGGCTATGACGCGGCGCTGGATGTGCTGCGTTCGGCTGGTCGTGACGGGCGTCAAGCGATTGCCCAATTGGAAGCGCGCTACCGCGATTCGACCGGCGTTGCTGCGCTCAAAATCCGGCACAATGTCGTTCTGGGATATTTTGTTGAAGTACCCGCAAAGCATGGCGATGCACTCATGGCGGCCGGGTCAGGCTTTGCGCACCGGCAAACGATGGCTGGCGCAGTCCGCTTCAATTCGCCTGAGCTGCATGAAGAGGCCATGCGCATCACGCAGGCCAGCGGACATGCCTTGGCTGCTGAAGCCGCGCATTTGGAGGAGCTGACCGCGATTGTGCTGACGCGACGTGATGCCATCGCCTCCAGCGCTGACGCCTTGGCGCGGATCGATGTGTCGGCGGCGCTTGGCGAACGCGCTGCAGAGGGCAATTGGTGTCGCCCCTCCTTTGTCAGCCACCCCTGCCTTGAAATCGAAGGCGGCCGACATCCGGTGGTCGAAAGCGCACTCGCCAAATCGGGCGACCGGTTCATCGCCAATGATTGCAAGCTGTCGCCTGAAAAACGACTGTGGCTGGTCAGCGGCCCCAATATGGGCGGTAAATCCACCTTCCTGCGGCAGAATGCGTTGATCGTTTTGCTGGCACAGGCGGGCAGCTATGTCCCTGCGACATCGGCCAAGCTCGGACTTGTTGACCGTCTTTTCAGCCGCGTTGGCGCATCGGATAATCTTGCGCGCGGGCGATCGACCTTCATGGTTGAAATGGTCGAAACGGCGGCCATTCTTGCGCAGGCAACCGAACGCAGCTTTGTGATTTTGGATGAGGTTGGGCGCGGCACATCGACCTATGACGGCCTTGCCATTGCATGGGCGGTTGTCGAGGGCATTCACGAAACCAATCGCTGCCGCTGCCTGTTCGCAACGCACTATCACGAACTGACCCGGCTGTCGGACAGCCTTGACGCGTTGTCGCTGCACCATGTTCGCGCCAAGGAGTATAAGGGCGACCTCGTCTTGCTCCACGAGCTTGGCGATGGCCCCGCCGACCGCAGTTACGGTATCGCGGTGGCAAAGCTTGCTGGTCTTCCGCCACAAGTCGTGTCGCGGGCAAAGACTGTGCTGGAAAAACTCGAAAAAGGGCGTGCGGAAACGGGCGGCTTGGCCGCGGGCCTGGGTGACCTGCCATTGTTCAGCGCAGCGCTCGACGCCGCCGAAGCCAAGGTCGATGCCTTGCGTGAAAAGCTGACTGGCCTTGATATCGACGCGCTTAGCCCGCGCGCCGCGCTTGATCTGCTCTATGAATTAAAGCGGGCGGCTGGCGAAAATTAATTAGCCCAAAGACAGGAACAAACCGGCCAGCGCCGCGCTCATCAGGTTCGATAACGATCCGGCAGCCAGCGCTTTCAAGCCCAGCTTCGCAATCATGGGTCGCTGGTTTGGCGCAAGGCTTCCCGTCACGGCCATTTGAATGGCAATCGAGCTGAAATTGGCAAATCCGCACAAGGCGAAGGTGACAATGCCGACGGTCGGTGCAGACAATTCTTTCAAGGCACCCAAATCAATGAACGCGACGAATTCGTTCAGCACGATTTTGGTGCCGAACAAACCGCCGGCCTGAATCGCTTCATGCCATGGCACACCCAAAAGGAACATGACGGGTGCAAAGGCATAGCCGACAATTTGTTGGAAACTCAGGTCGGGCTGGCCAAACCAGCCGCCGATGCCGCCCAATATGCCATTGGCCAGCGCGACCAAGGCAACGAAAGCCAGGACCATCGCGCCGACCGCGACCGCCAGCTTAACACCGGTTTGCGCACCCTGCGCAGCGGCCATGATGATATTGGCGGGTTTTTCTTCGCCATCATCATGGACCATGACCGGTTCATCATCAGGATGGGGGTTCGCGAGCGCAGGATCGCCCTCGGCCAGCGCCACCGCAGGGACGTCGGGCATCATCAGCTTCGCCATCAAAATTCCGCCCGGTGCGGACATGAATGCCGCGGCGAGCAGATAATCAATGCGGATACCCATGGAAGCGTAAGCGGCCAATATCGTGCCGGCGACGCCCGCCATACCAACGGTCATGACGCAGAAAAGTTGTTCGGGTTTCAAATTGGCCAGATAGGGGCGGATGACCAGCGGTGATTCTGACTGGCCCACGAAAATATTGGCGGCCGCGCACAGGCTTTCGACTTTTGAAATGCCGGTAATCTTCTGCAAACCGCCACCGATCCAGCGGATGACATATTGCATGATGCCCAGATAATAGAGGATCGAAATGAGCGACGCGAAGAAGATGATGACGGGGAGCGCAGCAATTGCAAAGCTGTTGCCGCCGATTTCGGGCGAGGCGAGCGGGCCAAAAATGAACTGCGTGCCCTTCGCCGAATAGCCGAGCAGGTTCGAAACGCCGGTAGATGCGGCATTGAGCGCGACCTTACCCCATGAGGTGTAGAGAACGAGGGCAGCGATGCTGGCCTGCAAGGCAAAGGCTGCGCCAACCACGCGGAACTTGATGGCGCGCCGGTTTGACGAGAGCAAAATGGCGATCGCGAGAATCAGGGCCATCCCTGCAACGCTCAATAAAATATGCATAAAGTCCCCACCCCTGATGTAGTGCCGCGATACCTAGCGCCATCGTTGGCCTTGCGCCAATAAAATTAGACGCTAGTCAGTTTCACATGACTAAACAGACCACATTACGCGCGACCGAGGGAAGTATCCCGACATCGCTTTTCATGTTCTCAATCATTTACGGCGGGATGGTGTGCATTGCTGGCGTGCTTGGGAATAAACAAGTCTCTCTCGGGCCGCTGGCGGTAGAAGCGGGCATCTTCCCGTTTCTTTTGCTGGTCATCCTTTCCAGCGCGGTGGCGGCCTTGCACGGCAAGATGATTGCGGACCGATTGGTCAAATATGGCTTCATTCCGTTGATCGCGTCGATATTGCTCGCATTGCTTGTGCTTTCATTGCCCCCGTCACCGAAGATGGACGGCAAATATCTCGATGCGTTCAACACCATGATGGGCCAGACGCCGCGTATTTGGGTCGCAGGCATCGTCGCATATGGCGTGTCGCAAATGCTCAACGTCTATCTGTTCGATCGCTTGAAAAACACCGTAGGTAAATATGTCGCATTGCGCGGCGCCATCGCCGCGGTGCTATCGCAGATCATTGACACCTTATTGTTTGTGAGCATTGCCTTTTATGGTGTGTTTCCGATCACGGACCTTCTGCTCGGCCAAATGCTGGCCAAGGTCGTGTTGAGCATGATCATGGTGCCATTGCTCATCACTTTCTTTGTCAGCTACGGCCATAGGCTGGACGGCACGGACCCCAAGGCAGTTGGTTCGCATGACGATTAATCCCGCCAATCTAGCCAAAGCAGAAACGCTTACCGAAGCTCTGCCTTATTTGCAGCGTTATGCGGGCAAGACATTTGTCGTAAAATATGGCGGCCATGCGATGGGCGATGCCGGTCTGGCACGCGATTTCGCCGACGATGTCGTGCTTTTAAAAGCCGTCGGCATAAATCCCGTCGTCGTCCATGGCGGCGGGCCGCAAATCGGTGATATGCTCAAAAAATTGGGTGTGGAAAGCCAGTTTGTCGATGGTTTGCGCGTCACCGATGCTGAAACGGCGAAGATCGCTGAAATGGTACTTTCGGGAGCCATCAACAAAGAACTGGTCGGCTGGATCAACGCGGCGGGCGGTAAGGCGCTTGGCATATCTGGCAAGGACGGTGGCTTTGTAACCGCAACGAAGGTTCAGCGAACGCAGAAGGACCCGGACAGCCATATCGAACGCAATATCGATTTGGGTTTTGTCGGCGAACCGACGATGGTCGACCGCAGCATCATTGATACGATCAGCGCCGCCGGAATGATTCCGGTTATTGCGCCGATTGGCGTTGGCGCAGACGGGCATACGTACAATATCAACGCCGACACGATGGCAGGCGCGGTGGCGAGTGCGCTTGGCGCATCGCGGTTGTTCCTTTTGACCGATGTTGCCGGCGTGCTCGACAAATCGGGCGCGCTGTTGACCGATCTGGACCCTGCGGCGATTGCCAAGCTGCAAAGCGATGGCACGATTAGCGGCGGCATGATTCCCAAAATCCAGACCTGCGTTGATGCGGTGGAATCAGGCGTGGACGCAGCGGTCATCCTCGACGGGCGCACCAGCCACGCGATGTTGATCGAAATGTTCACCGTCAAGGGTGCAGGCACGCTTATTCATAAGTGAAATCGGCCATTGCTGTTTTAGGGTGTTGATACAGCGCCTTGGCTCGGCTAATTGCCAACGCCAGACCTATCCGGAGAATATCATGCTTCTCGCGCTCGTTTCCATTATTGGCTATCTGATGTCGATCCTGTCGACGGTGGTCATCGTTCAGTTTATTTTGAGCCTGCTCATCGCGTTTAACGTCGTCAGCCTTTCGAACAATATTGTCGCGTCAATCTGGCAGGCACTTAATGTCATTCTTGACCCGTTTTTAAAGCCCATCCGCAAAATCCTGCCCGACACGGGCATGATTGATTTTTCGCCGATGGTGTTGCTGATCGGGCTGCGCATA
>JAIXYC010000078.1 GCA_027490455.1 Sphingomonadales bacterium
ATCATGAATCTGACACAGTTTTGAAACTACACTTTGGCAAATGAATGCAATGGCTACTCGAATTATCCGGGGGTAGCTTGTGCGTTGGTCAATTGTCATACCTGTCTATAATGAGGCCGATTTTTTGCCTCAGACACTGACGTCGATTATTGCCCAGACGATAGCTGTTGATTTGATCATCGTCGACAACGGCTCCACCGACGGCTGCATCGATAATGCACGCAAGCAACTTGCTGCGCACCCCGGAAAAGTAACCTTTTTGCATGAACCTCGGCCGGGTCAAGTGTACGCCTTGCAGACGGGAATTGCTGCGGTTGCTACCGAATTCACGGCAATTTGTGACGCCGATACTTACTATCCACCCCATTACCTGGCGGCGGCGACCCGGCTGTATGACGCAAAGGGCGCGGACTATGTCGCGGCATGTGCCTATCTGCGCCGCGAAGGATTGTTTTTGGGTTTGAGAAGCATGGTGCACAGGCTCCTTGCTGCACGCATTTTGCCACATCAAAACCATACCAGCGGCGCGGCGCAGACATTCCGGACATCGGCATTACAAGCCGCAGGAGGGTACGATCCTGCCTTATGGCCCTATGTTTTAAAGGACCATGAGTTGATGCACCGCGTGCTGAAACAGGGACGGCAAATTTATCATTCGAATTTTTGGTGCACAACATCAGACCGTCGGGCTGACCGCCGCAATGTTCGTTGGACGTTGGCGGAACGTGTGATCTACCATTTGACCTCACGCGCACGGCAGCATGACTTTTTCTATCGGTTTTTAGCTGATAGGTTCGATGCGCGTGGGCAGCGAGATACAGTTTTGCGTGACCGCAACTGGGGTGCCGCGTGACATTGACGGCCACTCCTTTTGCGCATCTTGATTTGCCGGCGCTAAAGCCCGAGCGAAAGCTTTGGTCGACGTGGCTGTCGCGGCTCCTGTCCGGAGCCTTACTGATCGCTCTGGTGCTTCAACTTGGCCAGATAGACGCGAAGCAGTTGCACAATGCATTACCGCAAAATTTATGGTTTCTGCCGGTTCTGCTCGCATTATATTTTGCTCTTCCCATTGCCGACTGGATTATTTTTCGGCGTCTTTGGGCGCTACCTGCGTCAGGCTTTTTCATCCTTGTTGCCAAACGCATCGGCAATGAAGTTCTCATATCCTATTCGGGCGAAGTCTATTTTTATCTATGGGCGCGTAAACGCACGGATTTAAGCGCGGCGCCCTTTGGGGCCATAAAGGATGTCAACATTCTGTCTGCCTTGGCGGCAAATCTCGTCGCTTTGCTGTTGTTGCTGCTAACCTATCCATTTTTGTCGCAACTGCATATTGGCGCCTATACGGATACATCCGTCATATGCGCCGCGGCCATGTTGATGCTGTCGTTCCTGATATTGTTTTTTTCGCGCCGTGTATTCACGCTTGAGCGTACGCAATTGTGGTGGATTTTTGGGATCCACATTCTGCGTTTATCGGCGAGCGTGCTCTTGTGCGCCTTATTATGGTACATAATTTTACCTGGACCGCATTTTGGCTTTTGGCTGGTCTTGTCCATGGTTCGGTTGCTGGTCGGACGGTTGCCATTTTTGCCGAATAAGGAAGCCTTATTCGCGGTCATCGCTGTCTTCTTAGTCGGCCAGGACAGCGCGGTTTCAACGCTTATAACGCTTACAGCAACCACAATCCTGGCACTACATATATTGGTTGCAGCACTGTTGGGAGCATCGGCGCTGCTTGTCCGAAATCGCGACATATTCCCTGAAATGGGCAAGTCGTCATGAAGTATATCTTGGCCCTGGCGATCATCGCCGCTTCGGTTTCTGCGTACGCTAATGTGCCGCCTAAGGCTGAACGCGGGCGACATGGAGCGGATTGCCGGACAGCAGAAACTGGTCCTGCGGTAAGCGTGAGCGTTATCGGCTTAAAGGACCGCAAGGGTAAGCTCATCCTGGAACTTTACCCCGATAATGATGCTGATTTCTTGCAAAGCGACAAGATTTTGATTGCGGCGGGCAAACCCTTTCGGCGAGTGCCGATGGCTGTCCCGAGCGCAGGGCCAGTTTCGATATGCATTCGCGCCCCGCGTCCCGGGCGATATGCGTTGGCGTTGCTGCACGATCGCGATGACAATGGAAAGTTCGGTCTTTCGGGTGATGGCGTTGGCTTTGCGAACAACCCAAAGCTGGGATTTCGTAAGCCCAAAGTACAAGCGGTTGCGCTCACGCTTGGGTCGGGCGTCCGTTCCATGTCAATCGTCATGAATTATCGGCAAGGAATTGGCGTTGGCCCGGTCAAAAATCAAACGACCGGAGGACCGCCGTGAAGATCGTCGATGTCTGCGAATTTTACGCGCCTGAAGGTGGTGGCGTCCGGACATATATCCATGCGAAGCTCGCATTTGGCGCGCGGCTGGGACATTCCATAACCGTGATTGCTCCGGGTAATAAAGACGAAGTGTTCGAATATGGAAACGCGTGCCGGATCATCTATGTAAAAGCGCCGCCCCTGCCTTTTGACAAAAAATATGGCATGTTCTGGGACGCAGCGCCCGTTCACGCCATTTTGGACGCAGAACAACCCGATGTGTTGGAGGCATCGTCCCCGTGGCGCGGTGCATGGATTGCCCGCAGCTGGAACGGCAAGGCTCTTCGGTCGATATTCATGCACCATGACCCGCTGTCGGCATGGGCATATCGCTGGTTCGATGGCGTTGCCTCGCACGATGCCATTGATCGGCAGTTTGAATGGTTCTGGCGTTATCTCAGGCGCATGTGTAACAGTTTTGACTATACTGTATGTGCATCGCCCAGCCTTCAAAAAAGGCTCGCCAGCGGCGGCATCTTTGGTGCTGTCAATATCCCCATGGGCGTAGATGCAGGCGTCTTTTCGCCCGCACGGAGACATATGTCCGTTCGTCGGGACTTGTTGGCCCGCTGTAACTTACCCGACACCGCCACGCTTTTGTTAGGCATTGGTCGCCATACGCCAGAGAAACGCTGGCCCTGCGTTATCGACGCGGTGGCGCGCGTCGCGGCGAAACGGCCAGTGGGCTTAGTTTTGATCGGCAATGGCCACCAGCAGGCATCGGTAATTGAGCATGTAAACGGCAACCCGCATGTCCAGTTGCTTGAGCCTATCCGCAATCGCACCGCGCTGGCGACAATAATGGCGAGTTGCGATGCGCTGGTGCATGGGTCATCCGCAGAGACTTTTGGACTTGTCGCGTCGGAGGCGCTGGCGTCTGGGCTGCCTTTGGTCCTCCCGAACGCAGGCGCGGTCGCAGATATTGCCCATCCAGATTTTAGCGAAACTTATGTGCCCGGGAACGCGCATGATGCCGCGTCGGCGATTGAGCGGTTATTGGATCGCGATCAACATCAGCTTCGGTCTGCTGCGCACCACGCAGCCATGACTGCGCGCACACTCGACGAGCACTTTACCGAATTGTTCCAGACATATGCAGACGCCATTTCGGAAAAAAGGGAGGCAGCATAATGACCGCTATCTTGCGCATGTACCACCACGTAGCAGTAGTCCCGACACGCAGCACAAGGCGACAGCTGAACCTGATCGTGCGTTACCCAAAGCCTTTATGGTATTACCTCTTGCGCTTTGCGTTCCGCAACAGTCAGAAATAATCAAAGAATGACAGTATGCGGAATGACGCTTACGCGTGCGTTTAAGCTTGTGTGCTGATCTGGCTTTGCAGGACCAAACTCATCTAAGATACTGGCTAGTCCGCCGCTCTATAATCAACAACGGCTTTGTCCGACCCTGCATATTCCAGAACCGTTGCATCTGCAAAAACATGGCAGATCGGGTCTGGTAAATTTTTTACGGTTAAGTTACATTGATGTGAAGCACGACAATTCATAGGTTCAGTACAGCATATTGGCAGGAATAACGGGGGCCTTTCATGCACGTCAGCGACTCAAACGGAGAGTTGACCTTCAAACGAACTCCGAAAGGATGCACGGTTCTCGTCGTGGACGACGACCCGATTTGTCTGGATGAATACCGCGATACGATCGTTAATCTGGGCTATGATGTCGTCTGCGCAGGCAACGCGTCGGAAGCGCTCAAGAAGATTTCGGATTCCCCAGATATCGGCATTGTGCTGACCGATTTGGAAATGCCGAGCATGAACGGCATTTCGTTGCTCTCCGAAATTGCGGAGCGGTTTAAACCAAATCGGCCGATAGTAACATTGGTGGTAACGGCCTATTCAAGCCTGGAAGTTGCCACCATGGCAATGCAATCGCAGGCGACTGATTTACTCAGCAAGCCCGTGTCGATGGATGATTTGGCGACCGCACTAAGGCGCGCCACCGCCAGTCATTCCGCGTTGGCCAACCTTTTCCAAATCATGGCACTTACCAAGCGACTGGATCCGCAGCTATCACAGGACAATGTCGATAAAGACGCGCGGCCAACGCATAAAGATTTGCAAGGTTTCATCCGGCTGCTGTTGAAGTTCCAACATAATAAATCGAAATATTTCGACCCCGCTGTGCTGAGTGGCCCTTCGTGGGAAATATTGCTGGACATCGCAGAAGCAAGCCTGCGCGGCGAGCCTGTGCCCGCATCAAGCGCATCGGCAACAACCCTCGTTCCCCTCACCACCGCGCTGCGTCATGTAAACCATCTGGTTGAGGCCGGTTTAGTCAAACGCTGGACTGACCCAACAGATAAACGCCGCACATTGCTGGAACTGGAGCCTGAGGCGCAAGCTGCCATGCAGCGCTATCTGGAAAATGCTTGGAAGCTTAAGGCACAAGACGGTTAATCGGGCAGAAGGTTCGTTTAGACTGCGGACGCGACAAGACGCAGCAGTTCGTCGCTATCCATCGGTTTGCGTATGAACATCCAACCGGGTTCGAGCGATGCTGAATCGGGCACATATCCGCTCATCAATATCGTCTTGATGGATGGCTGACTAAGCTTGGCCAGCCTGGCGATTTCCGTGCCGGTTTGCCCGGGCATAACAATATCGGTCAGCAACAGATGATAGGCCTGCTGCTCCAACGCGTGCATGGCCTGTTCCCCTGACGCGCATGGGGTAACCGCATAGCCTTCCGCCTCCAACATTTCGGCCAGTGCCTCAAGCGCGTAAGGTTCGTCCTCGACCAAAAGTATGTGCCGCGTGCCAATGGCTGGTGCGTCAGCGGACTTTACGAATTCAGGGGCCATTTTGGTTTCGGTGGACGGATTTGCCAAGGGCAGATGCAGGTAAACCGTGGTTCCCTCGCCGACCTGCGATTCCAGCCAGACGTCACCGCCCATTTCCTTCGCAAAATCCCGGACGGATGCAAGGCCAAGGCCTGTTCCCTTTGGCTTTGACGAGAATAACGGCTCAAACGCGCGTGAAAGTAACGCTTCGCTCATTCCGCTGCCACTGTCGGCGGCGCAAATGGCAATATATGCGCTTGGTTCCGTGTCACCGCTGTCCGATGTGCTGGTGGCAAGGCCGCGCGTGATAGATGTTGAAAGCGAAATCAGCCCGCCATGCGGCATCGCCTCACGCGCGTTGATGAGCAGGTTTATAATGCAGTTCAGCAACCCATTATAACTGATAACGCTTTCGGCAGTCGCAGCCTGTAAATCGATATCAAAGCTAATGCCCGAACCCACGACGCTATTCAGAAATGTGTCATTTTCCCGAATGAGGTCGTCAATGACGATAGGCAGCAATGTATCCGTTTGCTGCTGTGACAGTCTCATCAGCGACTGCGTAATGTTCGATCCGCGCGCAGCCGTTTCCCGAATTATCTGGGCAAGATTGCTGATTTTTTCATCATGGCCAAATTTACGGAGCAATCGGTCAGCGTTCAACCTGATGATGGACAGCAAATTGTTATAGTCGTGACCCATATAGCCTGCGACCCGGCCTGTCCGCTCCAGAAGGCTGGCGCTGCGCTCTCGTTCATGGGCCAACTCAATCGCGGTTGCTTGCGACTCTTCAAGCATGGCCCGTTGCAACGAGATCAGCATAGTACTTAGCACGACAGGGTCGGCATAACCGAAGTCGTTCATATACAAGGTGCCATTGTTCATCGATTCTTCGGACAGAACATGCCGTACTGCCAAGATACAGCCCGTTTTGTCAAAAACCGCTGCACCGAATAAATGGGTCCTTCCACAGCGCGAAACGAGCCGGATAGGTTTAACGCCCTGCGTGTTGTCGAAAAATTGCTCGACATCGGTATGAATAAAGTCAAACACATCGGTGCATCGCATGCCAACCCGGATATCTGGCATATGTTCAACCACCGATGGCCCCATCGCCTTAATATGAAGCGACGAGTCAAGGCGCAGATATGCCGGCAGGAGGCTTGCAAGCTGCTGCTCCGTAAATGTCAGCAGCACGCGTTAACTTCCGTCTTGATATTGCAGTTCAAAGATAATCGAGTCTGCCTTATGCTCGGCGATCTGCACGTCGCCAGTCGCACCAAAGCGTGTAATCAAACCATCGAATAGCCCCAGAACAAATTGCTCCAAACCGGTGCGATCCGACCGATATTCCACCATCAGCTGCCCGGGCGCCTTCGATATTGTGGTGAATGAGGGCAAGCGCGCGCCGGGCATAGCTGCCCCCACCGCAAGATGTAATCTGTCCAGATTTTCAATGAAGCTGGCCAAATCTTGACCGGTGAAATTCATGATCGACGCGAGCGAACCGCGCTCGGCATATTTAATCCATTAGCGACCAAATTCGAAAAGGCAGGCATCAACGGATAAGTTCAACCGCGCGGACGCCTCCGAGATGATAGCAATGGTCAAGGCGTCGTCATACACCATACCCGTGAGCAGTTCGGTTGGTCCGATATCCAGTTTCTGTTCGAGAGCCAGCCAAGCGTCTTCACCCAACTGATCAAAAACCATCTGCCGCACAGCCCGGTGAATCATGCCATACATAATGATTTCCCCTTAACTTTCGCGAGGCATGCCGTCATTTTCATCGCGCCTTCTTAAATCCTGCAAAAGCTTAGTAGCGCGCACGACTTGTTCTTCAATGCGCACCATTTTCTCAATGAGGTAATCAGAATCCTCGCCGGGACGATTTGAAATCCTTGCGCGAATATTGCCACACGACAGCCTGATGATGTTTAACGGCTGCATGATTTCATGCAGCGTCTTGCTGTCTAGCTCATTAAGTGATTTCATCGAATTAACCGCAAATTGTATAAAAATTTATGAATTTCGACGCGTTTAATAGGCTGTCGTCGTCGATTTTGCAAACAAATGCCAAGCGGGCGTCGCCCGTAGCGCAGCCGAAAACTGCACCTAGGACGCGATCTCTAGGTCATTACAGTCGTCGGTCAGCAAAATACGCTGAATTTCCTGTTTCGTTTCCTCAGTCAGTTCCAGATACACACGGCGCTGGTCGCGGGGGTCGAAGCGACGGACGATGATATTTCGTTCGGTCATAATCGCAATGTGCCGCAGCGCTGTTGTGACAGGCGAAAATGACGCGTGGCAGGCGCTGGAAACGCCCGTGTCCAAACCCGAATGCTGCCGAACAAACAGGTCCAACAGGATGAACCAAGCAGGGTCAGCAAACAGGTTTGCATCTGCAACAAGCCGCGAGCGGCGCTTGGCGATTTCGATAAGGTCGACGGCTTTTTTCACTGCCAGCGTCGTGGCAACATCGGCTGAATTGGAATCTTCGTCAAATATAGCTGCATCATGCGCATCCGCCTGAAAGGCGAGCAGCATCTTTTCCAGCTGCTTTCGCGTGAACGTAATGGGAACCTCGAAAGTGCGAATCTGGTCGTTGATGTCTAAATCATCTTGGAATTCGACCATTTTTCCCACCGGACACAGACAAAACAAACCTCGTGGAGCTTTCCCAGACATCCACCAAGGTGATGAAAAATACCGAATCTTAACAACTAAGCATCGATGCGGCGCGCGCTTATCGCTTCGGCTGTGCGCCCTTGAGGTTCGCAAAGAAAATTGCACGGCATATCGCCACCGCTACGAAAGCAAATATAATCATTTTGCCACTATTTATCATTTTTCGATTATATTACAGATGCTTATGATCAGACGCAACCTCATTTGGTTACAATAGTTAGCAAAATATCATAGGACACAATATGAATGGGCCTTTATCGAGATCGGCGGCAACATGTTGTGCGGTTGCCCCGAGCATTTTGACATCATGATTACCCGAGCAACAAGGGCGCAAGCTTTGCGCGCTGCCATGCCGCATCGCCATATTGAGAAGCATGGAATATAGCGGCACGGCGGTGTAACCCGGCGTCGCAATCATGGGTGAAGCCAAAGCCACCGTGGAATTGGATCGCGCGGTCGGCGGCAAAGCTGTAGGTCGCATCTGCCGCGGCTTTTGCCATCCGCACGGCGATTTCGCCCATCCCCTGATCGCTAAAACTGTTCGCGGCGCTGTACAAATGCGACCGCGCCTTTTCATAATCGACATAGGCGTCAACGGTCGGGTGTTTGAGCGCCTGATACTCACCAATGATTTTGCCGAATTGTTTGCGCGTTTGCAGATAGCTGACGGTGTAGTCGATCACGCTCTGCGCGCCGCCGCACATTTCGGCGCTCTGCAACAGGTTGGCGGCTTGCTCGACATGCGCCAATGTGGACGCGGCACGCGCGACATCCAGTAACGCGGCGCGGGGCACAGACAGTCCATCGAGCGACACCGCAAAGCTGCGCTTGGTTTCGTCAATGATGGATTCGCGGCGCAGGCGGCCAGCGACATCATCTGCGGTCAACGCGACAAGCGCTGCTTTGCCATCAAGCATGACCGATGCGATAATGACATCCGCGCTTTCAGCCCAAAGCACCAACAGCTTCTCGCCCGATAAAGCGACGCTGTCGCCATCAACCTTGGCCGTCGCGGTGATGTTCAGCAGATCCCAGTCGCCATGCGCTTCCGACAGCGCGAGTGTGCCAATGGCCCCTTCGGCAAGCTTCGGGAGCCATTCCGCGCGCTGTGCGTCTGTTCCACCAGCGATAATCGCCTGCGCCGCCAGCGTGGATGCGACGAACGGCGAAGCCATCAAATGCCGCCCCATTTGCTCCACCACCGGCACGACTTCAGCCATGGTCAGCCCGACGCCATTATGTGCTTCTGGAATGGCAATGGCCGTCCAGCCCAAAGCCGCGACTTCGGCCCAGATTTCGGCGTCATAGCCAAGATCGCTTTCCATCAACTTGCGGACGCGATCAATTGGGGATTTGTCACGACAAAAGGTCGTCGCCACATCCAGCAACTCAATCTGCTCTTCGCTATATCCTAAGCCGGGCATCTGCATGTCATTCTCTCCTCGCGCCGTTGCATCCTCTATGGCGCGAGGCGATGGACAAAATCAAGGCGATTTAACCGACCAGTTAAACAGCGTCTTATACCTGTTCGAGAACTTTGCGGCCTGGACGGACTTTCATTTTGTGGCCAGCCTTGGTGGCGAGCGACACATCCTTGATCGTTTGCATGAACACCCACTCGTTCGTCGCAGCCTGCGGCGTCAGCGCCAAGTGCATGTAACCACGGTTGGATGTGTCCACCCAACGCAATTCCTGCTTGCTCGCGTCAAGCAAGCTGCGCGCGACGACGGACGGATCCGTGAACGGAACGGCGCTTTCAAAGCCCGGCGACGATACGCTGTGGCCGCCAAATTCAACGCCGGCTGGCTTTCCACCTTCCGGCAAGTCGAAGGCCCAGCCATTGTGGCTGTCACCGGTGATCACAACCAAGTTCGCGTCGGCGCGCTGTGCTGCCGACAAAATGCGCGAACGCGCGGCAGGATAACCGCCCCAATTGTCGAGATTGTAAGGCAATCCCGCCTTCGCCGCAGCGATGCCCTGCCGCACATAGTTTATCGCGCGTTCAGGCGCAACGCGGGGAACCCAATCCATGGCGCTTTCAGGAGTGTAGCTATACCCCATGTTCGTTCCGGTTCCAAGCAACGCCCATGTCGCCTTGTCGCGCAGGATTGACCGCGAAAGCCATGCTTCTTGTTCGGTTCCGAACATCGTCATGGACGGATCGCGCCATGCGCCGTCGCGAAATTCGGCAAATGCCTTTGCAGGATCTCCAGCGCGCGCCAGATCACCATGGGAATATGGCTTCGAACGCGCATTTGCACGTGTTTCCGTGCGGTAATAAGTCGCAAGGTCGCCTATTGAATATTCTTTCCACGGCTGTTCACCAACGGGCAGCCATTCGCGCCAGACCTGCATGGCCGCGTTGCGCCGTGCATTCCAGTCGCCTTCGTCGACGCTATGGTTCTGCGCGCCGCCTTCCCAAGCGTCATTCGCCGTTTCATGATCGTCGGTATTTACGATCATCGGGAAATTGGCGTGCAGTGCCTGCAATTGCTTGTCCGAACGATAGCTGGAATAGCGCAACCGATAATCCGCCAAAGTCAGAATTTCGTCAGCAGGAAA
>JAIXYC010000033.1 GCA_027490455.1 Sphingomonadales bacterium
ATCCAGATTGTGACCGGCATCGTGTTGGCCATGCATTATTATGCAAGTGTCGATGGCGCGTTCAACAGCGTTGAACATATCATGCGCGATGTGAACTCGGGCTGGTTTGTGCGCTACGCGCATATGAACGGCGCAAGCTTCTTCTTCATCGTGGTCTATATCCATATCTTCCGCGGTCTTTTCTATGGTTCATATAAAGCGCCGCGCGAAATGATCTGGTTGCTGGGCGTCACCATCTTCTTGTTGATGATGGCGACCGCGTTCATGGGCTATGTGCTTCCATGGGGCCAAATGAGCTTCTGGGGTGCGCAGGTTATCACGGGTTTCTTCTCCGCCATTCCATTGGTTGGTGAACCGCTGCGTCAGCTGCTCTTGGGCGGTTTCGCGCCAGACCAAGCCGCATTGAACCGCTTCTTCTCGCTGCACTATTTGCTGCCGTTCGTCATTGCGGGTGTCATCATCTTGCACATTTGGGCATTGCACATTCCCGGGTCGTCAAACCCAACGGGCGTGAGCGTAAAGGGTGAGCAAGACACGGTTCCATTCCACCCATATTACACCGCAAAGGACGGCTTCGGCCTTGGGATCTTCTTGATCTTCTTCGTTGCAGTCACCTTCTTTGCGCCAAATATGCTGGGCCATCCGGATAACTATATTCCGGCGAACCCGCTTTCGACGCCAGCGCACATCGTGCCTGAATGGTATTTCTTGCCGTTCTATGCGATTTTGAAGGCGTTCACGGTCGACTTTGGCATTCCGTTCACGGGCATCATCATCATCCCAGCTAAATTGATGGGCGTGCTTGCAATGTTCGGTTCGATCTTGCTGTTGTTCTTCCTGCCTTGGTTGGACACATCACCAGTGCGTTCGGGACATTATCGTCCATTGTTCCGCAAGTTCTTCTGGTACGGTCTAATCCCATCGTTGCTGGTATTGACCTATTGCGGTGGCAAACCGCCATATACCCAGTGGGTTGTACTCAGCCAGCTTGCGGCCGCGTACTATTTCGCTCACTTCTTGATCATCTTGCCGATCGTTTCGCGCATTGAACGGCCGCTTCCGCTGCCAAATTCAATCACCGAAGCCGTCACCGGCAAACCGCTTCCAGCGGCTGCGTAAAACAGGGAAAGCATAATCATGGTTCGTTTAATTGCTTTTTTGGTAGGCCTGTTTTTCAGCGGCATGCTGTTACTTGGCCTTGGGGACACCGTCATCACTGCGATCAAGGAACCTGCTGTTCCTTCGGTTGAGGCGGAATTCCATGAAGAGACTTTGCCCGTCAAATTTGCCCATGACGGTCCGTTGGGTAAATATGACCGCGGTGAATTGCAGCGTGGCCTGAAGGTCTATGCTGAAGTCTGCGCCGCTTGCCACAGCTTGAATCTGGTAGCGTTCCGCGATTTCGCGGCCTTGGGCTACAGCGAAGAACAGGTCAAAGCGATTGCAAAGGCGTGGAAGATCGAAGTTCCAAGCATCAACCCTGAAACGGGTGAGCCTGCGACACGTCCAGCGATTCCTGCGGACAAAATTCCTTCGCCATTTGCGAATGAAGTTGCAGCACGTGCGGCCAACAACAATGCGCTTCCGCCAGATCTTTCGCTGATCACAAAGGCACGCGAAGGTGGCCCAGCATATGTGTATTCATTGCTGCTCGGCTATCGTGACCAAGCTGGTTACAAGAATGAAGAAGGCAAAGAACTGCTGAAGGAATTCCCTGAAGTAGCGACACCTGCCGGCCTGCACTTCAACCCGTGGTTTGCCAACCTGAACATCGCAATGGCGGCACCGATCGTTTCCGATGACCAGGTTACCTATGACGATGGTACGAAGGCCACCAAAAAACAGATGGCGGAAGACGTCTCTGCATTCCTGACCTGGGCTGCGGAACCAAAGATGGAAAACCGCAAGAGCGCAGGTTGGGCAGCCCTTGGCTTTCTCTTGGTCTTCACGGTCCTTGCTTGGATGTCCTACAAAACGATCTGGGCTGACAAGAAACATTGATAAAAAACATCATGGATTTTGGAAGGGGCCGCTTTTGCGGCCCTTTCTTTTGCAATCTGGGCGTTGACGCTAGGGCTGTATAATGGCAATAGCGGCGCTTCTAACGGCCTATGGCCGGTCGCGGGTATAGCATAGTGGTAATGCACTAGCCTTCCAAGCTAGCTAGAGGGGTTCGATTCCCCTTACCCGCTCCAACTTTCCAACGCTTCAAATCATCATGTTAAATCCTCGCATGCTTTTACAGTTTGCGACACAGCATGATTTGCCTCGACAAACTGTTGTGAAATATTCAGCTTATATGCGTTACAATTGTAGTCACGCGGACGATCATAAGGAGCGATGAGGATGAAGAAACTTTCAATCTATGCTGGCCTGATGGCCTTTTCGGCAATGTCAGCTTCAGCAATATATGCAGCGCCACGTGGAATGGCGGACAAGGACGGCGACCGCATTGTCACCAAAGCAGAAGCCATGGTCGCCGCCGATGCGTATTTTGCCATGCTGGACGCCAATGCTGATGGCACGCTGAACGAAGGCGACAAGGCCGCGATTTTGGCGAAGCGCTTTGCCGCAGTCGACACCGACAAAAATGGCGCGATCAGCCAAGCTGAATTCATCGCCGCACATGAAATGCACGGTAAGCGTCGCGCGGACCGACGCGAAAAGCGCATGGAGCGTAGCACGATGGGCAAACGTCATGCACGCGCAGGTGGCCGTGACGGACGCATGGATAAAATGGCGCGTGCGGATAGCAATGGTGACAAGGCCATATCGCAATCGGAATTCCGTGCAGCCGCTGAAGCCCGTTTCGCCAAAGCTGATACCAATAAAGACGGCAGCATCACCCCCGACGAGCGCAGGGCCGGACGCCAGGGTCGCTGAACGAACCAATGGCCCCTGCCCAGCCCAACGGCGGTTAACAGACTTTTCTGGCGCGGTCTCTTCCCCCTGCTTGACCGTGTCGTTCTTGGCCGGAGCCGCTCCACAGGCGGTTCCGGATTGGGCCTGACCATCTCGCGTACCAATTGCCCCGCGGGCGCGGTTGCCATTGGGGCCACATACAGTCTAATCGTCACGCATTGGTTTCCATCGGAGAGTTTTCATGCGCATCGCGCTCTATCAGCCGGACATGGCCGGCAATGTCGGGGCGGTATTACGCACAACCGCATGCTTTTGCGTCCAATGCGACATCATTGAACCTTGCGGCTTTCCTTTTTCAGAACGTGCTTTGAGGCGTGCCGGTATGGATTATGTCGCGCATGCAAAGATACAGCGCCACACCGACTGGTCAGCATTTCTCGAAACATTGAACGGTGCGCGGTTGGTGCTGATGTCGAGCAAGGCGTCAACCGCCCTGCCCACATTCGCCTTTCGGCCCGATGATGTCATCCTGATGGGGTCGGAAAGCAGCGGCGCCCCGCCCGAAGTGCATGCGCGCGCCGACGCCCGCGTATATATTCCGATGGGCGCTGGATTTCGGTCCTTGAACATTTCGGTGTCGGCTGGCATCGCGCTGGCAGAAGGTCTTCGGCAGACCCAGCAATTTCCGGAAGGTGCAGTATGACTCTGGTCCTAGACAATCGTCAGCAAGCGGCGCGCAGTTGGTTCGAGTCGCTACGCGACAGCATTTGCGCGGCGTTTGAAGCGATCGAACGTGAGGCCGGATCCGACGCATCATTCGAATATATCCCTTGGGATCGCCACGACCATGACGGCTCGCCCGGCGGCGGCGGCGTACGCGGCGTGATGAAGGGTAAAATCTTTGAAAAGGTCGGCGTGAACGTTTCGACCGTAGGTGGCAGCTTCAACCCCGAATTTGCCAAGACCATTCATGGCGCGGCTGAAGACCCCAATTTCTTCGCGACCGGCATCAGCCTTGTCGCGCATATGGCCAATCCGCATGTGCCCGCCGTGCACATGAACACGCGCTATCTCGTGACCACGAAAAGCTGGTTTGGCGGCGGTGCGGATCTCAACCCGCCCATCCCCTATGAAGAAGACACGGCAGAATTCCACGCCCGTTTGCGTGCGGCCTGTGCGCCTTATGGCCCTGATGTGTACGAACGTTATCGCAAATGGGCGGAGGATTATTTCTGGATTCCCCACCGCAACGTGCATCGCGGTGTTGGCGGTATTTTCTACGATCATCTGGAAAACAGCAGCGACGCGATTTTCGACCAGAATTTTGCACTGACCCGCGATGTCGGTGAAGCCTTCCTCGATATCTTCCCCAAGCTGGTGCGCCGCCGGATGAATCAGCCCTTCACCGCCGAAGAAAAGCAAGCGCAGCGGCGTTGGCGCGGGCTCTATGCGGAATTCAACCTTGTCTATGACCGCGGCACGACCTTTGGCCTGAAAACCGGTGGAAATGTTGACGCGATTTTGATGAGCCTTCCGCCCGAAGTGTCTTGGGACTAAGCCTAAATGCCGTTTAGCCCGATTGCTGATGGCGAACTTGGTGCCATTGTAACCTCTCTGGAAATGACCAAGCGCCCGCCCTTGCGCGCGCTGCCCGCTTCGGATTTGCGGTTAGAGCCATGGCACGCCCCGCATGCCGACAAATACCGGACGCTCTATCGCCGCATTGGCGAACCTTGGCTGTGGTTCTCCCGCCTTGAGATGGACGACGAGACGCTGATTGCAACCATTCACGACCCCAAGGTCCGGATTTGGGCGGTGGTCGACAGGCGCGGGATTGAAGTTGGCATATTGGAGCTCGACTTCAGAACCGATGGCGCATGTGAAATTGCCTTTTTCGGCCTGATCCCTGAACTCGGCGGCAAGGGCCACGGAAAATGGTTGATGGCCATGGCGCTTCAGCTGGGCTGGGCAGAGGTGGGCGTGCAACGCATGTGGGTGCATACATGCACGCTGGATGGTCCCACCGCGCTAAGCTTCTATCAAAAGGCTGGGTTCATTGCCTATCAAAGGCAATTGGAGACATTTATGGACCCACGGATCAGCGGGCTGATCCCGCGCGATGCCGCGCCGCATATTCCGATTATTGGCGTGCCGTCTGTGCCCCAAGCTGACGATTAACCGCCGTCACAGCGATCACATAGATAACAGCCTCAACCGCCGCGAAAAACGCGCTGACCGCAGCTTGGACGATGGGAACGCCCCCCTCGCCCGCAATTGCTTCGCATATCCCGGCGACGGCATCACCCGCTATCCCTGAAACCAGGCGTATTGCGATGGCGATAAACAAAGTCAGTATCACTATGGCCCAACCGCATTTGCGGGTTGTCGCCCACGTCTGTTTAACCGCGTCTATGATACCCAGTGCCGGTTCTCGTGCCATAACCGCGGGCAACACAGCAAAGCGGCCCGTGAGATAAAGTCCGGGGATGATGAACAGCAAAAACCCTGCAAATGTCGCCCAGCCGGTCAATATGGTTGCGGTTAAATATGTCGGGAACAAAGCGGCGGCGATAACAAGCGCGTCGCCCACCTGCGCCATTTTGCGTCCCGAAATCAGGACGTAAAGCGCAAGGCTGCCATACATTGTGACAAGCATTGCCGGTAACAGGACCGGCCAATTCGCTTCGAAATAGCTGCTGAAAGCCGCGATGACTTTGGCAGTGTCGTCAAAGCTTTCAAGGATGAGCGAAGGCGCCAGAAAGCCCGCGATCCAGTTCGACATGAAAATGAAAAAGCCCGCAATTGCAACGATGGCTTCACGATGCGCTGCGAATGAAGCGCGCGCATCTTTTCCCACCGCACGATAATCCAGCTTCTTTTGCATATACACTCCCTGACATATCGCGGCGTAGAGGCTGACATATCCGGTGGCAAGCGGCTTGCACCATGCTAAGCACCGCGCATGAAGATCGATTGCAATATTGATTGGGACGTTTCCGAAGGGCTAATCCCCTATCCCGAAGCCGTTGCCCGTATGGAAACGTTGCAGGCGGCCATACGTGACGAAAACGCACGGGAACTTATCTGGCTGCTGGAGCACCCGCCATTATACACAGGCGGGACAAGCGCAGACCCGGCCGAATTGTTGAGCACCGGATTTCCCGTTTTCGACACCGGACGCGGCGGACGGTATACTTATCATGGGCCCGGGCAGCGTGTGGGCTATGTCATGCTCGACCTTGCCAAGCATTGCAAAGATGTCCGCTGTTATGTGCATGCGCTTGAGGGCTGGGTGATCGCCGCGCTTGGCCGTTTCGGGGTGGAGGCACGCCGCGCCGAGGGCCGCGTTGGCATATGGTGCGACACCAAAAATGGTCAGGAAGCAAAGATCGGCGCAATTGGCGTGCGCATTCGCAGATGGGTGACGATGCACGGCTTTGCGGTGAATATTGCGCCTGATTTGAATCATTTCGGTGGCATCGTGCCGTGCGGGCTATCCGAATATCCGGTCACCAGCCTCGCAGACCTTGGCATTGAAGCATCGCTTCAAGACTTCGACGCAGCTTTGCGCGCCACCTTCCCCGACTTTCTCATTAGCCTTGCCAAAGCGGGCGGAAATTGTACGGTCGCGCCGGAATAGAGAACTGAGGACGATATGCGTTTCACCATCATAGCACCTGCCTTTGCAGCCTTGCTGGCATTGTCCGCATGTGGCAGCGGCAAAGAAGACAATCAGGTAACCAAATCGCGGATGGATGATCTCGAAAGCCTTAAAGGCACGATCAGTGACGACATGATTAACACCGACGAATCCACCGATGAGGCACCTGTTGAAGCGATGGCCGTACGTGCCGATACCGATGCTGCAAAAGCAACGCCGGAAGAAAGCGACGAACCCAAAACCGATGGTTCAGATGAACCAAAAATTGAAGAACCAAGTGAGCCAAAGTGATCTTAAGTAGCGCCATACAACTGCCCTGTGGGGCCGTAATCAACAACAGAATAGCAAAAGCCGCGATGACCGAAGGGTTGGCGGACACGCAAGGTGTGCCGACGCCCGAATTGCAGCGCCTGTACGGTATCTGGTCTGATGGAGGCGCGGGTCTTCAGATTTCGGGCAACATCCATATTGACGCCGACCATCTGGAACGGGCTGGAAACGTCTTTTTCGGCGGACAGCCCGACGAGGCCATGATGGACGCGCTCAAATCATGGACCAAGGCCGCGACGCGCAATGGCAACCATTTTTGGGCGCAGATAAGCCATGCGGGCCGCCAGACCATGCGGGGCATCAATCCACGTCCCAAGGCGCCGTCAGCGGTCAAGCTGGGCCTGCCCGGCGGACAATTTGGAATGCCGGTTGCATTGACCGAGGATGAAATTCTAAATCTGATTGGCCGCTTCGGCCAAGCGGCACTGCATTGCAAAAACGCCGGGTTCACGGGCGTTCAGATCCATGCAGCGCATGGTTATTTGATCTCACAATTCCTCAGCCCGAAATCAAACCAGCGCAACGATCGTTGGGGTGGCAGCCTCGTCAACCGCGCCCGTTTCCTGATGTTCACCGTCAACACTGTCCGTACCCTGGTTGGCCCTGAACTCCCGATTTCGGTCAAGTTGAACAGTGCGGATTTCCAACGCGGCGGCTTTGCGTTTGAAGACAGCCTTCAGGTGGCCCGCTGGCTTCAGGATGCTGGCGTTGACCTTATCGAGATATCGGGCGGCACTTATGAGCAGCCTAAGCTATTGGGTATCGAGGGGATGGAAGCCGAAGAGACGCAAACCGTCGCCGAAACAACACTCGCACGTGAAGCCTATTTCGTTGATTTCGCAAAAGCGATGAAGAGTGAGCTGACCATTCCATTGATGGTCACTGGCGGATTCCGCAGCGCATCGGCCATGGAACAGGCGCTTCGCCACAGGGCGGCCGATGTTATCGGATTGGCGCGGCCATTATGCGTAATGCCCGAAGCGCCAAAGCGCCTGCTCGGTGGCTTGGCGATGCTGCCCAAGGTTGAAAACCAGCTTAAGCTATTGCCCGAGTGGTTATCTAGCCTGCGCAAGATAAAGGCCGTGCGCAGCATTGAGGGCTTTGCGATCCAATATTGGTTTTACAGCCAGATATACGAGCTGGGACGTACCGGCCGGACGAAGCCGACCGTCACGGTCTTTGAGGCTCTACGTGAAGTAGAATCTTATCAAAGAAGCTGGCTTAAAGAGCGGCGGGCCGCGAAGGCTTAATCGCCTTCGCCGGGCTCCGCGCTGAAATATTTGTCGAACTTGCCTTCTTCGCCCTTGTGCTCGTCTGCGTCTGCAGGCGGCTCGCGGCTTGAAGTAATGTTCGGCCATTCTGCGCTGTAGGTTGCGTTCAGCTCAAGCCATTGTTCCAAACCGCTTTCGGTGTCTGGCAAAATCGCTTCTGCAGGGCATTCGGGTTCGCATACGCCGCAATCGATGCACTCATTTGGGTTGATGACGAGCATATTGTCGCCTTCATAGAAGCAATCCACCGGACATACTTCAACGCAGTCCATATATTTGCAGCGGATGCAGGCATCGGTAACGACATAAGTCATTGGCGGAACTCTCCCATACACGACGGCGGATTAGCCGTTTCAATACGTCTGCCTATTGCGAGGTGCAGGGGGAAGTCAACGCCGGATTGCACCGCGTCGCCAATTTTTTAATCGATACGCTGATAGAAAAGCTGCGCCTCTGATGCCGGACCACGCCGAACGGGGACAGACAGCAGCTTTAAAGTCAAAACCGCCTCACCCAATGGCATGGTGATGATATCGCCCACGCGCACCGTGGCGCTGCCCTTTTCGATCCGGCGGCCATTCAACCGGATATGGCCAGCCTCCGCCCAACTCAACGCGAGCGAACGGCTTTTGGCCAATCGCAGAAAGAACAGCAGCTTGTCGATCCGCAAGATTTGCCTGACCTTTTAGAGCTTGAGGCCCTTGAGCGCAGCCAATTGCAAGGCCAATGCCGACGGCGGCGCACTTGGCTTTGGTGCTGGCGGCGCGCGATCAGGCTTTGCCTTTGGCTTTGCCGATGCGTGCGGCTTTCGTTCTGCAGAAGCCTGCGGCCTGCGCTGTTCGGGCGGACGCGGCTTGGGCAAGCCCACCCAACGCCAATGCGTCAGCACGACGGGCGCTATTTCTTTTGGCGCAGTTTGCTCCGGTGCGGCGGCGTCGGCGACTATTGCTTCAACTGCGGCCTCCGCTTCGGGCGCTGGTGTTGCTTCGACTGGCGTGGTTTCTTCGACCACGGGCGTTTCGTCAGCCGCCGCTTCAATTACAACCGCCGCTTCGGCCGGACGGAAACCGGCGTCGCGCATCAGCGCTTTCAAACCGGCCTCGCTAATACCCAGCGACGTTGCAAAGGCCATGTCCATGCCAAAGGCATTGTTCTGCCCGCGCGCCTCATGCGCTTTTTTGATCACGCGTTCGGCCAAATCGATACGCACATATTCATCACCAATCCGGCGATAGCCCGCATTTCTGGCCTCCGACGGGTTGGCAAAATTCCATGTTTTCAAATGCACCGCGCTTTCGGGTGGAAGCACGGGCATGGCGCGGCTGTCGCGTGCGGCAAACAATGCGGCGCGCCATTTGGCGGCAGCGGGTTTCAACGCGGCGTGGTGATAAATATCGAGCGCGCCGAATACGATTCCGCCCTTGCGCGCCGCACCGCGGGCTTCCTTGGGCAGCGCGGCGATGGCGTCGGCAAGATAATGCCGGCCCGCAATCCCGCCTTCATCCGCAAGCCGCACGGCGAGCGCACGAACGTTACCGTCGACATCAGCCTGCTGGGCCAGATCGAGCAATCCGACAATCCCGCCCATCGCCTTAGCCAGCTGGCTTTCAATCCAGCTTTCAGCACGCGTAACAACATCGCGCAGGGCGTCGCCCTCAAGTCCGGCGACGGCCTTCATTGGCGTAAATGCAGGTTGAAGCAGCGTGCGGCCTTTGGTCAATGTGCCCAGAAGGTCATCCTTCCAGAAGATCGAAGGTTTACCCTCCCCATCGGCTGCGAGCGAGAATTCGCTATCCTCTGCCATAGATACGTCCTTTGCCTTTTGTCTCAAATGCGCTGCCAAATGTCGTTCTGCGGCAGCCAATAACAATTTACGGTCACCCGCTTTTGCCGCCGGGTCAACCCGAAAGGCAAATCCTTTTAAAGTCCCAATGTCTTCGCCATCGACAAGAACGCGATTATCTGGCTGGATTTCAACGGGCAACAGCCCGACATCGCCAGCACCTTTGCGCAGCAACATTGATGTCCGTTTGTCGACAAACCGCTGACGCAGCGCATCGTGCAGTGCGTCCGACAATTTTTCTTCCAACGCCCGCGCACGTTCGGCCATCGCTGGTGGGTTGGCCAGCCAATCGTTCCGATGCGCGATATAGGTCCAAGTCCGCACTGCTGCGATTCGGGCGGACAGCGTGTCGACGTCGCCTTGGATATTATCCAGCCGTGCCAGTTCATTTGCGTAAATGCCGTGCGGAATGACGCGCTCGCCCTGCCCCAGATATTGCCACAAGGACGCAACAAAACGGCTGTGATGTTCCTCACCCATTTGCCGAAAATCGGGCAAGCAGGCCACTTCCCACAACCGGGCGACATCAACAGGGTGCCGGATAAGCGATTTCACGTCGGGCATTTCGGCCAGCCGCTTGAGCACCAAAAGGTCGATGACCTTGGGCGCGGGCAACAGGCCCGGACGGCCCGGTTTTTTCTCAAGATCCGCAATCAGCGTCGCAATGTCGTTAAATCTTGGCTTTGCTTCGCGCCAATATAGCCAGTCCAGCCGCGGAAAACTGTGCCCTTCAATCGCCAGCACTTCTTCGGGGGTAAACTCGCTCCCTTCGCCCGCGAGCGTGCCAAAGCTTCCGTCCCGTTGGTGTCGTCCGGCCCGCCCGGCAATTTGCGCCATTTCGGCGACGGTCAGCCTGCGCCTGCGGGAACCGTCGAATTTGGATAGGCTGACAAAGGCGACATGTGCGACATCAAGGTTCAGCCCCATGCCAATCGCATCTGTGGCCACGAGATAGTCAACCTCGCCCGACTGGAACATCGCCACCTGCGCATTGCGGGTACGCGGCGACAAAGCGCCCATGACAACCGCCGCGCCGCCGCGCATCCGGCGTAATGTTTCGGCGACTGCATACACCTGCTCAATCGAAAACGCGACGATGGCAGACCGTTTGGGCAGCCGGGACAGCTTCTTCGCGCCAGCATAGCTTAATGTGGAAAAGCGCGGACGCGAGATGATCTCCGCATCGGGCAGCAGCGACCGGATGATCGGGCGTAGGCTTTCCGATCCCAAAATCATCGTCTCCTCACGCCCGCGTGCATGCAAGATGCGGTCTGTAAAAATATGCCCGCGTTCGGGGTCCGCACCCAATTGCGCTTCGTCAATCGCGACGAAGGCAAATTCCCGGTGGATCGGCATGCTTTCGACGGTGCAGCAATACCAGCGGGCTTGCGGCGGCTCGATCCGTTCTTCGCCTGTAATCAACGCGACATTTTGCGCGCCCTTAATTGCCACCAGCCGGTCATAGATTTCCCGCGCCAGCAACCGCAGAGGAAAGCCGATCATCCCGCTCGAATGGGCACACATCCGCTCCACAGCGAGATGGGTCTTGCCGGTGTTCGTTGGACCTAAAATGGCCGTGAGGGCTGAACGGACTGGAGGCAAAAGTTTAGGTGGCTGTCAATTCTGCGGCGAGTTCTTTCAAGGGAACGTCGGTGTTTGCCAATTGTTCAGCGGAAGGCGACAAGCCTTCTGTAACAAAGGCGCGACCCTGCACATAATCCTTGGTGGCGTTCACACAATCGAGGGCAATGACGCGGCCCGATTTCAAATAGATGAGCGAAAAGCTGCGTGCGTCCAAATCGCCGCGCAGCACCGTGGCGTCATAACCGGCGCTGATGCCAACGGTTTGCAGCCTTAAGTCATATTGGTTTGACCAGAACCACGGCACCGCATGATATTCGGTCAGCACACCCGTCAGGCTTTTCGCCACTGCATTGGCCATGTCATTGGCATTCTGCACCGATTCCACGCGCATGACATTGCCGCCGGCAAAGCTGTTGGCATGGGCAGCGCAGTCACCAATGGCAAAGATATCTGGCAAAGACGTCCGGCAATAAGCGTCGACATCAACACCAGCGCCACCAGCCGCGCCTGCCGTCAACAAAGGCGCGACCGACGGGATGATGCCAATGCCAACAATGACCATTTGCGCAGGGATAACTTCGCCATCGGCCAAACGCACGCCGGTGGCGACGTCGTCGCCTTCAATCGCCGCAATGCCCACGTTAAGACGCAGATCGACGCCATGGCTGCGATGTTCGGATTCATAAAAGCGTGACAGCGGTTCGCCAGCGACCCGCGCAAGCACGCGATCCATCGCCTCCAGCACGGTCACTTTCTTACCCATTTTGCGCAGCACCGCCGCTGCCTCAAGCCCGATATAGCCGCCGCCGACAATCACAACGTCGGCGACATCATCAAGGCCTTCGACCATGTGATCCACATCGGCCCGGGTTCTGACAACATGCACGCCGCGCAGGTCGCCCCCCGTGACCGGCAATTGCCGCGGATCGCCGCCTGTGGCCCAGATCATATGGCCGTAAGAGATGACTGTGCCCTCAGAAGTCGTGACGGAATGCGCGGCGGCATCCACCGTCTCCACCCGCTGGCCAAGCAGCATATCCACCGAACGTTCTTCCCAAAACGCAGCAGGCCGGATCATGATGCGTTCAAACGCCTTGTCGCCCGCGAAATAGTCCTTGGACAATGGTGGCCGCTCATAAGGGTATTCAGGCTCGGCATTGACGATAGCGATGCTGCCTTCGAATTTTGCCTGCCGCAATGCGATAGCTGCTTGCGCACCGCCATGGCCGCCACCGACGATGAGAATGTCATAATGCATCGTTAAAGATTCGCTCGTTAGGAAAATATCAAAAGTGCGGTAAGCAAAAGGTCAGCAACTGGCTAGTCCCATGCTTGCGGCACTATCAAATAAATGGCAGAGGACGGCGATGACTTTAGACTTTGCTCTCGGCGAAAATGCCGACATGATCCGCGATACCACCAAGCGCTTTGCGACGGATAAAATCACGCCCTTGGCCACCAAAATCGATGCCGATGACTGGTTTCCACGGGAAGAATTATGGCCCGCCATGGGTGCGCTTGGGCTTCACGGCCTGACGGTTGCGCAAGAAGATGGCGGCCTTGGCCTTGGCTATTTGGAACATGTTGTCGCCGTTGAGGAAGTCAGCCGGGCGTCTGCATCCATCGGACTGTCTTATGGCGCGCACTCCAATCTGTGCGTCAACCAGATCGCGCGTTGGGCCTCGCCCGAGCAAAAGGCGAAATATCTGCCGAAGCTGATTTCGGGCGAACATGTCGGCAGTTTGGCCATGTCCGAAACCGGCGCAGGTTCGGACGTCGTTTCGATGAAGCTAAAGGCCGAAGCGGTTCAGGGCGGTTACATCCTGAACGGCACGAAATTCTGGATCACCAACGCGCCTTATGCAGACACTTTGGTTGTCTATGCAAAGACCGCGCCGGAGGCTGCATCGCGCGGCATCACCGCCTTTCTGATTGAGAAAGGCATGGAGGGTTTTTCCATCGGCCAGAAAATCGACAAGGTCGGGATGCGCGGATCGCCCACGGCAGAACTGGTGTTCAATGACTGTTTCGTATCCGAAGAACAGATGATGGGCCCATTGCATGGCGGCGTTGGCGTGTTGATGTCAGGCCTTGATTATGAACGTGTCGTCCTCGCCGGGCTTCAGCTTGGCGTGATGCAGGCCTGCCTCGACGTCGTCTTGCCCTATGTCCGCGAACGCAAGCAGTTCGGCAAACCCATCGGCAGTTTCCAACTGATGCAGGCGAAGATTGCCGACATGTATGTCGCGCTCAATTCTGCCCGCAGCTATGTCTACAATGTCGCACGGGCATGCAATGCCGGGCAGACCACCCGCTTTGACGCAGCCGGCGCAATATTGTTGGCGAGCGAAAACGCCGTCAAGGTTGCGGGCGAGGCCATTCAGGCACTGGGCGGCGCTGGCTATACCAAGGATTGGCCGGTCGAGCGTTATTGGCGCGATGCCAAATTGCTCGACATTGGCGCAGGGACAAATGAAATTCGCCGGATGTTGATTGGCCGGGAGCTGATCGGAGCAGCGTGAGCAAGAAATAGCGCAGGAGTAAGCAGAATGAGCCGTCCGGTATTGGGTGTCATCGCGTGTAACCGCATGGTCGGCAGCGAAGTCGCTCAAGCCGTGATGAACCGCTATATCCGCGCGGCCATGACCTATGCAGATGTGGCGGCGTTAATCATCCCCTCGTTGCCCGACCTAATGACCGCCGCTGAAGTCGCGCCACGGATAGACGGCATATTGCTGACCGGTAGCCCGTCAAATGTCGCAACGCGGCATTATGGTGAGGAAGGGGGCGATGGTCCTTTCGACGAAGGCCGCGACGAGATCGCAATGTCCATGGTCGACCGCATGATTGACGCGCGCAAGCCAGTCTTTGGCATTTGCCGCGGCTTTCAGGAAATCAACGTGGCGTTGGGCGGAACCTTGCGCCGTGACACGAGTGCCAACGAGACGCTCATCCTCCACCATGCACCCGATGATGTCGATTTCGACGCCATGTTCGACCATCGCCATCCTGTTGAACTTGCGGACGGTGGCATGCTCTCCAGCGCCTATGCCAAAGGCGCTTTGGACGTAAACTCGGTGCATTTTCAAGGCATCGGCACGCTCGCGGATGGACTGACGGTTGAGGCACGCGCACCTGATGGACTTATCGAGGCCTATAGCGCCCGCCCCAATGGCGCACCCTTGCTTGCGGTCCAGTGGCACCCCGAATGGGGCACGGAAAATGACGCGGATTCGCAAACCTATTTCCACCTTTTGGGAAAGGCGTTAAGAGGTAATCTGTGAATACGACCGTGACCCGTTATAACCGCTATCAAGCGCGGATAGGCTTTTCTCCCTGAATTGAATTCGGGCGCTGCCCTATCGCTCCCCTCCCGCAAGCGGGAGGGGCTGGGGGTGGGCCTGCAACGGCTAGATCAGACAGATCGCCTGCGGCTCCCACCCTCCCCTAACCCCTCCCGCTGGCGGGAGGGGAATATTATGGAGACCTTTTCATGCCCCGCAATTACGACATCGCCGAACTTCGCCGTTTAGACATCGCCCACCATTTGCCCGCGCAAGCCGACTGGCAGGAAATCGAAGACCTGGGCGGTAGCCGCATCATCACCCATGCTGAAGGCTGCTATATCCATGATGGCGACGGCAATCGCATATTGGACGGGATGGCTGGCCTGTGGTGTGTCAACGCGGGCTATGGCCGCGATGAGCTCGCCGAGGTTGCGCGCGAACAAATGCTTGAGCTGCCATATTATAACAGCTTCTTCAAAACCGCGAACGCACCAGCCATCTTGCTTGCCGAAAAGATTGCGAGCCTGACAGGCGGCCGCTTGCCGCATGTATTTTTCAACAGCTCCGGTTCCGAAGCCAATGACACCATATTGCGGATGGTGCGCCATTATTGGCAGGTGAAGGGCGAACATAGCCGCACCATCGTCATCAGCCGCCACAATGCCTATCATGGTTCCACCGTGGCGGGCGTCAGCATGGGCGGAATGAAAGTCATGCATGGTCAAGGCTTCCCTGCCCCCGGCGTCTTGCCGATGGCCGGCATTGAACATGTCCGCCAGCCTTATTGGTACAATGAAGGCCGCGACATGACGCCAGAGGATTTCGGCACAGCATGCGCGCAGGCCATTGAGGACAAGATATTAGAAGTAGGGCCGGAAAATGTCGCCGCCTTCATTGGTGAGCCCGTACAAGGCGCAGGCGGCGTCATCATTCCGCCAGCCAATTACTGGCCGCAGGCGGAAGCAATCTGCCGCAAATATGGTATATTGTTGGTCTGTGATGAGGTTATCTGCGGCTTTGGCCGGACGGGCAATATTTGGGGCCATGAAACCGTTGGCGTAAAGCCCGATATCATCGCGATGGCCAAGGGGCTGTCGTCGGGTTACATGCCGATTTCCGCTGTCGCCGTGAGCGCCGAGATCGTCAAGGTCATCAAAACCGGCGGTGATTTCGTCCATGGCTATACCTATTCCGGCCACCCCGTCGCATCCGCCGTCGCCTTGCGCAATATCGAGATCATGGAGCGCGAGGGACTGTTTGAGAAAGTCCGGAACGAAACTGGCCCGTACCTTGCCGAAAAGCTGGCGACATTGAGTGACCACCCTCTGGTCGGTGAAGCCCGCTCGGTTGGCTTGCTGGGCGCAGTGGAGGTTGTTGCGGACAAGGCCACTGGCGCGCGTTTCGGCGGGGCTGAAGGCACGGCAGGACCATTGGTACGCGATATCTGCATCCGCAACGGCCTGATGGTGCGCGGCATCCGCGACAGCATCGTCATGTGCCCGCCACTGATTATCACGCCATCGCAGATCGATGATTTGATTGGCATCATCCGCACGTCACTGGATGAAGCCGAGCCGAAGTTACGCGCGATCGGGTAGGTTATTTAGTCCGTCTATTTCCGTCATGCTGAACTCGTTTCAGCATCTTACTTGTGGCAGCGAATAAGTAAGACCCTGAAACAAGTTCAGGGTGACGGGTCGAGATGATTATCGCGGCGGCCTCTTCACGCTAGACAAACCACATCCAATGATTACCTTGGCCCCATGACATCCAAAATGCTCCAGCGCGCCCTCACGGCGGCCCTCACCCCCGCCCTGCTCCTTCAATTTGCGCCTGCACACGCAGCAGCGCCTGTTGCGGCGAAGCCCAAGCCACCGGTTCTGACATGCAAGACCACGACCCCCGAAGGCCTGTCCTACACCGTCATTAAGGCGGGCAAAGGCGAACGCCCGAATGCTGAATCGCGCGTCATGGTCAATTATAAGGGCATGCTGACCGCTGACGGCACTGAGTTTGATTCAGGGCAAGATGCACAGTTTCCCGTTGGCGGCGTCATCCCCGGTTTTGCGCAGGGTCTGCAATTGATGCAGGCGGGCGGCAGCTACCGTCTCTGCATCCCGTCAAAGCTTGGCTATGGCGAGGCAGGCACTGGCCCCATTCCGGCCAATGCCGATCTGGTGTTCGAAGTCGATTTGCTCTCCTTCAAAAACCCGCCGCCAAAGCCCGTCATTCCAGTGGCAGAACGCACATGCTCGCAAACCACTGCAACCGGATTGGGCTTTGACCTCATAAAGGCCGGCGCGGGCAAGAGCGCGACCGATAGCGACATGGCGCTTGTCGACTTCACCGTTTTTGATGCCAACACCGGCATCGTGCAGCAGCAGCGTGAATGGGAAAAAATTCCGTTGAGCCAAGCATCGCCCGTGTTCGGCGAGGGCCTGAAAATGATGCAGGCAGGGTCAACCTATCGTTTTTGCATGCCCAAGGCCGCCGATTCCGGTCCCGAAAGCAATATCATCGTGACGTTATTGGATGTCCGGCCTGCGCCTACCGCTGACAATTAAGGCCGGTCGCGGCGGGGCGCTTTGCGTCTAGCTTAATAGGACCACGGGGCTGTCCGCACGCCAGTGCATGCTGACCTTGTCATCCCATGTGAAATCCTCTTGATCATGGCGTGACAGGTTCGGACGGCTGACGCGGATCATCTGTCCGCCCTCAAGCTGGATTTCATACAGCGTGATATCGCCGAGATAGCTCATGCCCTTAATCGTGCCGCGCGCCAGGTTGTGGCCATCGGGCGCGTCTTGGGCGGCTGCGCGAACGGCTTTGCCTTCGCCGGGCACGTGCAGGTAAATCTTTTCCGGACGCAGCGCGACCCAGACATCGGCGCCATGCGGCCCGGTGACACCATGATTGAGGTAAATTTTGCCAAGGCCGGGGCAATCGACGGCGGCCTTATCCGGCTCGTCCAGCGTCAACTTGCCTTCGAATATGTTCACGGAACCCACGAAATCGGCGACGAAGCGGTTGGCGGGATATTCATACAGATCAGCTGGCGGCGCGAGTTGCGCAACTTCGCCTTTGTTGATGACGGCAACACGGCTTGCCATCGACAATGCCTCATCCTGATCATGCGTGACCGTGACAAAGGTAATCCCGACCTTGTCCTGCAGGTCCGATAATTCAAACTGCATTTGCGCGCGCAATTTGGCGTCCAGCGCCGACAAGGGTTCATCGAGCAACAGCACCTTTGGCCGCATCACTAGGCTGCGCGCGAGTGCAACGCGCTGGCGCTGCCCGCCCGACATCTGGTCCGGCATCCGGTCTTCAAATCCGCCCAGTTTCACCAGCTCAAGCGCCTCGGCAACGCGGTCACGAATCTCGCCCTTCGATACGCCGGATATGCGCAGGCCATAGCCGACATTGTCCGTGACGTTCATGTGCGGAAAAACGGCATAGCTTTGGAACACCATGTTCACGGGCCGCTTGTTCGGCGGCACAAGGCTCATATCCTGACCGTCGATAATGATCTGCCCCTCGGTCGGCATTTCAAAGCCCGCGATCATCCGCAGCAACGTGGTTTTGCCGCAGCCGGACGGTCCCAACAGAACAAAGAATTCGCCTGCGAGTATATCCAGACTGATATTGTCGACTGCCGTCACCTTGCCAAAGCGTTTGGACACATTGCGGATTTGAATGATGGGCTGTTTGGCTTGGGTCATAAAAATGATCTCTAATGGGTTTCCGCAATGCCCTTCACGCCCTGCAGTTTCAGCGCGATGAAGGTCAGGATGACAGTAAGGAGGATGAGGATTGTCGACGCGGCATTCACCTCTGGCGTGACCGAGAAACGGACCATCGAGTATACCTTCACCGGGAAGGTAATCGTGTCCGGACCACTGGTGAAGAAGGTGATGACGAAATCATCGAGACTAAGCGTGAAAGCCAAAAGCGCCCCTGCCACCAGCGCCGGACGTATATGCGGCAGCAAAACATCGCGAAACGCCTGCCATTCCGTCGCGCCAAGGTCTTTTGCGGCCTCTTCCTCTTCTTTGTTAAAGCTCGCCAGCCGCGCGCGAACAACCATAGCAACGAACGGGAAACAGAAGGTAATATGCGCAATCGTGATCGCGGAAAGATTGAGCGGCCATGGCAAATCGGTTGGCCAGTCGACTTTCGCAAAAAAGATCAAAAATGCAACGCCCAGACAAATCTCAGGCACGATAATCGGCAGGGACATGGTCCCTTCAACCAGCCCCTTGAACGGAAACCGGAACCGCCAGAGCGCGACCGCCGCAAGCGCGCCAATCACAAGGCTGACGATCGTCGCAAGCGCCGCGATAGTGAGCGAGTTGACCAACGCCTCCACCAGACTGTCGTTGTTCAGCGCTTTCTCATAATATTTGAGGGTAAAGCCCTTCCAAACGACATTGCGCTTACTGTCGTTAAAACTGAAGATCATCAATAGGATGAGCGGCGCGTAGAGAAACAGCATGGTCAATCCGACCCAACTGCGCATCCACAGCTTTCTGGTATATTCCAACGGCGCGATGGGGGTGCGATTGAACATGATCACGCCGCCTTCACTTTGTTCGAACGCATCGATTGGAACGCGATCAGAATGAACATTGCGTAGATGAGCAGGAACGAAAGCGCAGCGCCGAATGGCCAGTCATTCGCACGTTTGAATTGGCGCTCAATCACATTCGCAATCATCTGGCTGTCTGTTCCGCCCATAAGGTCAGGGGTCAGATAGGCGCCAAGTGCGGGAATCAATGTAATCATCACGCCCGCGACTATGCCCGGCGCGGCCAGCGGAACCACGATCTGCATGAAGGTTTTGAAATGCCCTGCGCCCAAATCGAGGCTGGCCTCAATCAGGCTTTTGTCCAGCCGGTCGAGCGCGGAATAGAGCGGCAAGACCATGAAAGGCAGATGGACGTAGACCAGCCCAAGCACGACCGCGAAATTGTTATAGAGTAACTGTACTGGTGTCCATGCCTCAAGCGGCTGCATCCCGACAAGTGTACGCAGCCAACTTGCGCCTTCCCACAGTCCGCCCAGACCCTTGTTCATATATCCGTTGCTGCCCATCAGCGCCATCAACGCATAAGTGCGGATTAGCAGATTGGTCCAAAAGGGCAGCATGATGCCCAGCAGCAACCATGGCCGCCATTTCGGCGCGGCGAAGGTAATCGCCATCCCAACCGGAAAGCCGATGATGAGGCACAAGAGCGTAGTGAGCGCCGCGACCGCAAAGCTTTTCAGGAAAATCGATACATACAGCCACTCAGTCGCGCGCTTATAATTATCGAGCGTACCTGAAATTTCAATGTCGGCAGGCCCGGCATTCTGCCCAAAGCTGTACAACCAAACGATGGCCATGGGCGCCACAAAGAAAAGGGCGAGCCAGAACACAGGTGCCGAAACAACGGCAGCAAAAGGTTTCTTCTGGCTTTTCCAGTCTTGCAGCGCCCCCGACATATTTTAGGCCGCCCGCACGCGGGTGAACGCCTCCTCATATTTTGGCTGAAGCTCTGGATTGAACTTTGCATATTCGCATTTCGCCAAAACATCGGCTGGCGGGAAAATGACCGGATTGTTCTTGTACGCATCGGGCATCAGCGCCTTTGCGGCGTCATTTGGCGTTGGATACAAAATGGTTTCGGTAATCTTCTTACCCACCTCGGCATCAAGCAGATAGTTGATGAACGCATGCGCATTTTTCGGATGTGGCGCGCCCTTGGGAATGCACAGATTGTCCGAGTTCAGCTGGCTACCCTCTTTTGGAATGACAAAACCGATATCTGGTTCGTCCGACATGATCTGCGCAATGTCGCCATTATATTCGAGCACCAAATCGACTTCGCCTTTGAGCAACAAGTCCTGACCATTGTCTTCGTGGAAGGCTTTGATGTTAAGCTTTTGCTTAATCATCATGGCTTCGATGGCCTTCAAATCGGCATCGGTGAGGGCATTCACTGACTTGCCCATATATTTCCCGTAAAGCCGGAACATGTCGCCCGCCTCGGACAGCACCGCGATGCGGCCTTTATATTCATCACTGTCGAACAGCACTTTCCAGCTGTCCGGCACAGCCTTCACCTTGGACTTGCGATAGCCAATGCCAAGCGCCAGCCAAGTGTACGGCATCGAATATTTGCGTGCCGGATCATAGGGAACATCCTGATAATCTTTGGCAACATTTTTGAAGTTCGGGATTTGCGCCTGATCAAGCGGCATGAGCATATCGGCCGCGGCCATACGCTCCACAAAATCGTTGGATGGGACGATGACGTCATAGCCCGGGTTTCCGGCGCGCAGCTTGGCGAACAGTTCGTCGTTGCTCGCAAACAGCGTCATATTGACGTCAACGCCAGCGCTGTCCTTATAATCTTCCAACGTGGTTTCACCAATATAGGTGTCCCAATTGTAGAAGTTCAGCTTGGCCTCTTCGCCATTGGCCAGCTTCTTGGCTTCTTTCTCACCGCAGCCAGCAAGCGCGCCGGTCAGCGAGAAACCAACAGCGGCAACGCCCATCCCTTTTAACATGGCCCGGCGGTTGCTGCCCGCGCGTAAAAACGTCTTAAAGTCCATGATTTTTCTCCAGCAGAAGCATATCGTTAACATGCGCATGCTGGACTATTAATCGGACTTAGAAAAGACCCTTTTTCCCGCATGTTGCGGCGCAATTTTATTACGATTTAACGCAATTATTGTGCACCGCAACATGAGGCTCTATTCAGCGCTTTTTCGCGTCGGCATCCACCGCAGCTTGGACCGCCTTGTAAAACGCTTCGCGTCCTGCGCCTACCGTGTCGGGATCGGTCGCCTTGGGCCAATTGCTATTGGACGCGATGATCAGCTTCCGTTTGGGATCAATGAAGATGCCCTGCCCGAAAATACCTTGGGCGGCATAGCTGCCGTCATCATAGGTCCACCATTGATAGCCATAGCCCTTGCCAGCCATGCCGATGTCGGCCTGTTTGACTGTTGCAGATGCCATCCAGTTATCCGGCCATATGCTCTGCCCGTTTATCTTGGCACCGCCCAAAACGAACACACCAAAACGGGCATAGTCACGGGTCGAGGCCTGAATGCAGCAGCCGCTGATTTCATGCCCGGTTGAACCCAAGAGCCAGCTTGCGTCTTGTTCCATGCCATAAGGCGCCCAGACTTTTTCGGACAGATAATCAGACAGCTTTTTCTTTGTAGCAGAGCTGACCAACACGCCAATCAGGTTGGTTTCGCCAGTCTTATACACCCACTTCGTTCCGGCGGGCGCCTCACGCGGCAAATTGCGCATATAGCTGACCGTCACGTCCATGCCCTTTTCGGGCTTGTGCAGGTTGAACAATGCGACGTCGGATTTGGGATCGGCATAATCCTCATTCCATTTCACGCCCGACGTCATCGTCAGCAGCTGCGCAATGGTCACGTCGTCATAGGCAGAACCCTTTAGGTCGGGAATATAGGCCGAAACCATGTCGTCGACGCTTTTGATATAGCCATCCTTGATGGCAGCGCCGACAAGCGTCGAGGTGAAGGATTTGGCGACGGAGAAGCTTGTCCACTTACCCTGCGCGTCAAAATCGAGACCATATTTTTCAACGCGGATCTTGCCATCTTGGACAATGACGAGGCCAGCCGTGCGCTGCGCCTTCATATAGGCGTCGACATCCATATCGATGGTCAGCGGTTCGCCCTTGGGCATGGGATAGACCGTATCACCCGCTTTGATGATGTTCGATTTCGCCAATATGGGAATGCGGTCCAATGCGCGGAAACCGGCGTCGCGCTGCTCAACGCTCCAGAACAGCACGTTAGCGTCGGTCGGTAGGTGAGAGATGAGCGCTTTCATATCCTTGTCCGCGCTGGCCCAGAAACCGCCAGCCGCAGCCGCGATCACGATCAATATACCGAGTATCCATTTTTTCATCTTGCTCCCCCACTGGTTATTTTTTGGGCAACGTTCATTCCGCCGCCCCTGAATCTACCTTCGCAATACATCAGAAAATAGCGCGAAAGCGAAATGAATTTATCATCACATCCATTGGGCGGCGCATCTCTTTACAATGCCCCACAGCAAAACATGACATATTGCCGATGGCAGACATTGCGAAAGCCGTACCTGCGCCTTATGTACGTAATACACGCCGGTTAAACGGCTGAAATCTGGGCGACAGCCCGTTGGAGGAGCTCTTTCGATGCGTAACCAAGTTGTAAAATCTTTGCTATTAACCGCTGCGGCCCTCTCTCTTGCAAGCTGCGGCATCAACAGCGTTCCGACCGCTGAGGAAAATGCCAAGGCAAAATGGGCCGACGTTCAGGCTGCGTTTCAAGAGCGCGCCAACCTTATTCCAAATCTGGCAAATATCGTCAAAGGCGCAGCTGCGCAGGAAAACAAAACGCTGACCGAAGTCATCGAGGCGCGCGCGCGTGCGACATCGCCAAATATTCAGGTCAATCCTGATGATCTGGCCAACCCTGCCAAGATGGCGGCTTTCCAATCTGCGCAAAACCAATTGTCGGGAAGCCTCTCACGCCTGCTCGTATCGGTTGAGCAATATCCGCAGTTGAAGAGCCAAGAGGGCTATTTGAAATTGCAGGATCAGCTTGAAGGTCAGGAAAACCGGGTGCGCATTACCTTGCGCGATTATAACGAGGCTGTGCGTGGGTATAACACCACCATCCGCACATTCCCCGATATTATCGGCGCAAAAATCATTCACGGTGCGCAACCGATGGTCCCATATCAAGCCACCACGCAAGGCGCTGAAACCGCACCGACGCTTGATATGGCGCCCGCAAACTAACCCCTTGTTGGGATTACACAGATGAAAAAGGCCCTTGGCCTGCTGACAGCGCTGCTTTTGGCCTTAACCGGTCAGGCAGC
>JAIXYC010000012.1 GCA_027490455.1 Sphingomonadales bacterium
AACAGATGCGGCGGGAGACCGCCAACCCGCGCTTCGGAATATGGTTAAAAAGGCGTCAATAACTGTCGCAGATCGGGACAGTCGAATTTGGGTCGCCGCTTAACCATCTTTTGGCATCGCTATTATGCCTAACAAAAGATTAACGTCTGATCATGATGAAAAGAAGTTTAGTCGGTCACACCGAAGCTGCCGGCCACCCCTTTCGGCGGATGCTTCCCCCACCACAGATGGCGCACGCCGTCATCGCGCCACGCCCCATATCGTGGTGGCGCAAGGAAGATACGCATTTGTTTATGCTCAGCTTCAGTGCGTTTTTTGTCTCAATAGCGAGCTTTGTCGCCTGACTTTTAGGCGGCGACCGGGTCGCAGGCCTTGTGCAGCTTCCACGAAATCCATGCCGAAACAAGGCAGGCCGCAGCAATCATGGACAGCGTATCGGGAATGCTGACACCTGCGCTGACGAGAAGGCTGTAAATGACAGCACCGATCACCATCGCACCGGAATTCACAATGTTATTGGCGGCAATGGTGCGGGCGGTTTGCGACTTTGCAACCGTAGTTGTCAGAAACGCGTAGAGCGGGACGACAAACATACCCCCGGCGATGGAAATGCCAAGAAGATCGACAATCATGCGTTCGCCATAGCCTAGCGTCAGAAACTGCCACCAATTCATCAGCTCTGGCCCGATAGGTTGCCAGTGGCTGACCGTCCACCAAAGATCCAAGACAAACAGGCCCATAACGATGACTGAAATCGGCGCATATTTGGCGGAAACTGTGCCATTCAACAGGCGGTTGACGGCGACTGAGCCGATGGCAATGCCGATCGAGAAGAACGCGGTAAACAAGGTCGCGACAGTGTTGTCGCCACCGATTGCGTTTTTGACCATAGGCGGGAAAATTGACCCAAGGACCGCGCCAACGCCCCAGAAAAAGCTGATTGCGACGATCGCCAAAAACAGGCGGGGTATGTGCATCGTGTCGCGCACCAGACGCCAGCTGCTGCGAAAGATATTCCAGTCCATTTTTGCGGTTGGCGCATCGCTTTCGGGCGGTGCAAGCGGAACAGATTGCGCGGTCACGCGTCCGATGATGGCAACGATGATAATCCCCACGCCGGCAATCTTTCCGGGAATGATCCCGCCCGCAATCGTCCCACCCAAGATGGCGAGATAGGTCCCGGCTTCGACAAGGCCCGTTCCGCCCAAAACCTCGTCTTCTTTCAGATGCTGGGGCAAAATCGCATATTTAATCGGGCCAAAGAAGGTGGAATGCACGCCCATTGCGAACAATGCGACGAGCATCATCGGTATGTTGTGCAGGTAGATACCCGCTGCACCGAAGATCATGATAAAAATCTCAGCTGTCTTTACCATCCGAATGACCCGCGTCTTTTCGATTGTGTCGGCCAATTGCCCCGCAAGCGCGGAAAACAGGAAAAAGGGTAATATGAAGAGCGCGCCCGCGATGGCGTTAAAATTCGCTTCTTGGGTCGGGTCCGAATAGATTTCGTACGTCACCAAAATGACCATGGCCATTTTGTAAAAATTGTCGTTGAAGGCATTCAGAAACTGCGTGACGAAAAGCGGCAAAAATCTGCGCTTGTTCAACAGGGACATTGTCGTGGCCATTAGTTTTTGCACTTCCCATGCGGACGGTATCGGAGCCTTAGCGTTCCAGCCCTATCATGGCAAAGCGCATTTCATGTGACGGTGAAATAGCCGCGTGATTTTGCTGGCACATCGCGCTATTGTGATAGGATGCTTAGCTTACCCAACCTCCTAACCTTGTCGCGCATTCTTGCTGTGCCCATCCTCGTCTTTTTGCTTTGGCCCGGCGCCAAACAGATAGGCATTCAGCCGGTACCACTGGATTATGGCTTTGCATTCATATTGTACTGCCTGATGGGGATTACCGATTATTTTGATGGCTACCTCGCGCGGGCGCAGGGAACAGTGTCCAAATTGGGCGTTTTCCTTGATCCCATCGCCGATAAGATCATGGTCGCTGCTGTCATTTTGATGCTGGTGTTCACGCGTGATGTCGACGGTTGGCATGTCATTGCGGCGCTCATCATTTTACTGCGTGAAATGATCGTATCGGGCCTGCGTGAATTTTTGGCTGGCTTACAGATTTCGGTGCCTGTTTCGAAACTCGCCAAATGGAAGACGACGTTTCAACTTGTCTCGCTCGGCGGTATCATTTTGGCGGGTGCCTTGCCGGACTGGATGTTGCTGAAGCAAGCCGCACTGGCACTGCTCTGGATCGCCGCGGTGCTGACGATGATTACCGGCTGGGATTATCTGCGCGTCGGCATAAAGCATATGGATTGACCAGATGAGGCTGGTCTATTTCGCGGCGGTTCGCGAGGCCATTGGTGTGGCCTCCGAAACATGTGACCTGCCGACACATGTGCGTACCATTGACGATATGATTGACTTGCTCGCCGGTCAGTCACCCGGCCATGCGCTGGCCTTTCAAGACAAGGCGCGGCTTCGTTTCGCTTTGGACCAAGCTATGGTGCCATTGGACGCCGCGCTTTGCGATGCACATGAGCTTGCGATATTCCCGCCAGTGACCGGCGGATGAGACGCGTCGTCATCAGCGACGAGCCGATCAGCGCGGAGGTTGCACTGGCGGGGCTGAGCGATTTGGGCGGCGGTGCTGTGTCCAGTTTTACCGGCATATCGCGGGACGATGGCGGTGTAACCGCGATTGAGCTTGAGCATTATCCCGGCATGACGGAATCAAGCCTGATGCGGTTAATCGATGAAGCCTTTACCCGCTGGGCATTGCTTGGCGCGGCGATTGTGCACCGGATTGGACGCGTTGCGGTGGGCGAACCCGTGGTCGTTGTCGGCGCAGCGTCGCGGCACAGGGCAGACGCGCTCGAGGCGACGGCGTTTCTCATTGATCGCCTGAAAACAGACGCGCCATTTTGGAAGAAAGAGCATTATGCAGATGGTAGGTCCGTCTGGGTTGATGCCAAATCCAGCGACGACGATAGGTCTTCACGCTGGGCCTGAAGGTTCCGGGCGCGGCTCGGCGCTTAGGTTATGTGCAATTCCCGCAGGGACTCGGCAAGCAACTCAAACTCCTCACGGCGCGGGCTGTTGGTTCGCCAAATTAGTGCAATTTCGCGTGTCGCATGTTCCGCATTTAGCGGCCGTGCCTGAACGTCGGTCCCGTTCAGTAGACCGGCCGCGACGGCCATCTCGGGAATGATGGTTAGGCCCAAGCCATTGTCCACCATCTGCACAAGCGTGTGCAGCGATGTCCCCAGCATCATGGCCGTTGCGCGCAGTTCCGGCCTGTTACAGGCAGCCAGCGCATGGTCTTTCAGGCAATGGCCATCGACCAATAACAACAGCCTGTTTTCGTCGATCAGCGCAGGTTCAATGCTTTCGGGTGGGTCGCGCGGGTCATCCAATGGAAAGGCCACATGTAATGCGTCGTTAAACAGGTGCGCTTTTTCGACATCGCCCGCCGGGAAAGGAAGCGCCAGCAGGACACAGTCGACCTGACCATGATGCAATGCCTCGACGGCAGCTGCGCTGGCTTCCTCCCGCAGGTATAGCTTCAAATCAGGGTACTTCTTGCGCAATGCCGGTAGCAATTTGGGCAACAGGAACGGCGCAATTGTCGGGATGACGCTCATGCGCAAATCATCCGCAAGTGGCTTGCCTGCGGAACGCGCCATTTCGGCGAGCTCTTCCGCCTCACGTAAGATGCGGTGCGCCTTGGTCACCATCTTGTTACCCAGTGGCGTAAAGCGGACGACGCGCCGCGTGCGTTCCACAAGCATCAGGCCAAGCAGCGATTCCAGCTCGCGTATTCCTGCGGACAGCGTGGATTGCGTGACAAAGCACGACTCCGCCGCTTTACCGAAATGGCCGTGTTCCTGAAGCGCGACCAGATATTGCAGCTGTTTCAGCGTTGGAAGATAGGTGCTCATAAATCGACCCCGTTTATTATTATGGGCCATATAATCGTTTTTACCGATGATTCCAGTAATATTTGGCGAAAAGGTTCATAGTTTGCTGGAAATGCCGGTTTGAAAGTTTTAGCTTAGATGCTCAATGGTCCCATACGGGACGTCAGGGTCATCTATGTTCATTTCAAATCTCATCGAATATCTCGACTCGATCAAAGAACGTGATCCTGCACCGCGCTCGCGCTGGGAAATCTTACTGTACCCGGGCGTATGGGCCGTGGGTTATCACCGTGTCGCCCATTGGCTGTTCCTCGGCCAGATGTTCTTTCTCGCGCGGTTGGTGAACCATTTCGCCCGGTTTTTAACGGGCATAGACATCCACCCCGGCGCCAAGATTGGTAGCAATTTCTTCCTCGATCATGGCTTCAGCGTGATTGGTGAAACGGCCGAAATTGGCGACAATGTCACCATGTACCAGAACGTCACCTTGGGCGGCACCAACCCGACCAACGGGATGGCGGGCAAACGGCACCCGACGATATTGGATAATGTTATTATTGGATCAGGTGCGCAGATCCTTGGCCCCATCACCGTGGGCGAACGCGCGCGCATTGGCGCTGCTGCCGTGGTGACCGATGACGTGCCAGCTGGCGCAACGATGATTGGTCAAAAGGCGCGCTCGACATTGGTTCAGGCTGAAACCTATGCACGCGACTTCATGCCTTATGGCACACCATGCCGCGAGATGTTCGACCCAACCACGCAAAGTCTTGAAATCATGCAGTGCGAAATCGAAACCCTACGCAAACGCATCGCCGACCTTATGGCCGAGCGTGATGGAACGCCCGTGGCGACGCCAGTAAAGCGCCGTGCGAGCAAGGGAAGCAAGGCCAGTTGAGCGCAATCATCACGCCTTTCCCGATCACCAATCGGCTCAACCAGATTGGTTTCGAAAAAGGCGAACTAACCCAGATACTCAATCTTTACGGGCGGATGGTCGCAGCGGGTAACTGGCGCGATTATGCCATCGATCTTGGCCGCGACGCCGCCGTATTCAGTGCGTTCCGGCGTGCCACCGAGCGGCCGGAATATCGCATTGAAAAGCGACCAGCATTGCGCAACCGCCAAGGCATGTGGGCCTTGGTCGGCGAAGGCGGCGCAATTTTGAAACGCGGGCATGACCTTGGCCCCGTCCTTGCACCTGTCGAACGAAAGCTCATGAAACTCGTCGACGCATAAAAAAGCCCGGCCAATGACCGGGCTCTTTCGAAACATTTGGAAGGCCATTAGCCGAGTGCTTGAAGCGCCTTCATCACGGCGATGGATTGCTCGCCGCCCGACTGTGGTACGGTTTCACCGGTGCGGTCGATAATCTTGTCCCACGCCGCAGCAAAACCTTCGACATTGCGGTCTTCTGGACGAAGGGCAACACCTGGGGTCATTGTGACATAGGCTGCGTGATAGCCGCCACCGCCTGCGCCGATGATCATGTTCGTTGGCGCATCTTCGCTGACCAGATACAATGCGGCTGGGACAACATTTTCCGGCGTGAACTGTTCGAACAGGCCTTCTGGGAAAATATCTTCGGTCATGCGCGTGCCTGCAACAGGCGCGAGCGAATTGACGCGTACGTTATATTTGGCGCCTTCAAGGTGAAGCGTCTTCGTAAATCCAGCCAATCCAAGCTTCGCTGCGCCATAATTGGCTTGGCCGAAATTGCCGTACAGACCGGTTGACGATGTGGTCATCAAGATGCGGCCATAGGCCTGATCGCGCATCGTATCCCAAACGGCCTTGGTGCAGTTCGCCGATCCCATGACATGGACCTGAAGCACCAGATTGAAATCGGGCATGTCCATCTTGGCAAAGCTCTTGTCGCGCAGGATGCCGGCATTGTTGATCAACACATGCACGCCGCCCCATGCTTCTTTCGCTTTGGCGACCATTTCGACCATTTGCTCATATTCAGTAACGCTGCCGCCATTGGCCATGGCTTCGCCACCAGCCGACTTGATCTGTTCGACAACCTGAGCCGCTGCGTCGGATGTGCCCGTGCCATCGCGCGCGCCGCCCAAGTCATTGACCACCACTTTTGCCCCGCGCTTGGCGAGTTCAAGCGCATAGGCCTTACCCAATCCACCGCCTGCACCGGTCACAATAGCGACTTTGTCTTTAAAACTGATGGTCATGTCATATCTCCATAATCAGAGGCGAACTAAGCCGCCAAAACACGCTGTGCCTTGGCATGAGCGGCAACTTGACGCAAGCGTAAAGCAAGTTGGAGCCAATGTCATAAAAGAGAATGATATGGATAGGTTTACGGCATATAGGGGGTTTCTGGGCAAACATGATTAAGAATGCCGTATAGGAATAAGGTATGAATTCGGCTCGCTTCACTGCTGTATTTGCGACTTTAGTGTCGCTTTTTTTGGCCGTGCCTGCAGCCGCCGAGATGACTATCGATGCTGCATCATTGCCTGAAGCCACGTTTGCGGAAACAGCACCAACTGAACCCAGAAAGGCAGACGCTGAACCACAGTGGCAATTAACGCCGCGCTTGCGTATCCAATATGATATCGCGGCGCTGGATGGACCAAATGGCCTGATCGGCACCGGCAATTTTGAGGATATTCGCCGTGCGCGCGTTGGCGTGGATCTCAAAATGCCCCATGGTTTTGCTGCTCGGTTAGACACCGAGCTATCGACAGACCCAATCACATTGGCGGATGCCTATGTCCAATGGAGCAATAGCCGCTTTAAGGTCGTCTTAGGCCAGCAGAAGGCGCAGCTTCCGCTCGACGAGGACACCGCGACTCTCAATACCAGCTTTTTGGAACGCGCAGCTTTTGTAAGCGCATTTGGCTATTCGCGGCGTACCGGCATTTCGGGACATTATATATCGGGCGATTTTGGCGTGTCGGGCGGGATTTATACCGATCCGCTGATTTCACTAAACGACGTCGCGACAAACAGCAGTTCCGTCGATGTCCGTGCGCACTGGTCTCCGCGATTTGCGACGACCACAATGCATTTCGGGGCAGCCTATCACTGGCGTGACCTGAACGATATCGGGAATGCCCCCTTACGCTACCTCAGCCGCCCAGCGCTTCGTATCACTGATACGCGCTATATCGGAACGCCGGCATTTTCTGTTGAGAGGGAACAGCGCTTTGGTTTGGAGGCGGCGGCCGTTCATGGCCGGCTTCATCTGGCATCTGAGGTACATTGGTTAAAGGCGCAGCGTGATGGCTTTAGCGATCCGATTTTTTTCGGGGCTTATGCCGAGGTTGGCGTCTTTTTGACCAAGGACAGCCGCCCTTTGAAGCGGGGTGTTTTTGGAACCATCAAACCAAGGAGTCCGGTAGGCGGTGGAGGCATCGGCGCGTTACAATTCAATCTACGCTATGACTTTTTAGACCTCAACAGCTCGGCGGTTATAGGCGGCGTACAAAATGGTTATCTTGCGTCACTGATTTGGACG
>JAIXYC010000025.1 GCA_027490455.1 Sphingomonadales bacterium
GCAGTCGTCACCGGCGGCGCATCTGGCCTTGGTGAGGCAACCGCCCGCGCGTTGGCCGCAAAGGGTGTGAAGGTCGCCATCTTTGATATGCAGGCGGACAAGGGGGAAGCGGTCGCAGCCGAAATCGGCGGTGTGTTCTGCAACGTGAACGTCACCAGCGATGAAAGCGTCGATGCCGGTTTCGCCAAGGCGCGCGCTGCGCATGGTCAGGAACGCATTTTGGTCAACTGTGCTGGCACAGGTAACGCGGCAAAGACCGCAAGCCGTTCGAAGGAAGACGGATCGATCAAGCATTTCCCGCTCGATGCCTTTGACCGCATCATCCAGATCAACTTGGTCGGCACATTCCGCTGCATCGCCAAGTCGGCGGCGGGCATGTTGACGCTGGAGCCCATGGAAGATGGCGAACGCGGCGCGATGGTCAACACGGCCTCTGTTGCTGCTGAAGACGGCCAGATGGGCCAAGCAGCATATTCCGCATCAAAGGGCGGCGTTGTCGGGATGACCTTGCCAATCGCACGCGACCTCATGAGCGAAGGCATTCGTATCAACACGATCTTGCCGGGCATCTTTAACACGCCATTGATGAACGGTGCGCCTCAGGCGGTGAAGGATGCGCTTGCTGCGTCGGTTCCATTCCCAAAACGCCTCGGCCATCCGCATGAGTTCGCGCAGGTCGCCATGACCATGATCGAATGCGGATATTTCAACGGCGAAGACGTCCGTATCGACGGCGCCATCCGCATGGCACCGCGTTGATTGCATGACCGCATTTACCCAAATCCTTTATGATGTCGCAGACGGCATGGCGACCATCACGATGCATCGTCCGGAAAAGATGAATGCGTTTACAAATGTGATGATGCGCGAAATGTGTGCGGCATTTGATTTGGTGGATGCGGATGATGCGGTGCGCGCCGTCATCGTAACGGGTTCGGGTGATCGTGCATTTTGTGCAGGGGCTGATCTGACACCCGAGGGTGGCGGCGACGTGTTCGCGAGCCGGTCCGAAGTCGAAACGCTTTCTGACGAACGCGTCCGCGATTCCGGTGGCCGGTTAACGCTGCGGATTTTCCAATGCAAAAAACCTGTCATTGGCGCCATCAACGGCGCTGCGGTGGGTATTGGCGCGACCATGCAACTGCCCATGGACTTCCGGTTGGCCAGTGACACGGCGCGCTTTGGCTTTGTTTTTGCGCGGCGCGGGATTGTGCCAGAGGCTGCCTCAAGCTGGTTTTTGCCGCGGCTGGTGGGCATGCAACAGGCGCTGGAATGGTGCATGACGGGCCGGGTTTTCAATGCAGACGAAGCGCTGCACGGCGGGCTGGTGCGTTCCATTCATGCCCCTGCGGACTTGATGGACGCCGCGCGGGCGTTGGCACGCGAAATCGCCGACAACACCGCGCCAGTGTCGATTGCACTCACACGGGCGATGTTGTGGCGGCTGTCTGCTGCCGAACATCCCATGGCCGCGCATCAGATTGACAGCCGTGCGATTTACCGCCGGTCACGTTCAGGCGACGCAAAGGAGGGCATATCCAGCTTCCTTGAAAAGCGCGCACCTGTTTATCCCGATAAAGTTTCCGCAGATATGCCGGACTTCTTCCCATGGTGGGATGAACCTGTTTATAAGTAACCCTACGTAAACGGGGGGAGTAGACGCCAATGGCCACGACAGGACCAAGGCTGGTGAGCGAAGCGGGCGATAATGCAAAAGCGCGCGACCAGCTTATCGAAGCGGCGAGCCAGATCATGCGTGAGGGCGATACCATCGACCTGTCGCTATCGGAACTATCGCTTCGCGCGGGCCTGAACAGTGCGTTGGTCAAATATTATTTCGGCAACAAAAACGGCTTGATGCTGGCGCTGCTTGATCGCGACATGGGCAATATTGTTTTCAGCCTTGGCGCGTTGCTTGCAAAGGACATACCGCCGGAAGACAAATTGCGCATCCACATCGGTGCCGTCATCGACACGTATTATGCGTTCCCCTATCTCAATCGCCTGTTGATGCGCATGGTGCGCGACAGCGCGCCGGTTGAAGCGGCCCGTATCGCGGATCTTTATCTGAAGCCTATTTCGAAGGTGTATGACGCGCTGATCGCCGAAGGCGTAAAGGCCGGCAAATTCCGCAAGCTTGATCCGCAGTTTTTCTACTTCACCGTCACCGGCGCGGCTGACCGATTCTATTCGTCACGCTTGGTGTTGCGCCATTGTTATAATCAGGACGATTTTAACGAAAATATGCGCGACGCCTATCGCGAGCATAGCATCGACCTGATCATGCGGGGGCTGTTGGTTTAGGAATAGGCGCAACGCCGCGCCTTACATCCCCAAAGCGGCCCTAATTTCATCCCCATCGGCGTCCAGCATCGGCGGATGCGCATAGTTTGACGCTGGCGTTCCGGCATAATGCACCGGATGTTTCATCGATCGATATGTACCGATGTCGGGCGACTCCAGCTCTTCGAAAAAGCCGACATCGGCCAGATGCGGATCGGTGAGCACATCCGCCATGCGGTTATATTTCATCGCCGGAATGTCATGCTCGGCCAACAGGTCCAGCCATTCGGCGGTGGTGCGCAGCGCGCTGACTTCTTCAATGAGCGCGTATAAGTCGCCCGTGTGCTTTGTGCGCTCTTGATAGGTCGAAAAGCGCGGGTCATCAAATACGTTGGGCCTGCCGCCCAGTTCAAAAAACTTCGCCCATTGCCGGTCATTATAAGGGACGATCGCGATGAAGCTGTCCTTGGTCGGATACGGCCGCCGACGGGGGTTTACCGAACGCGTATAGCCCATGCGGCCATTGCCGGGGATGAAGGTTTCGCCCCACAGATTTTCGACCATGTTGAACCAGGTGAAGCATTCGAACATGGGCACCTGAACAAATTGTCCGCCTTGCCCGCCCGCACGCGCAAGCAATGCCGCCATGGTTGCATTGGCCGCGAATAGTCCGCTGACTTTATCCGCGACAAGGCTGGGCGAATAGGTCGGGCGGCCACCATCGCGCTGCTCGCTTAAAGCAGCAAAGCCGGACGCTGCTTGGATTAGGTCGTCATAGGCCTGCCGCTCGCCATAGGCGCCACCCGCCCCAAATCCGGCGCAGTGGACATAGACGATATTGGGGTTGATCGCCTTGACCGCCTCATAACCAAAACCAAGGCGTTCCACCCCTGCCATGCGCACATTATGGATGAAGACATCGGCCTCCTCCAACAATGCTTCGAGAACGGCTTTATCTTCTGGTTTTTTGATGTTGAGGTTGATGGCTTTTTTGTTCCGGTTGAGCGCCGTGAAGATGGGGCCATGCTGCTTGCTGGGCGAATCACCGCCATGGCGCATCAGGTCGCCCGGTGTGTTGCCCTCGCTATTTTCGATTTTAATGACCTCCGCGCCAAGGTCGGCCAATTGCACGGTGGCATACGGTCCAAGAACAACCGTGGCCATGTCGACAACCTTAATCCCCTTCAACGGACCGGTTGGTTCTTTGTCCCACGTCAATTTCGGCCATTTCGCCATGTGCGCTCTCCTTATCTCTTGCATAGCTTGCTAGCATATTTAAGCGTGCAGTTAAGAGATAATCGGGAGTGAATGATGAGCAATTTTGATGCAAGCGCGCCGGTCATTATTGGCGTGGGCGAAGCCAGCCGAAAGACCGTTTCCGGCGAATGGCCAAGCCCGCGCGAATTGGCTGGCGCAGCTATCAAGGTTGCACTGGCCGATACGGGCCGCTCCCCATCGGTTGCGGCGGCGATTGACACCATTGCCGCGATCCGCACGTTCGAGGACAGCGGCGTCAGTCTAGGCACCGGGTCGCCCGACAATACGCCCGAAGCCTTTGGAGCAGCTGGCGGCATCAGCGCGGCGCGGTTGATTTACGCCGATGTTGGCGGTCAAAGCCCGCAGGCGATGTTGAACGAACTGGCGGGTGATATCCGCCGCGGGACCTGTGAGCTTGCCGTACTCGTCGCCGCAGAAGCGACCGGGACCGCAAAGCGCGCGCGTAAGGCAGGTATCACTTTGGACTGGCGCTTGCCTTCGGACACCCCGTTCGACAATCGCCTATCCACCTTCCCGATTTTAAGCCGAACGGAAATCCGCCATGGCATCATTTCCATGCCGCTGGCGTATAGTCTGATTGAGAACGCCCGGCGGATGGAGCTGGGGTTGACCGATGATGCTTATGCGCAGGAATTGGCGGCGTTGTGGTCGGCATTTTCAACAAAAGCGGAAGCGCGGACCCACGCGCAGTTCCCCGGCTATCGCACGCCCGAAGCGATGCTGGGCGACGACAATGCCAATTACCCGCTGACGGACATCTATCGTCGCTGGCATGTGGCGCAGGATGCGGTCGATCTGGGCGGCGCTATCATCCTGACAAGCGCAGGTAAGGCGCGCGATCTGGGTGTGCCGCAAGACAAATGGGTCTGGCTGGCCGGCGCAGCGGAAGCCGCTGAACCACCCTTGGCAGAGCGCGGTGTCATTCACCGGTCGGCGGCGCTGGATTTTGCTATTCCCGCGGCACTTGGGCAGGCCGGAATTGCGGCCAGTGACCTTGGCCCCGTCGACATTTATAGCTGCTTTCCGTGCGCGGTATTTGCGGCTGTTGACACCATGAATGACGCCGCGCGTCCGCTTGGCGATTATACGTTGACCGGTGGCCTCAGCTTTTTCGGTGGGCCCGGCAACGGCTATAGCGTGTATAATATCGCAGCGATGGTCGATGCCCTGCGCCACGATGGGTCCAAGCCCGCTTTGGTAACAGCAAATGGCGGCGTGATGTCAAAACAGGCGGTCGGCATTTATACCGCATCGCAGCCGGACATTGCTTGGTCGGGTGCGGCGGCGAAGGGCTATGTGCCGAAACAGATCGCGCTGGATGACGCCCCACAAGGCAAGGGCCGCATACTCAGCTTTGTGCGGTCCGCGGGCAAGGAAGGCTTCGGTCCGGCCACGCTCATCCTTGAAATGGAAAATGGCGCACATGCCATGGCGGTGCTGGACAGCACACCCGATGGCGACCTTGGCCATAGGATCGTTGAAGTCACGTCGGGCGAAAAACGCCACGCGGCGGCGATTTTATGATAATCTGCCGTTCATCACGCAGCGGCTATCATGCAGCCATGTGAATTCAGGAGATAGAGTGATGCAGATCCTCAAACTGGCTGGCCTTATTTTGCCTTTGACGGTTGTGGCGGCATGCGGCCAAGTCGACCGGACGCCCGCGCCACTGACCGAGAAGCAATCTGCTGTCTTGATGAAGGAAATCGGCGGTAAGGTCGCGGGGAAACCGTTAACCTGCATCAGTGATTTCAATGCCGATAATATGATCCGCGTCAGCGACAATATCGTGCTTTACCGCGTGTCTGGCCGCCTTGTGTACAAGAATGTTTTGCGTTCACCTTGTCCGGGCCTTGCACGCGACAGTGATATCGTCGTCTCCGAACAATTTGGCAGCCAGAAATGCCGCGGTGATATTCTCCGCTTGGTGGACCGTACCAGCGGCATGACCGGCGGCATTTGTAGCCTTGGCGATTTCGTGCCTTATCGCGCCGAGAAGACTGCGGGTTAGGATGCAATTGGGCGCTGCACGGCACGAAGAAGGTGATAGCGCATAAGGACAAAGCTGCAGGGTTGCGACTTCGCGTTTGGACTGGCAAAGGGGCGGTTCCAAACCGAAGTTGAAAGCAAGTAAATCGATGTCCGAGATGATCCGCATTACCCTTCCCGATGGCACTGCCCGTGAAGTCGCGCGCGGCACTACCCCGGCGGATATTGCCGCTGCCATTGGCCCCGGCCTTGCGAAGGCTGCGCTTGCGGCGCGGGTGGATGGCGAATTGCGCGATATCACGCGCCCGTTGGAAGCCGATGCGCAGCTCGCGCTGGTGACCAGCCGTGATGAGGCAGACGCGCTTGAACTTGCCCGCCATGACTTTGCGCATATTCTTGCCGAAGCGGTGCAGGGCCTGTTTCCCGGAACGCAAATCACATTTGGCCCGTCGACCGATGACGGATTTTATTATGACGTGATGGCGCCTGCATCGCGCGGCCCATTCACGATGGACGACCTGCCCGCGATTGAAGAAAAGATGCGCGACATCATTCGCGCCGATAAGCCGCTGCGCCGCGAAGTCATGGCGCGCGATGCGTTGATTGCCACATGGCAAAATGCAGGCGAAAGCTTCAAGGCGGAATGGGCGGCGGAACTGCCCGAAGGCGAAGAGCTTTCGGTCTATTGGTCGGGCAATGACTGGATGGATATGTGCCGCGGTCCGCATTTGGCGTCGACGGGTAAGCTTGATCCCGCCGCGTTTAAGCTGACGCGCGTTGCTGGTGCCTATTGGCGCGGTGACCAGAACAACCCACAATTGAGCCGCATTTACGGCACCGGCTGGTTGAACAAAAAACAGCTCGACGCGCGTCTGCTGCGTCTTGAGGAAGCCGCAAAGCGCGACCATCGTCGTCTTGGGCAGGACATGGACCTGTTCCATTTGCAGCAAGAGGCACATGGCTCAGTCTTTTGGCATCCCAATGGCTATCTGATCTGGCGCGAGCTCGAAGCCTATATGCGCCGCGCCATCGACGGCGCTGGCTATAAAGAAGTCAAAACCCCGCAGGTCATGGACGCGCGGCAGTGGGAGCAATCGGGGCATTGGGGCAAATATCGCGCCAACATGTTCGTGATCCCGGACGAAGTGCCGAATGTCGACGATGAGGGGCCCGTGATTTCGGGCGAGGCTGACTGGATGGCGTTGAAGCCCATGAACTGCCCGGCGCACGTTCTGATTTTCCGCCAGGGTATCAAATCCTATCGCGACCTGCCGCTGCGGATTTATGAAAATGGCTGTTGCCACCGCAATGAACCGCATGGCGCTTTGCACGGCCTGATGCGGGTGCGTCAGTTCACGCAGGATGATGCGCATATCTTCTGCCGCGAAGACCAGATTGTCGAAGAAGTGCAGGCATTCTGTGCGCTTGCTGACCGGATCTACAAGGAATTCGGTTTCACCTATTCGATCAAGCTTGCGCTGCGTCCTGACCAACGGTTCGGATCGGACGCGGATTGGGACAAAGCGGAAAATGAACTGCGCGACGCCGTTGTGCGCGCGGGCCTTGCGACGCCGGAATTTGGTTGGGAAGAATTGCCCGGCGAAGGCGCATTCTACGCGCCAAAGCTTGAGTGGCACCTGACCGACGCAATTGGCCGCACATGGCAGGTTGGAACGATCCAGTCCGACCGCGTCCTGCCCGAACGTCTCGACGCAAGCTATGTCGGTGAAGATGGCGCACGCCACCGCCCCGTCATGCTGCACCGTGCGATCTTCGGCAGCTATGAACGCTTCATTGGCATATTGATTGAGCATTATGCCGGTCGCTTCCCTGTCTGGTTGGCGCCGGTGCAGGCGGTCGTGGCCACCATTACGTCGGAAGCGGACGGCTATGCGCATGATGTGACGGCTAAGCTGAAAGCGGCTGGCATTCGGGTTGAGGCCGACACGCGTAACGAGAAGATCAATTATAAGGTGCGCGAACACAGCGTTGCCAAGGTGCCGCATCTCCTCGTCGTTGGTATGCGTGAGGCAGAAGAGGGCAAGGTCGCCATCCGCAGCCTCGGTTCCGACGGTCAGCGCATCATGACGCTGGATGAAGCCATCGCGATGCTGTCGCATGAAGCGACCCCGCCCGATATTCGATAAACCAAATTTCGGTCAGATAAGGAGATTGTGATGAAGACGCTTCCTTTAACGCTCGCGGCTATATTGCTGTTGTCGGCATGCCAAAAACCGGCCGCAGATGATGCGGCCCCAACAACTGAAGCGCAAGCCGACGCCACCGCAAGCTACAACGCCGCGCAAAAGGGCTATGCTGCGGCCAATGACAAAATGCATGCCGGCATGGGCAATATCCCCGAAGATGCGGACGTTGCGTTTATGCAGGGCATGATTCCGCATCATCTCGGCGCGGTCGAAATGGCGAAAGTCGCGCTGGAACATGGCAAGGATCCCGAAGTCCGCGCACTCGCCGAAAAGGTGATTGCGGCGCAGGAAGCCGAAATCAAAGAGATGCAGGCGTGGCTCGATAAAAAAGGCGTGAAGGCGGAAAAGCTACTCACTGCCGCTGACCATGCGGCCATGGGGCACTGAACATTCACGACCTGACAGGCCTTGCTACCGCGCAATTGCTGCTATTGTCTGCAATGACCTTTGGCGCTGCGTATATCCGTGGGCTGACGGGTTTTGGCATGGCGATCATTCTGGTGCCGTTGTTCGGGATGATCGTCACCCCGGGCCAAGCCGTCGTCATTGCCATATTGCTTCAGGTGCTGATTGGACCGGTTGGGATAAAGGTCATATTTGCCGACGCGCATCGGCAGAGTGCGTTGATGATTGCGGCATTTGCCATGCTTGCAACACCGATTGGTATATTGTTGCTGAAAGTCACGGCGCCTGACGTTGCACGGTTGATGATTGCCGCAATTGCCATCGGTGCGTTCGCGCTTGTCCTGCTTCCGCAACGTGGCGAACTGCGCCCGGGACCAAAGGAGACCGCAGCGACCGGGATTGCATCGGGCATCCTGACCGGCTTTGCCGCGATGCCCGGCCCGCCTGTCGTACCCTTTTACCTGCGCCAGCCAATCCCGCCCAAGGAAGCGCGCGCGTCGATGATGCTCGTGTTTTTCGCCACGGCGATTGCGGGCACGATTTCGGCCTTTGCCTTGGGCTTGGCAAACGGACGCTTATTGTGGCTGTCGCTGTTGCTGTTTCCGTCTGTGTTGGCGGGCAATTGGCTGGGCGCAAAATCCTTTGGCAAAGTCCCGCCCAGTCTGTGGCGCAGTTTTGTCGCCGGCATCCTTGGCCTAGCCGGAATTTCCGCGCTCATTCGGCTCTTCAACTGAAAACGTAATAGCTGCTTAAAAGCTAAGCCTTATTTGCCGAATTTCCGTTGCGTCTTTCCGTACCGCATCTTGCGTGTGCCGGGCTGACCTTCCGTCGATCGGCCGCGCGGGGCGGCGACATGTTGCTGGTGCGGCAGGCCAAGCTCGGTGGCTTCCAATGAGCGAATTTCATCGCGCAGACGTCCAGCCTCCTCAAACTCAAGATCCGCAGCGGCGGCGCGCATCTTCTTTTCAAGCTCGTCGATATAGGCGCGCAGATTATGGCCAACGAGGTTATTGGCACCGTCGGCGTCAATCGCGACCAGCACCGAATCGCGGCTGGCGGTGTCGGCTACAATATCGTGGATATCGCGCTTGATGGTCGCGGGCGTAATGCCATGTTCGATATTATAGGCATGCTGTTTTTCGCGGCGGCGATCGGTTTCGCGAATTGCACGCTCCATGCTTCCCGTCATCCGGTCGGCATATAGGATAACGCGGCCTTCGACGTTACGTGCAGCGCGACCAATGGTTTGAATCAGCGACGTTTCGCTGCGCAGGAAACCTTCCTTGTCCGCATCCAAGATTGCGACCAGCCCGCACTCGGGAATATCCAGACCCTCGCGCAGCAGGTTGATGCCGACAAGCACGTCATACACGCCGCGCCGTAAGTCACGGATGAGCTCGATGCGCTCCAACGTCTCAACATCGCTATGCATATAGCGCACGCGCAAGCCTGCCTCATGCATGAATTCGGTCAGGTCTTCGGCCATGCGCTTGGTCAGCGTGGTGACCAATGTTCGGAAACCTGCCTCTGCTGTCTTGCGGCATTCGTTGATGCAATCCTGCACCTGATCTTCCACGGGTTTAATCTCGACTGGCGGGTCGATGAGCCCCGTCGGCCGGATAACCTGTTCGGCAAACACGCCGCCCGATTGTTCCATTTCCCAACCGCCGGGGGTTGCAGAAACGCACACCGTTTGCGGGCGCATAATGTCCCATTCGTTGAAACGCAGCGGCCGGTTGTCGATGCAAGACGGCAGGCGGAAACCATATTCGGCGAGCGTCAGCTTGCGCCTATGGTCACCCTTGGCCATCGCGCCGATTTGCGGCACCGTCTGGTGGCTTTCGTCGACAAACAGCAATGCATTTTCGGGCAGATATTCAAACAAAGTGGGTGGCGGTTCACCCGGCAGGCGGCCCGTTAAAAAGCGCGAGTAATTTTCGATGCCCGCGCAACTGCCGGTCGCCGCGATCATTTCCAGATCGAAGTTCGTCCGCTCCTCAAGCCGCTGCGCTTCCAGCAATTTGCCTTCGGACACCAGTTCTTTCAACCGCTCTGTAAGTTCGAACCGAATGGCTTCGCTCGCCTGCTTCATCGTTGGGCCGGGCGTCACATAATGGCTGTTCGCGTACACGCGCACACTTTTCAGCTTCGCGCCTGTCGTCCCCGTCAGCGGATCAAACTCGGCAATTTCCTCAATCTCGTCACCAAAGAAACTGACGCGCCATGCCATGTCTTCATAATGCGATGGGAAGATTTCCAGATTATCGCCCCGCACGCGGAAATTGCCGCGGGCAAAGCCGGTGTCGTTGCGCTTATATTGCAACGCGACGAGCTTGCGGATCAATTCGCGCTGATCAACGCTTTCGCCTGCTTTCAGGTCGAATATCATCGCTGAATAGGTTTCCACCGAACCGATGCCGTAAATACACGACACAGAGGCAACGATGATAACATCATCACGTTCCAGCAACGACCGCGTCGCCGAATGGCGCATACGGTCAATGGCCTCGTTTACGCTCGATTCCTTCTCAATATAGGTGTCGCTGCGCGGGACATAGGCTTCGGGCTGGTAATAGTCATAATAGCTGACGAAATATTCGACCGCATTGTCGGGGAAGAAGCTTTTGAATTCGCCGTACAGCTGCGCCGCCAAAATCTTGTTCGGTGCAAGGATCAGTGCCGGCCGTTGCAACGCCTCAATGACTTTAGCAACGGTAAAGGTTTTACCGGACCCCGTGACACCCAAAAGGACCTGATTCTTCTCGCCGGTCAGCGCCGTGCTCACCAATTCTTTGATTGCGGTTGGCTGGTCGCCTGCTGGTTCATAATCGGAAACGATTTTGAAAGGGCGACCCCCTTCAAGCTTTGACGGGCGTTCCGGCCTGTGCGGGGTGAAGCTGCCAACCGTGTCCGGTTCTTCCAGCCCACGGCGGATAATCAATTCAGCCATGTTCGCTTTATGTGCTTTTGCCGGTGCAAGGGCAAGAGTGTGCGGCGGCTTTATGTGAAAAACGTCCGCTAAGGTATCACGTGCGCCACGGAACGTTGCGAACCCTTTTGATCGCCTGTTGCCTTTTTGATAAGGCAGGGACACAAGACAGACATGACAACAGAGCGAGAAAGGCAACCCATGCACAAGTTCCTTTTATTGGGCGTTGCGGCGTTGGCGATTACAGCCTGTTCGGACAAAGGCGCTGAAACGGACAGCAAAGAGCGCGCTGCCGAAATGGATTATGATGCCTTTATCCCGATGAAGGCCGGGCAGTGGGAAACCAAGTTTGTCTTCACCGACATTGACGTGCCGACGCTGGGCAAAGCGGAAAAGCAGCAGATCATGGATGAGGTCGCAAAAAGCGCGTCCAGCCGCAGCTGCCTGACCGAAGCAGAAGCCAAAAAGCCAGCGGCGGATTTCTTTGGCGGCAATGGCGCGGAGAAATGCGTTTATGAGGCATTTGACGTTTCGGGCCAAAATATCCGGATGAAGCTGTCATGCGGGATGGAAGGCATGGGCAGTGTCGATATGGAGCTGGCGGGCGTCATGGGCGAAACCGCATTCAATTATGACAGCAAGTTCGATGTCCGGTTGCCGATGATTGGCAAGGTGAAGATGCAGGGCAAAGCAACCGGCACATATACAGGCGCTTGTCCGGCGGCATGATGCAGAGGATGCGACCGTTTTGGAATAGGACGCGGCGCGCGCCTCTCATCGCGGCTTTGTCTTTGAGTATGGCGGCGCTTGGCGGCTGTGCAACAACGCCCGTTTCGGCTGAACGTGCGCTTCCTGTGGCGGCGGAGGTCCGGGTTGATTTTACCGCTGACGGCATCACGCGCGCGATCGCCCACGGGGACGCGGGTGTTGCAGGCCGGCCGGTAACGCTGGATGATCCTGCGCGCGTTGCTTCGATTTCGAAGCTGGTAGTGGCCATTGGAGCGATGCGGTTGGCGGAGCAAGGCGTGCTCGATCTTGACCGTGATGTCGGTCTTTATCTCGGTTGGCCGTTACGCAATCCCGCCTTTCCCGATGCGCCGGTGACCATGCGGGCCTTGCTGTCGCACCAAAGCGGGCTACGCGATTCTGTCGATTATATCGTGCCACTGGATGGCAAATTGTCCGACGTTATTGCCAACCCAAAAGCGTGGGATGCCGCCCACCCACCGGGACGCTATTTTTCTTATGCCAATATCAATTCGCCCGTGATCGCGGCGGTGCTGGAAAGCGCCACGGGCGAACGGTTTGACCGGTTGATGGCGCGGCTGGTGCTGACACCGCTTGGGCTTGATGCCTGCTACAATTGGGGCGCCGGGTGCAGCGACGGACGGCGTGCGCAAGCGGTCACGTTGTTGCGTCCAAATGGCGATTTGGCGCGGGATGCCGCCATGAAGGGGCCTGACCCTTGCGCGGTGTATCCGGCAACGAACGGTAGCTGTGATGTTGATGCGCTATACGTGCTTGGCCGCAATGGTTCGGCATTCAGCCCGCAAGGCGGCCTGCGCATTTCCGCGCGCGATCTTACCAAAGTGGGCCAACTGCTGTTGCGTCAGGGCGCGCCATTATTGTCGACAAAAAGCTTTGCCGAAATGACAGCGCCCGTGTGGACGTTCGATGGTTCAAATGGCGATGACGACAAGGGCTATTTTACGGCATATGGCCTTGGCGTGCATTGGTTGCAGGACAATGCGGGCAAGCGATGGTTTGGCCATGTCGGAGAGGCATATTCGCTGCGCGCCGGTTTTTGGATTAACCCCGCAGAAGGCAAGGGATTTTACCGCTACGTGACGATGGTCGATGAATTTTCACCCGTCGGGCATTGCTTTGACCGGTGCCCGTGATAGCGTAGCATTCAGACCGAGGCGTTTAGCCGCCGCATAACAGATACACTGCGCGCCATAGGGTGACGCAGACACAATAAGGGAGAGAAATTATGATGAAAAAGACTTTATTGGGCGCGCTTTTGACAAGTGCGCTAATCGCCACGCCAGCGGCGGCCCGCCCGGATTATGCAGATGCCGTGAAAGCAGACTATGACAAGTCGCTCGCCAGCCTGTGGGATCATTTCCACCGCAACCCTGAACTGTCGTTCCGCGAATATAAGACCGCTGCCCGTATGGCACAGGAACTGCGCGCCGTGCCTGGCATGATCGTGACGGAAAAGGTTGGCGGAACCGGCGTTGTCGGCATGCTGAAAAATGGCGATGGTCCCGTCGTGCTGGTCCGTGCGGACATGGACGGATTGCCCGTGCAGGAACGTTCGGGCCTCGCCAACAGCTCCACCGTCAGGCAGGTCGGTGTCGATGGCCTTGAAATGCCGGTCATGCATGCCTGTGGCCATGATGTGCACATTACCTCTTTGGTCGGCACGGCGCGGCAAATGGCGCGCATGAAAGACCGGTGGAAAGGCACAATCCTGTTCATCGTCCAACCCGCTGAAGAGCGCGTTGGCGGTGCCAAGGCCATGGTGCAGGATGGTCTATATACCCGTTTCCCCAAGCCCGATTATGCGCTTGCATTCCACGTAGCAGCAGAATTGGAAACCGGTAAAATCGCAGCATCGGAAGGCATCCAATATTCGTCCGCTGACAGCGTCGACATCCGCGTTCCCGGTATCGCCACGCACGGCGCTGCGCCGCATCTTGGCCGTGACCCCGTCTACATCGCGTCGCAACTCGTCGTCGGTCTCCAATCGGTCATCAGCCGCGAAAAAGGTCCCTTGGACGCGGGCGTGATTACCGTTGGTGCATTCCATGCCGGGACAAAACATAACATCATTTCGGAATATGCCGATTTACAGGTGACGGTACGTGCCAACAGCCAAGCGGTTCGCGATCAGCTGATTGCCTCCATCGAGCGTGTGGCAAAGGGTATTGGCGCAGCCAACGGTTTGCCTGCGGATAAATTGCCGATCGTAAAGGTAAGCGAAAGCACGCCCGTCACCGTCAATGACGCTGCGCTTGCCCGCCGCTTGAATGGCGCAATTGCAACCGCATTGGGTAGCGACGTTGTTGTGCCATTCCGCCAAAGCAATATGGGCGCGGAGGATTTCGCATTCTTCGTCGATCAACAATTTGGCATCCCGGGATATTATTTCGCGGTCGGCGGGACAAAGCCCGAATGGATTGCTGCTGCGAAAAATGGCGGACCAGCCGTGGCCGGTCACCATTCGCCCTTGTTCAAGATCGATCCCGAACCATCGGTCCGCTTGGGCATTGAGGCGATGACAGCCGCGGCGTTGGATTTGCTGGGAACCGGCAAGAACTGATTGCGGATTTCTGGCAGGTTACGGAGCGGCAACAATGGCGCGAAAAAATCGCGATTTTTATGACTCTGACGAAGAGTCCATTGCGCCCGAAATAACCTGCTGGCTGTGTTCGCGCCCAATGGGTGCGGTCACCGAATGGCATCATCCCGTGCCCAAAAGCCGGGGTGGCAAAGAACGGCAGCCGGTGCATCCCATTTGCCATCGGACCATTCATGCCAATTTCACCAACAGCGATCTCGAAAAGCGTTTTGCCACCGTTGACGCGTTGTTGGCGCATGAAGAAATCGGACGGTTCGTGGCATGGATTGCCAACAAACCGTCCGACTTTAATGCGCCGACAAAGGACCGGCGTTAGCCAGCTTTTTCAGGCATCATCGACGAGTGTAGATGGTCGATTTTCCACTTTCCATCTTCGATACGATAGATGAACGAATAACGGGCCTTGATGTCTGTTTTCGCACCCGTTGAAGGGTCTGTTACGGTTACCGTCCAAGTGCCGAGCCGTGCTGCCATGTTGCAACCGATCTTGACCGTGCTGCTGTTGATGGTTCCCACTGGGCTGGGCTTTAGGAAACCGACGAAATAGTCACGAATACTCGCATGGTCCGTGCGTGGCGTGTTGGAAACGGTCGCCAGCAGAACTGCGTCCTTTGTGAATAAGCTGGTGACCGTGTCCGGATTTTTGGATGCCCAAGCATTGTTGAAATCGCTGAACAGCGATTCGACTTGCGCCTGGTTGACGACCGCGCACTGCATGGATGTTGCGGTTTTAGCTTGAGCCGGAATGGCGATTACCGATGCAACTGCAACAGCACTTAACATAAATTTATTCATCTCAGTCTTCTCCTGTTGGTTGCTAAAGTAAACACTAAAGCGTGTGATGTGATTGATCCTGTCCGCGCGTTTTCCAGAGCGAAAAGAATATACCTCCTAAAATCAGCCCAAAGGTGACGCCCAGGCTTAGGACGGGCGGAAACTTGTCGCCGTCCATCACAAAGTCTGAAACGAAGATCTTCGAACCGATGAAGACCAGAACCAATGCCAGCGCATACTTAAGATAATGGAAACGATGGACCATCGCGGCGAGTGCGAAATACAAGGCACGCAGGCCCAAAATCGCCATGATGTTTGACGTGTAGACGATGAACGTGTCGGTGGTGATGGCAAAGATCGCCGGTACCGAGTCCACTGCGAACACAAGGTCAGCGAGGTTGATGACGACAAGCGCAAGGAACAATGGCGTCGCAGCGCGCACCATCTTTCCGGTTTTGTCATCTTGTACCTTCACAAAGAACTTCTCGTCATGAAGCTCTTTGGTCACGCGCATATGCCGTGAAATAAATTTGACCACCGGGTTCTTGGCGACGTCCATTTCCTCATCACCAGAAAACAGCATCTTGATGCCGGTTCCAATCAGGAAAGCCGCGAAGATATACAGCGTCCAATAATATTCCTGCACAATGGCAGCGCCAGCGGCAATCATCAGGCCACGCAAGACGATGACGGCGATAATGCCCCATAGCAATGCGCGGTATTGGTATTTCCTTGGAATCGCAAAGAAGGTGAAAATCAGGCTGATGACAAAGACATTATCAATCGATAGCGCTTTCTCGATGAAAAAGCCGGTGTAGTATTTCATGCCCATGTCTGCCCCCTTTTGGAACCAGACCCAAAGGCCGAACAGCATCGCAATACTGATGTAAAAGGCCGAGAGCTTCAGGCTTTCGGCGATGCCCATTTCTTTGTCTTCCTTGTGCAAAATGCCAAGGTCAAACGCGGTGAGCGTGATTACGATGCCAATAAAGGCCATCCAGAACCAAACCGGTGTGCCCAGCCAGTCCATCATCAAAAATTCCATGAAATCATTTCCTATATTGTACGTGCCGACGCCGCGCAGATTTACATGCGCGCGGCGTCAGCTTTCAAATATTAAGTCCTTTTAAGGCGTAGACGATGGCCAAAAGAGGTTTGCGCGTGGCGCGCCAACCGATCCTTGATCGCTAGCTTCAACCGTTTCAGTTTCTGGATCCGAAACACGTCTGGCCAACGCCGTGAAATTTCGGCGCGCAGTTCGCGATCAATTTTTTGGTGATATTGCATCAATCGAAATGACGAAAAAGTCATGACTACATCCTCTTGAACATTGTTTAAGTTCAATCGGATGTTCCGGGCACAGACGAGCGTATTTCGGGGGGTTTGAAGACCGCCTGACCAGTGCACCGGAAACATCCGATGCGGCCGACATCACGTTCCTTCCGAAGAAGCGAAGCGCCAGAGGGGCCCGGTCCGCCCGCATCATCTGGAGTAAGTCCGTCCGAATTGCAAGTCCGTTTTGATCGTCCCTGTTCGGTTCGGCGAATTAATCCCTCAACAGGTCGTTGATTGCTGTCTTTGCGCGGGTCTGCGCATCGACGCGTTTGACGATGACCGCGCAGGAAAGATTTGGACCCGGACTGCCATCGGGAAGCGCTTTGCCCGGTAGCGAACCGGGCACAACAACCGAATATGCGGGCACGCGGCCTACAAAGATTTCGCCCGTTGTCCGGTCAATGATTTTGCTGGTGGAGCTGATGAAAACACCCATCGAAAGCACTGCGCCTTCTTCGATGACGACGCCTTCGACAACTTCTGACCGTGCGCCAATGAAGCAATTGTCTTCAATGATGACGGGGCCAGCCTGCAGCGGCTCAAGTACGCCGCCAATGCCAACGCCGCCCGACAGATGGACATTTTTCCCGATTTGCGCGCAGCTTCCGACTGTTGCCCATGTGTCGACCATGGTGCCTTCATCAACGCGCGCGCCGATGTTTACAAAGCTCGGCATCAATACAACATTCTTGCCGATGAAGCTGCCGCGCCGCGCGACGGCGCCGGGCACAACACGGAATCCTGCGTCGCGGAAGCGGCTTTCGCTCCATCCTGCAAATTTGGAAGGGACCTTGTCATAGGCAGGGGCGCCAGCTGCGCCGCCGTCAACCACGACATTGTCATTCAACCGGAACGACAACAATACGGCTTTTTTCAGCCATTGGTTGACCTGCCAACTACCATCCAGCTTTTCCGCAACGCGCAATGAACCGGCATCAAGACCGGCCAATGCTGTTTGTACGGCGTCACGCACCTCGCCTTGCGTGGCGCTGCTGATCGCGTCACGGGCGTCCCATGCGGCGTCAATGATGGCGGTTAGTTGTCCAGTCATGCGGCTCTTTCAAAGCTGTGAATTTCCGATAGCCATTGGGTCACATCGGTAATTTCATGGTCGATATGGTCTTGATATGCTGCGCTATCAGCTTCGCCTTCATGTTTCACCCAAATTGTGCGCATGCCCAACGCTTTGGCCGGGACCAGATTATGCGCGGAATCTTCCACAAAAAGTGCCCGTGTGGCGTCGATCCTCAATTCGCTGCACAAGGCATCATAACTGCCAGCGAATGGCTTTGGCATATGCTGCATCCGGTGGATGTCAAAAACATCCTCAAACACATTGTCCAGACCGCGGGCGGTCAACACACGCTCGGCATAAGGTGCGTCGGCGTTGGTGAAGATGATTTTGCGCCCCGGTAAAGCATGAATATACGCACGCAAATCCGGCGCGGGCTGCAAGAGACTCAGGTCAACCTCATGCACAAAATCAAGATAGCCATAAGGGTCAACCCCGTGTTCAGCCATCAGCCCGCCCAACGTCGTGCCGTATTTTTTCCAATAGCTGTGCCGTATTTTGTGGGCTTCATCCGACGTGATATTGAAATGCTTTTCGACATACAAAGCTATCCGGTCCCGAACTTGCGACATAATATCGGCTTCTGGCCGGTATAGGGTTAGATCTAGATCAAAGATCCAAGTCTCGATATGGGCGAAAGCAGTTTGCATCGACAGCGCCTAACAACATAGCCTGCGTTACTCAACGGGCATGTTGCGCCTACCGAAAGAGGATCATATATATTAACCATTCTTTGGATGAATGTCTCTTTCCCATGACTATGTTACGGATATGACTACAGCGCGGGTTGATCGCAAAATAGCAATCGGCACATCGGTTGTTTTTGCACTCGCACTGTCTGCATGCGGCGGCGGCGTGAATTCTACCCCCGTTCCGGTTCCACCCACGGCCGACTCGCCCCCGCCCCCGCCACCAGTTGTTGTGACCCCGCTGCCTTCTGTAGTCCCGCCCCCACCCCCCCCACCGGTCGTCGTCGCGCCGCCGCCACCACCGCCACCGCCACCGCCACCACCACCGCCGCCGCCACCGCCGCAGCCACCGCCGCCGCCGCCGCCGCCACCACCGCCACCGCCACCGCCACCGACGAATTTCATAACAATAGAATATTTCCAGTCAGATGGGCCGAGCGCTCACCGTGCGCTCACTGCGTATCAGGCAGGCGCTACCGGGCGAGGCGTAACCGTTGGAGTGATCGATTCAGGGATTGATCCTAATAGCCACGAGTTCACTGGCCGCATTCATGCACAGTCGGGCGATGTAACGGGAGCGGGTAGGCCACTTGGTGATGACGACGGGCACGGTACTGCGGTAACGCGGGTCCTTGCAGCGGCCAAAGATGATCGCGATGTTCATGGCATCGCCTTTAATGCGACGATATTAGCGCTTCGGGCGGATCTGGCGGGAAGCTGTACCAAGGCAGCCCCCGGCCAAGATGCGGCTTCATGTTCCTTTCTGGACACCTCCATTGCAGCAGGGGTCAACCGTGCGGTCGACAATGGCGCGCGTGTTATAAACATTTCACTTGGCGGTGGGGGCGGTGCGAGTACGGTACTACAGGCTGCTATAAATCGCGCGACCTTAGCCGGAATCGTGGTCGTTGTATCCGCTGGTAATGAGGGCAATGAAGCTGCGCCTGCCTTTGACCCGAACAGCCCAAGCCCCTTTGCGCAAGCTCTTTTGGCCAACGGAAACGGGCTTGTTATCATTTCGACATCTGTCGATGACAATGGCGTCATATCCAACTTTAGTAACAAGGCGGGTGTCGCGCAAAATGCAGTGTTGTCCGCATTGGGGCAAGGCATTTGCTGCGAATATCAGAACGACACCATCTATCGTTTCACCGAGAATGGTCAGTCATTTATCAGAGTTTTCAATGGCACGTCTTTCTCTGCGCCACAGATTTCCGGCGCTGCAGCTTTGCTGGCGCAAGCCTTTCCCAATCTCACGGGCGCACAGATTGTAAATCTGCTGCTGACGTCCGCGCGTGATGCGGGCGACCCCGGCACCGACGCAATTTATGGCCGCGGCATATTGGATATTGCGCGCGCCTTTGCGCCCTCCGGAACGACGTCATTGGCGGGCACAACAATAGCCGTTCCGCTTTCGGGCGATGGTGGCACGACAAGTGGCCCGATGGGCGATGTAGCGATTTCCAATCGTCCCGTGAACGCGGTGATCGTGGATAGCTATGGCCGTGCATATGACATCGACCTTGCGCATGGTTTGAATGCCACAGCGCCCCGGTTGCGATTAACCCCAGCGCTTATCCATCAGGACCGATCGGCGAGCGCGGTTCATGGCACAACCCAAATTGCATTTTCCATCAGCGACAGCGGCGCCGGCACACCCAGCATATTGCCGCTTGCGCTTTCGGACGGGCAAGCGCGACAGGCGCGGTTGTTGGCAGGCCGGGTGAGCGCAGCGATTACAAAAGATACCCGGTTTAGTTTGGGCATTCGACAAACCGCCGCCAATCAAGTCGTTGCGTTACAAGACATGGCAAGCAGCGCCTTTTTGACCGCTGGTGAGGCACGGATGGAAGGCGGCTTTGAACGCCAGCCTGGCAAATCCTTTGCCCTGCGACAGAAATTGGGTGCTTTCGGACTGACGGGCAGCGTCGAACATGGCGACGCCCGTCTGTATGAAGGTGCCGGCGACGAATATCTCCGCCGCGGTACCCGCCAATATCCTTATGCAACATTAGGGTTGTCGCTGGATCGCAAGATCGGGCCGGCCAGACTGGCGCTGGGTACCAATTGGATGCGGGAGGATGAAACCATCCTAGGTGCCCGCTTTGCCAACTTCATCGGTCGCGGCGGTGCGCGCAGCCTGTTCGTCGACGGCAATATGGAAGCGACCTTGGGACAGGGCTGGTCCATCGGCTCCAGTTGGCGGCAAGGGTGGACCTATGGCAATGCGGGGTCGACACTGACTGGACAAAGCCTGCTGAAGAGCAACGCATTTTCCTTTGATGTATCACGTGCCAACGCATTTGCGACCGGCGACCGGCTGGCGTTTCGGGTTGCCCAACCGCTGCGTGTCACCAGCGGCGGCCTCGCGCTGAATGTGCCCATTGCCTATGATTATGCGACGCTTACGCCGACATTCGGCATCAGACGCTTCAGCCTTGCGCCGCAAGGCCGCGAAATCGCGAGTGAGGTTGCTTGGATATTGCCAATAAATGGCGGCTATTTCTCGTCAAACCTGTTCTGGCGACAGGAGCCGGGGCATTTTGAAAGCGCGCCGGATGACATCGGCGTGGCGTTCCGGCTCCAGTTCGGTTTTTAAACCGTAAAGCTTTCGCCGCATCCACAACTGCCGGTGGCGTTGGGGTTGTTGAAGACAAAGCCAGCGGCAAATTCATCTTCGACCCAATCCATGATAGATCCGACAAGATAGAGGACCGAGCCGCCATCGATGTAGAGCACGCCGCCCGGCGTTTCGATTTTTTCATCGAAGGCGATGGCTTCGGACACATAGTCGACCGAATAAGCGAGGCCCGAACAGCCCCGACGCGGCGTGGACAGCTTGACGCCAATTGCGCCTTCGGGTGCCTTGGACATCAGTTCAGCAATCCGCGCTTCCGACGCGGGCGTCAGGATGACTGCAGCGGGGCGAACGCGGGTCTTTACATCGGTCATAACATTCCAAGCTCCAGACGGGCTTCATCGGTCATATTGGCGGGGCTCCATGCCGGTTCCCAGACCAGATTTACTTCAGCATCACCAATGCCCGGCACCGCGCCGACGCGCAGTTCAACTTCACCCGGCATCGATTCCGCCACCGGGCAATGCGGGGTCGTCAGTGTCATCGACACAAGCGCATGGCCGTCATTGATCTCGACATTGTAAATCAGGCCAAGGTCATAAATGTTCACCGGAATTTCCGGGTCGTAAATTTCCTTAAGCGCCGCAATGACCGCTTCGTACAAATCGCCATCGGGTTCGCCCGGTGATGGCGCAGCAGGTTTCTGCGCGAGAAACCC